>NZ_JBFAGV010000001.1:0-423522 GCF_040653855.1 Streptomyces sp. NPDC050856 | reverse complement strand
CAACCCTGCCAACCCCCCCCCCCCCCCCCCTCGCAGCGTCGTGAACCCCAACCCACCGCCCAGCTCGAGCCCCGCTCCCCCGGCGCGTCCCGCGGGCCGCCCCCCCGCCGCGGCTGAGGGCACAACTCTCGGCGCGGTGCGCTAGCGCACCGCTGCCGCCACCGCGCGCAGCCGGATGTCGGCGCGCCGCTCGGCGGCGGCGTCCGACTCGGCCTTCGCCCGCTCCAGCGCCCGCTCCGCGCGCTGGGCGTCGATCTCGTCGGCGAGCTCGGCGATCTCCGCGAGCAGCGACAGCTTGTTCTCCGCGAAGGAGATGAAACCGCCGTGCACCGCGGCGACGACAGTGCCGCCCTCGCTCGTGCGAATGGTCACCGGGCCCGACTCCAGCACACCGAGCAGCGGCTGGTGGCCGGGCATGACGCCGATGTCGCCGGACGTGGTGCGCGCGATGACCAGGCTGGCCTCGCCGGACCAGACACTCCGGTCCGCGGCGACCAGCTCGACGTGCAGCTCAGCAGCCAAGGGTGGCTCCTCGGGTCACCACCCGGCGTGTGCCGGGTGTTGGTTCATAAGTCTAGTAGGGTGCCGGGCGCCGAAGCGCGCGGTCCCGGGGTGAAGCGCGGGGCGTGAGAAGGGGGCGGGACGGAACCCGCCCCCTTCACGAGTCACAGGACTCAGGAAACGCCGAGCTCCTTGGCGTTCTTCTTCAGGTCCTCGATACCGCCGCACATGAAGAAGGCCTGCTCGGGGAAGTGGTCGTACTCACCGTCGCAGATCGCGTTGAACGCGGCGATCGACTCGTCGAGCGGCACGTCCGAACCGTCCACGCCGGTGAACTGCTTGGCGGCGTGGGTGTTCTGGGACAGGAAGCGCTCCACACGACGGGCACGGTGGACAACGAGCTTGTCCTCCTCGCCCAGCTCGTCGATACCGAGGATCGCGATGATGTCCTGGAGGTCCTTGTACTTCTGCAGGATCCCCTTGACGCGCATGGCGGCGTCGTAGTGCTCCTGCGTGATGTAGCGCGGGTCCAGGATCCGGGACGTGGAGTCCAGCGGGTCCACGGCCGGGTAGATGCCCTTCTCGGAGATCGGACGGGAGAGAACCGTCGTCGCGTCGAGGTGGGCGAAGGTGGTGGCCGGGGCCGGGTCGGTCAGGTCGTCCGCGGGGACGTAGATCGCCTGCATCGAGGTGATCGAGTGACCACGCGTCGAGGTGATGCGCTCCTGCAGCTGACCCATCTCGTCGGCCAGGTTCGGCTGGTAACCCACCGCGGACGGCATACGGCCGAGCAGGGTGGACACCTCGGAGCCGGCCTGGGTGAACCGGAAGATGTTGTCGATGAAGAAGAGCACGTCCTGCTTCTGCACATCGCGGAAGTACTCCGCCATGGTCAGACCGGCCAGGGCGACGCGCAGACGGGTGCCCGGGGGCTCGTCCATCTGGCCGAAGACCAGGGCGGTCTTGTCCAGAACGCCGGACTCCTCCATCTCCGCGATGAGGTCGTTGCCCTCGCGGGTGCGCTCACCGACGCCCGCGAAGACGGAGACGCCCTCGTGGAGGTTGGCGACACGCATGATCATTTCCTGGATCAGCACGGTCTTGCCGACACCGGCACCACCGAACAGACCGATCTTTCCACCCTTGACGTACGGGGTGAGAAGGTCGACGACCTTCAGGCCGGTCTCGAACATCTCGGTCTTGGACTCGAGCTGGTCGAAGGCCGGGGCCTTGCGGTGGATCGGCCAGCGCTCACCGACGTTGGCGTTCTCCTCGGGGTGGTTCAGCACCTCACCGAGGGTGTTGAACACCTTGCCCTTGGTGAAGTCGCCGACCGGGACGGAGATGCCCGCGCCCGTGTCGGTCACCGGGGCCTGGCGGACCAGGCCGTCGGTGGGCTGCATCGAGATCGTACGGACCAGGCCCTCACCGAGGTGCTGGGCGACCTCGAGGGTCAGCGTCTTCTTCTTGCCGTCCTCGGCCGGGTCGGCGACCTCGACGTGCAGCGCGTTGTAGATCTCCGGCATGGCGTCGACGGGGAACTCCACGTCGACGACCGGGCCGATCACCCGGGCGACGCGGCCCGTGGCAACGGCCGTCTCAACAGTGGTGGTCATTACTTGTCACTCCCCGCGGTCGCGTCGGCCAGGGCGCTGGCGCCACCGACGATCTCGCTGATTTCCTGGGTGATTTCGGCCTGGCGGGCCGCGTTGGCAAGCCGGGAGAGAGAGTTGATCAGCTCTCCGGCGTTGTCGGTCGCCGACTTCATCGCGCGGCGGCGGGCGGCGTGCTCGGAAGCGGCGGCCTGCAGCAGCGCGTTGTAGATGCGGCTCTCGACGTACCGCGGCAGCAGGGCGTCAAGGACGTCCTCGGCCGACGGCTCGAAGTCGAACAGCGGAAGGATCTCGCCCTTCGTCCCCGTCTCCTCCGCGGCCTTCTCCAGGCTGAGCGGAAGCATCCGGTTGGCGACGGGCGTCTGCGTCATCATCGACACGAACTCGGTGAAGACGATGTGCAGCTCGTCCACCCCGCCCTCGGCCGTCTCCGTGGTGACGGCCTCGATGAGGGGCGCGGCGACCTTCTTGGCGTCCGCGTAGCTCGGGCTGTCAGTGAAGCCGGTCCACGACTCCGCGACCTTGCGCTCGCGGAAGCCGTAGTAGGCCACACCCTTGCGGCCGACGATGTACGTGTCGACCTCCTTGCCCTCGCCGCGCAGCCGCTCGGTGAGCTGGTCCGCGGCCTTGATGGCGTTGGACGAGTAGCCGCCGGCCAGACCGCGGTCGCTCGTGACGAGCAGCACCGCGGCCCGAGCCGGGTTGTCCGCCTCGGTGGTCAGCGGGTGGTTGGTGTTCGACCCGGTGGCCACCGCGGTGACCGCGCGGGTGAGCTCGGTCGCGTACGGCGTGGAGGCCGCCACCCTGCGCTGCGCCTTGACGATGCGCGAGGCGGCGATCATCTCCATCGCCTTGGTGATCTTCTTGGTCGCCGTGACGGATTTGATGCGACGCTTGTAGACCCGGAGCTGAGCTCCCATGAGTCAGGTCCCTTCCGTCGTCACTTCGAGACGTTGGCGGCGGCCGGGGCGTCCTCAGCCAGCAGCTTGCCGTCCGACGTCTCGAACTGCTTCTTGAACGCGGCGATGGCGTCGGCGACGGCCGTGAGGGTGTCGTCGGACATCTTGCCGCCCTCGACGATGGACGTCATCAGCGGCTTGTGCTCGCGGTGCAGGTGGTCCAGCAGCTCGCGCTCGAAGCGGCGGATGTCCGCGACCGGCACGTCGTCCATCTTGCCCGTGGTACCGGCCCACACCGAGACGACCTGGTCCTCGGTGGACATCGGCTGGTACTGCGGCTGCTTCAGCAGCTCGACCATGCGCTTGCCACGCTCCAGCGCGGCCTTCGACGCGGCGTCCAGGTCGGAACCGAAGGCGGCGAACGCCTCCAGCTCACGGAACTGGGCGAGGTCCACGCGGAGCCGGCCGGAGACCTGCTTCATGGCCTTGTGCTGGGCGGAGCCACCGACACGGGAGACCGAGATACCGACGTTCAGGGCCGGACGCTGACCGGCGTTGAACAGGTCGGACTCCAGGAAGCACTGGCCGTCGGTGATGGAGATGACGTTGGTCGGGATGAACGCCGAGACGTCGTTGGCCTTGGTCTCGACGATCGGCAGACCGGTCATCGAACCGGCACCCATCTCGTCGGAGAGCTTGGCGCAGCGCTCCAGCAGACGCGAGTGCAGGTAGAAGACGTCACCCGGGTAGGCCTCGCGGCCCGGCGGGCGGCGCAGCAGCAGGGACACGGCACGGTAGGCGTCGGCCTGCTTCGACAGGTCGTCGAAGATGATCAGGACGTGCTTGCCCTGGTACATCCAGTGCTGGCCGATGGCGGAACCGGTGTAGGGCGCCAGGTACTTGAAGCCGGCCGGGTCGGACGCCGGGGCGGCGACGATGGTCGTGTACTCCAGGGCACCGGCCTCCTCCAGCGCGCCGCGCACGGACGCGATGGTGGAGCCCTTCTGGCCGATGGCGACGTAGATGCAGCGGACCTGCTTCTTCGGGTCGCCGGAGCGCCAGTTGTCACGCTGGTTGATGATCGTGTCGACGGCCAGGGCGGTCTTGCCGGTCTGACGGTCACCGATGATCAGCTGACGCTGACCACGGCCGATCGGGGTCATGGCGTCGACGGCCTTGTAGCCCGTCTCCATCGGCTCGTGAACCGACTTGCGCTGCATGACCGTGGGTGCCTGCAGCTCGAGGGCGCGGCGGCCCTCGGTCGCGATCTCGCCGAGACCGTCGATCGGGGTGCCGAGCGGGTCGACGACCCGGCCCAGGTAGCCCTCGCCGACGGCGACGGACAGGACCTCGCCGGTGCGGGTGACCGGCTGGCCCTCCTCGATGCCGCTGAACTCACCGAGGACAATGGCACCGATCTCGCGCTCCTCGAGGTTGAGGGCGAGGCCGAGGGTGCCGTCCTCGAACTTCAGCAGCTCGTTCGCCATGGTCGAGGGCAGCCCCTCGACCTTCGCGATGCCGTCGCCGGCAAGGCTGACCGTACCGACCTCCTCGCGCGAGGCCGCGTCCGGCTTGTACGACTGGACAAAGTTCTCCAGCGCGTCCCGGATCTCCTCCGGCCGGATCGTGAGCTCCGCCATCTGGGTTCCCTGCTCTCCTTGTTGGGCCCGAAGTTTCTTTGGGGGATCTGGGGGCTCCCCCCAGAACTTCTGCATCCTGTGCACGGCCCAACCGGGCCGTAGGTAACGCTTGTTGTGTTGTGCCGGCCTGGTCAGCCGGCCAGTCGCCGGGCCGCCTCGCCGAGGCGGTTGGCGACCGTGCCGTTGATGACCTCGTCACCGACGCGCACCGACATCCCGCCGAGGACCTCGGGGTCCACGTCCAGGTTCAGGTGCATCTGGCGGCCGTACAGCTTGGCCAGCACCGCGCCGAGGCGCTGCTTCTGCTGGTCGGTCAGCGGCACCGCCGAGGTGACGACCGCGACCATCCGGTCCCGGCGCGCCGCGGCGAGCCTGGACAGGGAGTCGAGTCCCGCTTCCAGGCTACGTCCCCGGGGCTGGGTAACAAGACGGACGACCAGCCGCTCGGTGGCCGGGTCGGCCTTGCCGCCGAGCAGGCTGCGCAGCAGCTCGCCCTTGGCCGAGACCGTGGCCGCCCGGTCGGACAGCGCGGCACGCAGCTCGGTGCTGGAGACGACGATCCGGCCGAACCGGAACAGCTCGTCCTCCACGTTGTCGAGCGCACCGGTCCGCTGGGCCGCGGTGAGGTCGGCGGTGTTCGCCAGTTCCTCGACCGCGTCGACCAGGTCGCGCGAGAACGACCAGCGGGAACGGACCATGCCGGAGACCAGGTCGACGGTCTCGCCGCCCACCTGACCGCTCAGCAGCCGCCCGGCCAGCGTGGCCTTGGCCTCGCCGGCCTGCGCCGGGTCGGTCAGGACCCGACGCAGCGACACCTCGCGGTCGAGCAGCGCGGTGACGGCGGCCAGCTCACCGGCGAGCTTCGCCGCGTCCACCGACGTGTTGTCGGTGAGCGCGTCGAGACGCTCGCGTGCGGCGGCCAGTGCCTCGCGGCTCGCTCCGTTCATCGGGCGGCCTCGGCCTTCTCCTCGAGCTCGTCGAGGAAGCGGTCGATGACACGGCTCTGGCGGGCGTGGTCCTCGAGGGACTCGCCGACCAGCTTGCCGGCCAGGTCGGTGGCGAGCTTGCCCACGTCCTGGCGCAGCGCGTTCGCCGCGGCCTTGCGGTCGGCCTCGATCTGGGTGTGGCCGGCCGCGATGATCTCCTCGCGCTGGCGCTGGCCCTCCGCCTTCATCTCCTGGATGATCGCGGTGCCCTGCTCCTGCGCCTCCTGACGCAGCCGCGCGGCCTCGTGGCGGGCCTCGGCGAGCTGAGCCTTGTACTGCTCGAGCACACTCTGGGCTTCGATCTGGGCCGACTCGGCCTTCTCGATGCCGCCCTCGATCGCCTCGCGGCGCTCGTCCAGAACCTTGTTGATGTTCGGGAGGAGCTTCTTGGCGAGGAAGCCGAAGACGATGACGAAGGCGATCAGGCCGATGACGAGCTCGTCGAGATGCGGGAGCAGAGGATTCTGAGGCTCCTCAGCCGCCGCAAGGAACAGAGCGTTCACATCAGTGCCTTCCGTGAAAGGGGTTGGGCTGTCGGTCCGGCTTACTTGTAGACGAAGCCCATGACGATGCCGATGAGGGCGAGCGCCTCACAGAAGGCGAAACCCATGATCTGGTTGGTACGGATCAGGCCGGCCGCCTCGGGCTGACGGGCGAGGGCCTGGGTGCCGTTACCGAAGATGATGCCGACGCCGACGCCGGGGCCGATCGCGGCCAGACCGTAGCCGATGGAGGCGACGTTTCCGTTGACAGCGGCGAGAGTCTCGAGAGCGGACATGCCGGTTCTTCCTTCTCTTTCAAGGACCCGGTGGGGGTTGGCCACCGGACGTCTGTTGGTAGGGGTGGGCTGGGCCGGAGCTCGCTCAGTGGTGCTCGGAGAGCGCGCCCTGGACGTAGCTGCTGGCCAGGAGCACGAAGACGTACGCCTGGACGGCCTGAATGAAGAGCTCGAAGGCCGTCATGATGATGACCATCACGAACGAGGCGCCGGCGTAGACGAAACCGAGGCCGTTCATCAGGTACCAGGTGGCCAGGGAGAACATCACGATCAGCAGGTGGCCCGCGAACATGTTCGCGAAGAGTCGCACCGCGTGCGTGAAGGGCCGGATGATCAGGTTCGAGAAGAACTCGAGCAGCATGATCAGCGGCAGGATCGCGCCCAGGCTCTTGTCGTAGCCGAGGATGTTCTTCCAGCCGCCCACGAAGCCGTGCTTCTTGAAGGTCAGGCCGACCCACATCACGTAGACGATCAGCGCGAGACCGGCCGGGAAGGCGATCAGCGACGTCACCGGGAACTGCGCGAGCGGGATGATGGACCAGAGGTTCATGATCCACACGAAGAAGAACAGCGACACCATGAAGGGGACGTACTTCTCGCCGTCCTTCTTGCCGATGATCTCGTAGACGATGCCGCGGCGCACGAAGTCGTAACCGGCCTCGCCAACCATCTGCAGCTTCCCCGGGACCAGCTTCGGCTTGGCGAAGGCGGCCCAGAAGAACGCGACGATCGCGATCGTTCCGAGCAGGGCCAGCAGCATCGGCTTGGTGAACTCGAAGCCGCCGATCTTGGCGATGGGCTCGTAGATGAACGTGTGGAGGCCCGGCGCCGGGAAGCCGCATCCGGTGAAGATGTGACAGCTCGGGTCGAAGGCAAGCGTCTGGTCAGCACTCACCGCGGGCTCCTTCAGCGTGGCGCATAGGTACGGCAACCTCGTTGTGTCGGCGCGGCACGCAGCCGCGGTTCGGCACTGGACTGGTCTTACGGATAAGGGGGCGGCGGTTCGGCGTGGAGCCTCGCGCTGGGACGGGCGTCAGCTCGGATGCCCGCGCCCGCAGTGCCGCAGTTGGCACCGGACGATAGCAGCATCCCGAACGGCCATTTATCCCGGCCCTACTCCTCACGTCGACGACCCCGTCTTCTCGGGCTCCACGTAGAGGATCTTGGCCTTCAGATACGCGCGCGCCTGCGCGGCGACCCAGATGACGGTGGCCGCGAGCAGGGTGAAAGCGAAAGCCTTGAAGTCGAACAGCGAGGTGTCCTTCAGCAGGGCCAGGAAGATGAACAGGACCAGCAGCTGTGCCGTGTAGAGCATCAGCCCCATCGCCTGGAACAGGTGCGGCAGCGACTTCGCCGTCCGCTGGAGCACCACCAGCCCGATGCCCATGAAGACGATGACCACGGCCGTGCCGACAGCGGCGCCGAGCGCTCCCTTGCCACCGGCGACCACACCGCTGACGACGGTCGCGACAGCGCCGACGGCAAGGGTGGGTACGGCGGTGTGCAGGAGGAGGCGGACGTCGTTGGACGGCATGGCGGCATCTCCGCTTACTGGTGGGGGCAGTGGTGTCGTCATGGACGAGCGTAGGCCCGGTCCGAGGTGTGTCTCGGGGCCGCTGAACCGGCGCACTCCGGTCCTTCGGCTCTGTCGCCGGGTCTCGTGAACCGTATCACAAACTATTTGAAGAGGTCTTTACCCGTTCGTGTGCGAACTCTCACACATGAGAGTGAACCCGCCCGTGTGTGCACAACCGCGCCGAACTTTGTCTGGTATTGGGCGCTGCTGAGGTGTTCGTCAACCGGGCGTTCCGGCCTTCCGCCGGTCGTGGAGGTGGCCACGGGCGCTCAGCGCGGTAGCCCCGTTGACCCCGGCCGCCACGGGAACCCGTTCCGCCTCCTCGGACGAGGATACGGCCGGGGCGCCGGCTTCCGGCTGCCGCGGCCGGGGCCGTCGGCGGCGGTAGCGCGGCGGGACGAAGGACTCGGCCCAGCGCGGCGCGCGCGGTGTGAACCGGGGCAGCAGCAGGAGCACCAGCCCGATCGCGCTGAGCGCGACCACCACCAGGACGATCCACATGGACGCCGAGTGCACCGAGTAGGCCAGCGTGCCGAAGGCGATCAGCGCCGACCAGAAGTACATGATCAGCACCGCCCGGCTGTGCGAGTGGCCGATTTCCAGCAGTCGGTGGTGCAGGTGTCCGCGGTCGGCGGCGAACGGCGACTGGCCGTTCCAGGTGCGGCGCACGATGGCGAGGACCAGGTCGGCGACGGGGATCGCGATGATGGTGAGCGGCAGCAGCAGCGGGATGAACACCGGCAGCGCGGCATGGGTGGCCTGGCGGGTGGAGCCCTCGAACATCTTCAGCGCGTCCGGGTCGACCTGGCCGGTGATGGAGATGGCGGACGCGGCCAGCACCAGGCCGATCAGCATGGAACCCGAGTCGCCCATGAAGATCCGCGCCGGGTGCATGTTGTGCGGCAGGAAGCCCAGGCACATGCCCATGAGGATCACCGCGAAGAGCGTCGCGGGCGCGGCGGCCTCGATGGCGTACCCGTACCAGATCCGGTAGGCGTACAGGAAGAAGGCGGCGGCGGCGATGCACACCATGCCGGCCGCCAGGCCGTCGAGCCCGTCGACGAAGTTCACCGCGTTGATGGTGATGACGACCAGGGCGACGGTGAGCAGCGTGCCCTGCCACTGGGTCAGGGCGACGGTGCCGACGCCCGGGATGGGCAGCCACAGGATCGTCAGGCCCTGCATGACCATCACGCCCGCGGCGATCATCTGGCCGCCCAGCTTGATCAGCGCGTCGATCTCGAACTTGTCGTCGAGGACGCCGATCAGCCAGATCAGGGCCGCGCCGGAGAGCAGCGCGCGTGGCTCGTTGGACAGGGCGAAGACGCTGTTGAGGTTCTGCAGGTGGTCGGCGACCAGCAGGCCCGCGCACAGTCCGAAGAACATGGCGATGCCGCCGAGCCTCGGCGTCGGTTCTCGGTGCACGTCGCGCGCGCGGATCTCCGGCATCGCGCCGGCCGCGATGGCGAACTTCCGCACCGGGCCGGTCAGCAGATAGGTCACCGCAGCCGTGACACAGAGCGTCAGCAGGTAATCACGCACGGGCTGCCCCACAGGAATCGCTGGCCATCTCAGCCCCACACACTAGCCGTGGTGTCCATGTGGTCGAGGACATCAGGCCGCCCGCGACGGTTGCACGGTCTGTCTTCTACCCCGGATACGGTGGAAATCGCTCCGCCAGTTCCCTCACCCCCGCCCGGATCGCGCGGGCCCGGCCGGCGTCGTCGGCGCCCTCGGTCAGCGCGGCGGTGAACAGGGCGGCGACCGGCTCCATCTCGGCGGCCGTCATGCCCTGGGTGGTCACGGCCGCCGTGCCGAACCGCAGGCCGCGTCCGTCCCCGTACGGCAGGGCGCAGGTGTCGACGACGATGCCGGCGGCGGCCAGCCGGGCCTTGGCGGCGCGCCCCTCGACGCCCAGCGGGGCCGGGTCGGCGGTGATCAGGTGGGTGTCGGTGCCACCGGTGGTGACCGCCAGTCCCCGGGCGGCGAGCGCGTCCGCCAGCGTGCGCGCGTTCTCCACCACCCGGCGGGCGTACGCGGCGAACGCCGGCGTCGCCGCCTCGCCGAACGCGACGGCCTTCGCGGCGATCGTGTGCATCTGGGCCCCGCCCTGGGTGAACGGGAACACCGCCCGGTCCACGCGCTCGGCGAGCTCGGCGCCGCACAGCAGCATGCCGCCGCGCGGCCCGCGCAGCACCTTGTGGGTGGTCGCGCACACCACGTCGGCGTACGGGACGGGGCTGGGCGCCGCTCCCCCGGCGACCAGGCCGATGGGGTGGGCGGCGTCGGCGATCAGGCAGGCTCCGCACTCGTCGGCGATCTCGCGGAACGCGGCGTAGTCGATGTGCCTCGGGTAGGAGATCGAGCCGCAGACGATCGCCTTCGGCCGGTGCCCGCGGGCCAGGGCGCGCACCCGGGTGTAGTCGATGAGGCCGGTCCCGGGGTCCACCCCGTACGGGACGAAGTCGAACCAGCGCCCGGAGAAGTTGGCCGGCGAGCCGTGCGTCAGGTGCCCGCCGTCCCGCAGCCCCATGGCCAGCACCGTGTCCCCGGGGCGCAGCAGGGCCGCGTACGCGGCCAGGACGGCGGAGGAGCCGGAGTGGGCCTGCACGTTGGCGTGGTCGGCGCCGAACAGGGCGGTGGCCCGCTGCACGGCGAGCCGTTCGGCGGTGTCGACGAACTCGCAGCCCCCGTGGTACCGGACGCCGGGGTAGCCCTCGGCGTACTTGTTGGCCAGCGGCGAACCCAGGGCGGCGAGCACCGCGGGCGAGACGAAGTTCTCGGCGGCGTTCAACTGGAGGCCGTCCGCCTGCCGCCGGGTCTCCCCGGCCAGTACGTCGGCGATCTGGGGATCCTGCCGGCGCAGGGCGTCGGCGTCCGCCCCGTAGGCGGTGACGCGCGCGGCGGCGTCGGCGCCGGCGTCGTCGGCAGCGGTGACCGGCATCAGTGGCTCCAGGCGTGGGCGGGCCCCGTCAGCTCCAATGTAGGCCCGGGGCGGGCCGCGTGCGCGCCGATGGCGGGTCGACGCCGGAACGCGCGCCGTCGCGCCGGTCTCCGGCGGGGCTCAGCGCTTGGCCGGCACGCCCGTCAGCGCCGTGACCACCGGGTCCAGCGCCTGGTTGATCTCGTCGCCGATGGAGCGGAAGAACGTGATCGGCGCGCCGTAGGGGTCGTTCACCTCGTCCGCCTCGGCGCTGGGCGCCAGCAGCCAGCCGCGCAGCGCGGCGGCCGCGCGGACCAGGGCGCGGGCGCGCTCGACGACACCGTCGGTGAGCGGGTCGGGCAGCGTGGCCGGATCTATCGCCCGTACCAGCCGGGTGAACTCCTTGAGCGTGAACGTCCGCAGCCCCGCCGAGTGCCCCATCGAGATGACCTGGGCACGGTGGTCGCGGGTGGCCGTCAGGACCAGGTCGGCGCGGATGACGTGCTCGTCCAGCAGCTCGCGCCCGACGAAGCCGGTGGTGTCCGCGCCGAAGTCGGCCAGCACCGTCTCGGCGTTGGCCTCCATGGGGGCGCCCTCGTGCCCCCAGGTGCCGGCGCTCTCCACGATCAGGCCGCCGCCCAGCCGGTCGCCCAGGCGGGCGCCCAGGGCGTGGCGGGTCAGCCGCTCGGTGATGGGCGAGCGGCAGACGTTGCCGGTGCTGACGTGGAGGATCCTGAACGTGTCGCCGGTGGTGGCCGCACCTATGCCACGCCCCTCAGGGGCGGTCAATTCGCCACCTCGAGGTCGGGTACGACCTTGCGGAGCTCCTCCGCATCCAGGGCGCCCGCGCGCAGCAGGACCGGGACGTCGCCGGTGACGTCCACGATCGACGACGGCACGATGCCGGGTGTCGGGCCGCCGTCCAGGTACACCGAGACGGCGTCGCCGAGCATGCCCTGCGCCGCGTCGCAGTCCTCGGGCGCGGGGTGCCCGGTCAGGTTGGCGGACGAGACCGCCATCGGGCCGACGTCGGTGAGCAGTTCCAGGGCCACCGGGTGCAGCGGCATCCGGATGGCGACGGTGCCGCGCGTGTCGCCCAGGTCCCACTGGAGCGACGGCTGGTGCCGGGCGACCAGCGTCAGCGCACCGGGCCAGAAGGCGTCGACCAGCTCCCAGGCCTGCTCGGAGAAGTCGGTGACCAGCCCGTGCAGGGTGTTGGGGGAACCGATCAGGACGGGGGTCGGCATGTTGCGGCCGCGCCCCTTGGCCGCCAGCAGGTCGGCGACGGCCTCCGCGCTGAAGGCGTCCGCACCGATCCCGTACACGGTGTCGGTGGGCAGCACGACGAGCTCGCCGCGGCGGACGGCGGACGCGGCCTCCCGCAGGCCGGTCGTGCGGTCGGTCGCGTCGTTGCAGTCGTATCGCCGAGCCATTTTAACGGGCCTCCCTATTCGTGGTCACTCGGTTCGCCGCCGGGGCACGGCGGCCCCGCCGGCGGAAAGCACCGGCGCGTCACGGCATCGCCTTGCGCGCGGTCGCGAAACGCGGGCGGTTGTTCAGGTCCGGGTGGTCGGCCGCGTCCGCCCAGCCGGCCTCCTCGTTGAAGATCCACGGGACCTGGCCGCCCTGGGTGTCGGCGTGCTCCACGACGACGAGGCCGCCGGGACGCAGCAGCCGGTGGGCGGTGCGTTCGATGCCGCGGATGGTGTCGAGGCCGTCCTCGCCGGAGAAGAGCGCCATCTCCGGGTCGTGGTCGCGGGCCTCGGGCGCGACGTACTCCCACTCGGTGAGGGGGATGTACGGAGGGTTGGAGATGACCAGGTCGACCTGCCCGTCGAGCTCCGGCAGGGCGGTCAGGGCGTCGCCCTGGTGGACGGTGACCCTGGACCCCTCGGCGTTCTTCCGCGTCCAGCGCAGGGCGTCCTCGGACAGCTCCACGGCGTGCACGCGGGAGCGCGGCACCTCCTGGGCCATGGCGAGGGCGATGGCGCCGGAGCCGGCGCACAGGTCCACGATCAGCGGCTCGACCACGTCCATGGCGCGTACGGCGTCTATGGCCCACCCGACGACCGACTCGGTCTCCGGACGCGGTACGAAGACGCCGGGGCCCACCTGGAGCTCCAGGTAGCGGAAGAACGCCCGCCCGGTGATGTGCTGGAGCGGTTCGCGGGCCTCCCGCCGGGCGACCGCCTCCCAGTAGCGGGCGTCGAAGTCGGCGTCCTTGACGTTGTGCAGCTCTCCCCGCTTGACGCCGTGCACGAACGCGGCGAGCTCCTCCGCGTCGAAGCGCGGTGACGGCACCCCGGCGTCGGCCAGCCGCTGGGTGGCCTGGGCCACCTCGGCAAGCAGCAGAGTGCGGGGGCCTGGGGGTCGTCCCCCGGCATGTGGCTGCACGCTGGTCCTCCGGGCTGGGCGGGTGTTTCGGCTGGGTGGTTACGCGGCGGCGAGCTTGGCGGCGGAGTCGGCGTCGACACACGCCTGGATCACCGCGTCGAGTTCGCCGTCGAGCACCTGGTCCAAGTTGTACGCCTTGAAGCCGACGCGGTGGTCCGAGATCCGGTTCTCGGGATAGTTGTACGTGCGGATCTTCTCGGACCGGTCGACGGTGCGCACCTGGCTGCGGCGGGCGTCCGCGGCGTTCCTCTCGGCCTCCTCCTGGGCGGCGGCGAGCAGCCGGGAGCGCAGGATGCGCATGGCCTGCTCCTTGTTCTGGAGCTGGCTCTTCTCGTTCTGGCAGGAGGCGACGATACCGGTCGGCAGGTGCGTGATGCGGACGGCCGAGTCCGTGGTGTTGACGGACTGGCCGCCGGGGCCCGACGAGCGGTAGACGTCGATGCGCAGGTCGTTGGCGTGGATCTCGACGTCGATCTCCTCGGCCTCGGGCGTCACCAGGACACCGGCCGCCGAGGTGTGGATACGGCCCTGCGACTCGGTGGCGGGCACACGCTGCACGCGGTGCACGCCGCCCTCGTACTTCAGCCGCGCCCAGACGCCCTGGCCGGGCTCGGTGGCCCCGTTGCCGCCCTTGGTCTTCACGGCGACCTGGACGTCCTTGTAGCCGCCCAGCTCGGACTCGGTGGCGTCGATGATCTCGGTCTTCCAGCCGACGCGCTCGGCGTACCGCAGGTACATCCGCAGCAGGTCCCCGGCGAACAGGGCGGACTCGTCGCCGCCCGCGCCGGCCTTGATCTCCAGGATGACGTCCTTGTCGTCGCTGGGGTCGCGCGGAACCAGCAGCAGCCGGAGCTTCTGGGTGAGCTCCTCGCGCTCCTTCTCCAGCTCCTTGACCTCGGCGGCGAAGTCCGGATCGGACGCGGCGAACTCACGGGCCGTCTCGATGTCGTCGCCGGTCTGCTTCCAGGAGCGGTAGGTGGCGATGATGGGCGTCAGCTCCGCGTAGCGCTTGTTCAGCTTGCGGGCGTTGGCCTGGTCGGAGTGGACCGAAGGGTCGGCGAGCTGCTTCTCGAGGCCGGCGTGCTCGCCGACCAGTTCCTCGACCGCCTCGAACATCGGGGGCTCCTGAGTCTTCGTACGGAGTGGGCTGCGCTCTGGACGGCAAAGCGCCGGCCTCGGCACCCCCCGGGAGAGGGGCGCCGAGGACCGGCGCAGTGGCTCGCTACTTCTGGGCGGCAGCCTTCTTGCCGAAGCGGGCCTCGAAGCGGGCCACGCGGCCACCGGTGTCGAGGATCTTCTGCTTGCCCGTGTAGAACGGGTGGCACTCGGAGCAGACCTCGGCACGGATGGCGCCGCTGTCGATCGTGCTGCGGGTGGTGAACGACGCGCCACAGGTGCAGCTGACCTGCGTCTCGACGTACTCGGGGTGGATGTCGCGCTTCAAGGTGTCTCCTAGGTTCGGGAGGGCACCGGGTCGCAGGGGCGGGATGCTCGTGCGTGAACCGGGGCCGACGTACCAGTCTGCCAGGACCGGCCGTATCTCCCAAAACCGGGGTGGGGCCAGATCTATTCCGGCCTACTGGACCACGCGGTCGGCCTGGCCCTTGGCGGCGCCCCGGGCCGCGGCGGCGGGGATGGGCCGGTCCTGCTTGAGGGCCGTCCACACCAGCTCGGACTGGGCCTGGAGCGGTACCACCCGGTTGGGGTCGGCGGGGTCGTAGCGCACCGGCAGGGTGATCATGTGGACGTCGTCGGCGCCGAGCCCCTTGAGGCCGCCGGCGAAGTCGGCGAGCTCCTTGACCGAGTCCAGCTCGGAGTCCGGGGTGATGGCCTTGGTGGCGGTGTCGGCGAGGTTCCACAGCTTCTTGGGGCTGGTGAAGACCCCGACGCTCCTGGCCTGCTCGATGAAGGCCTTCATGAACGCCTGCTGGAGCTGGATGCGGCCCAGGTCGCTGCCGTCCCCGACGCCCTTGCGGGTCCGGACGAGGCCCAGGGCCTGCTCGCCGCTGAGCGTGTGCCGGCCGGCCGGCAGGACGAGGTGGCTGCTCTTGTCGTCTATCGCCCTGGTGGTGGTGATCCCGACGCCGCCGAGCTCGTCGATGAGCTTCTTGAAGCCGGTGAAGTCGACCTCGATGTAGTGGTCCATGCGGATGCCGGACATCTGCTCGACGGTCTTGACCGCGCAGGCGGGGCCGCCGGCCTCGTAGGCCGTGTTGAACATGGCCTTGCGCTGGCCCGGCACGGGCGCGCCGGTCCTGTCGGCACAGGCGGGCCGCTCGACGATCGTGTCGCGCGGTATGGAGACCACGCCGGCCTTCCGGTGGCCCTCGTAGACGTGGAGGATCATGGCGGTGTCGGAGCGGGCGGCACCGTCGTCCCTGCCGTAGCGGGCGTTGGCGCCGGAGCGGGAGTCGGAGCCCAGCACCAGGATGTCCATGGAGCCGTTGTCGACGTCCAGCGGCCGGTCGTCGCCGAGCTGGGCGTTGATGTCGACGCTCTCGATGTTGCCGTTGAACTTGACGTAGGCGTACCCCAGTCCGGACCCGCCGACCGCCACCAGACCGGCCGCGGACCACGCGGCGACGGTGAGCGCCCTGCGGCGCCCGGTGGGCCGCTTGCGGCGGCTTCCGGTGCCGCGTATCCGGCTGCCCCTGTCCTTGCCCTGCTCGGCCATGTTCTCCTCAGTCCTCGCTGATCCCGCTGCCCCGGGCATGGTGATCGGGCGCCGTTTTGTCGGCAGTTGTCCTGGCCCGACGATTGTCCAGACGGGGAAGCGGCCAAAAGGGTTGCACGGCCGGTTGAGAACTCCTTGAGAGCGAGTGACGCGCCTGGTGGTGCGCCCGCGGACCAAACCGGTCACGGACCTGCGCCGTCGTGCCCCGGCGCGGGTGGCGAGGGGGCGGCGCGTGTGGTGAAGGTCGCACCGGGACACGGCTGTGCCCACCGCGCGGACGCGCGGTGGGCACGGTGCACTGCCGCCGCTCCGGCTCGGCCCGGCCGGCGGGCCGGGCCGCGAGGCCGGATCAGCCGAAGAGGTTGTACGCCTGGAAGCCGGTGGCCATGGCGACGCGGGGGTTGAAGCCCCCGTTGCCCTTGCCCGGGTACAGCCACAGCTTGCCTGCGGTGTCGCGGGCCAGGAGGTCGGCGATCCCGTCGCTGTTGACGTCACCGGTGGTGACCAGGGCGTTCATGGAACCGAAGGAGCCGACCAGGACGGGCGCGGCCCACGGCTTGGTGGCGACGCCGGTGCCCTTGTAGAGGTAGGTCTTGCCGTCCGTGGCCCGGGCGAAGATGTCGGCCTTGCCGTCGTTGGTGAAGTCACCGTGACCGCGGACCATCGTGTACGAGCCCCAGCCGGTGCCGACGGAGACGGGGGCGGCGAAGGTGCCGTTGCCCTTGCCCGGGTAGACACGCATGGTGCCGGCCGAGTCGACCGTGACCATGTCGGGCAGCTCGTCGCCGGTGACGTCACCGGGGACCAGGATCTGCTTGTGCTTGCCCCAGCCCTTGGCGACCAGCTTGTTCTCGCCCTCGCCGGTGGCGCGGTTGTAGTGGTCCCAGTAGACGTCGCCGTTGTAGCGGCTCAGCACGTCCGCGAGACCGTCGCGGTCCAGGTCGTTCTGCAGCGCCAGGGTGAAGCCCGCGAAGTTGCCCAGGTTCTCGGTCCGGGCCAGCGAGGTCACCTTGGAGGTCCAGCCGAACAGCGTGGAGTCCGAGGTACGGCGGGCCAGCAGGTCGGCCGTGTGGTCGCCGTTCCAGTTGGTGTCGTCGACACGCGACTGGATCGGGGCCGAGTAGGTGCCGACCTTCGCGTACACGCCGTACTTGCCCTGCGCCGAGCAGTCCACGTCGCCCCAGGAGACGACGCCGACCAGCTTGCCGCCCACCACGAGCGGGCCGCCGGAGTCACCGTTGCAGGTGGTCTCGGTGGTCGCGTCGCTGCCGGTCGGGGCCGCGCCGGCGCACAGCATGTGGCCCTTGAGGAACTTGGCGGAGGTCGCGGTCGCCTCCGGGTACGCGGCCTGGCACTGGCTGTCCGCCACGACGTCGGCGTCGGCGACCTTCAGGGTCTGCGAGCCGCTGTCGGGCTCGGTGGAGCTGGTGCGGCCCCAGCCGTACACCTTGCCGTCGAGCCCCGCCTGGTACAGCGCCGAGTCGGTGGGCTGCGCGAGCGGCAGGGGCTTGATGGCGGTGGGCTCGTCCAGCGTCAGCACGGCCACGTCGTTGTCGAGCGTGTACGGGTCGTACTGCGGGTGGTTCCACTGGCGGCTGACCAGGTGGGGCTTGCCACCGTGCAGGTCGTCACCGGTGGGCAGCTGGTCGGTGCCCAGGACCACGACGCCGTCCGAGTACCACTTGATGCCCTTGACGCAGTGGGCGGCGGTGAGGACCTTGTTCGGGGCGATCACGGTGCCGCCGCAGAAGTATCCCGCGCCGGTGCTGTCCGTGAAGTGGAGCTGCGCCATCCAGGGCGCGGTGGAGATGGTGGTGGTCGAACCACCGATGATGCGGGCGCCGGGCGCGGTCTCGGCGGTGCCGGCCGCGGGCTTCTTGACCAGACGGCGCGGGCTGCGCTCGTCGGCCTTCATGGCCCGGGCCACACGCTGCTTCAGCTCGTCCTGCGACACCGGCTGCTCGGCCCGCGGCGCCGTGCTGATGCCCGGCGCCTCGTCCGCCTGCGCGGAGTCGGAGCCGGTGACCGCGATGCCGGCGCCGACCAGAGCGACCACTGCGGCGGCCGCCGGCAGGGCGATTGTCATGCGGCGCCGGTGCCGGCCGCCGCGCGTGCGTATCTGCACTCAGTTAACCCCTTGGGTCGGCCCGGCGGGGCGCGACCGCCCCACCGGAAGAAAACCATGGCGATGGCGGGGCACAACGGGTTCGCGGGCAGCACGCCACAGGGGCCCTCCGGGGGCCGGGCTGGTGCTGCGTGGCGGTATTTCCCCCCACCTCGATGGGGAGATGTTACGCCTGTCAACTGTTGCTTGACCAGCGGCCCGTGGGAACGCCGGAATTCGGCCGGAAACACACGGCCGCCCCGTCACCGAAGTGACGGGGCGGCCAGCGTTCCTGATACGACGTCAGTCGTTGCCGTTGCCGGCCGACGGGGTCGTCTTCTGGATCTGGAGCAGGAACTCGGCGTTCGACTTCGTCTGCTTCATCTTGTCCAGCAGCAGCTCGATCGCCTGCTGCTGGTCCAGCGCGTGCAGCACGCGGCGCAGCTTCCAGGTGATGGCGAGCTCGTCGCTGCCGAGGAGGATCTCCTCCTTGCGCGTACCGGAGGCGTCGACGTCGACGGCCGGGAAGATGCGCTTGTCGGCGAGCTTGCGGTCGAGCTTGAGCTCCATGTTGCCGGTGCCCTTGAACTCCTCGAAGATCACCTCGTCCATGCGCGAGCCGGTGTCGACCAGCGCGGTGGCCAGGATGGTCAGCGAGCCGCCGTCCTCGATGTTGCGCGCCGCGCCGAAGAAGCGCTTCGGCGGGTAGAGCGCGGTCGAGTCGACACCACCGGACAGGATGCGGCCGGAGGCGGGCGCCGCGAGGTTGTACGCGCGGCCCAGACGGGTGATCGAGTCGAGCAGGACGACCACGTCGTGGCCCAGCTCCACCAGGCGCTTGGCACGCTCGATGGCCAGCTCGGCGACCGTGGTGTGGTCCTCGGCGGGCCGGTCGAAGGTCGAGGAGATGACCTCGCCCTTGACCGAGCGCTGCATGTCGGTGACCTCTTCCGGACGCTCGTCGACCAGGACGACCATCAGGTGGCACTCGGGGTTGTTGGTGGTGATCGCGTTGGCGACCGCCTGCATGATCATGGTTTTGCCGGTCTTCGGCGGGGCCACGATCAGGCCTCGCTGGCCCTTGCCGATCGGCGACACGAGGTCGATGATCCGCGTGGTCAGCACACCCGGGTCGGTCTCCAGACGGAGCCGGTCCTGCGGGTAGAGCGGCGTCAGCTTGTTGAACTCGGGACGGCCCCGGCCGGAGTCGGCGGCCATGCCGTTGGCCGAGTCGAGGCGGACCAGCGCGTTGAACTTCTCGCGGCGCTCGCCGTCCTTCGGCTGGCGTACGGCGCCGGTGACGTGGTCACCCTTGCGCAGGCCGTTCTTGCGGACCTGGGCGAGCGAGACGTACACGTCGTTCGGACCGGGCAGGTAGCCGGAGGTCCGGATGAACGCGTAGTTGTCGAGGATGTCCAGGATGCCCGCGACGGGGATCAGCACGTCGTCGTCGGAGACCTGCGGCTCACCGGTCACGAACTCGTCGCGGCCACGACGGCCCCGGCGGTCGCGGTAGCGGCCGCGGCGGCCGCGCCGGCCACCGGCCTCGTCGTCGAAGTCGTCCTGCGGGCCGGCCTGGCTCTGCTGGCCGGCCTGGCGCTGCTGGCGCTGGCCGCCGCCCTGCTGGTCGTCGCCCTTGCCGCGGTCGCGGCGGTCGCGCTGGCGCTCGCGGCGGTCGCCGCGCTCGCCCCCGCGCTCACCGCGGTCGCCACGCTCGCCGCGGTCGCGGCGACGGCCCTCGGCGGTGTCGGCCGACGCGTCGGCCTTGGCCTCGGGCTGGGCGTCGGTCCTGACGTCCGCGCGGACGTCGGTACGGGTCTCCGTGCGCGCCTCGGTGCGGACGTCGGTACGGGCGTCCGTCCTGGCCTCGGTACGGGTCTCGCCGTCGGGGCTGCCGACCGGGGCCGTCGCGCGGCGGCGACGGCGCTCGCCCGCGGGCTGGTCGTCGCTGGCCGGCTGACCGGGGATGTCGATCTGCTGCTGCGCCACGGCCTTCTCGGCCTTGACGGCGGCGGCCTTGCCGCTGTCGGCGGGGGCGGCGTCGCCCGTACGGGCCTTGGAGGTGGCGCGCCGCTTCGGCTTGGCCTCGGCGGTGTCGGCGCCCTTGGGCGCGGACGTGGCTGCGCCCGCGCCGCTGCCGGCCTGCGCCTCCTTGATGACCTCGATCAGCTGGCTCTTGCGCATCCGCGCGGTGCCCCTGATGCCGAGGCCTGACGCGACCTGCTGCAGCTCGGCCAGGACCATGCCCTCGAGGCCGGTGCCGGAGCGGCGGCGCCGTGAGGTGGTGCCAGTGGCAGCACCTGCGGCGGGCGCGGCGGTGTCGACACTGTTGTCGGCAGTCACGCCCATCAGATCGGTGGTGTCGCTCACGAAGGGTCCTTCCCTGGAGCGGACGTCGGCCTTCTGGCTCGGCGACCGGTTGTGCTGTCCGACTGCGGTCCGTGGTGTCCGGACCGGGTCGGGGCGGTGGTCCCGCCGGGTACGGCGGAAGAGAAAAACGTGCTTGGGTCCGGCCCGAGGCCCCCTGCTCGGCCCGCTCCTGGGAAAAGCGAGGGGTGACGCGCGCCGGTTCCGGAGCGTGCTCGAAACTGCTCAGGCAGGCTGCTCAGGCAGTTGGGGAGGCTCCCGGAAGAATGGTGGTCCCGGATGGGGACACGACGCACCGCGCCACAAAGACGTCGGGTGCAGACTTGAGGTTAACACTACCGGCTCCAACAAACATTCCCCCTCTCCAACACCGGCAACCGTGCCCTACGGCGCGAGCGGCAGAACGCTCGCACCGGCGACGTCGAGGTCCAGCCGGTTGGCCGCCCAGCCCTCGCCCGCCAGCCGCGCGACCTTCTCGGCCGCGCCGTCCTCGGCCAGCGCGAGGACCGTGGGCCCCGCGCCGGAGATGACCGCGGGGATGCCGTCGGCCCGCAGTCGGTTCACCAGGTCGACGCTCTGCGGCATCGCCGGCGCCCGGTACTCCTGGTGGAGCCGGTCCTCGGTGGCGGCCAGCAGCAGCTCGGGACGCCTGGTCATGGCCTCCACGAGAAGCGCCGCGCGGCCCGCGTTGGCCGCGGCGTCCACATGGGGGACGGTACGCGGCAGCAGGCCGCGGGCCGTCTCGGTGAGTACCGGTTTTCCCGGTACGAAAACCACCGGAACGATGGAACCGGCGGGGTCCATCCTGATCGCCCGGGCGGCGCCGCCCTCGGTCCAGGCGACGGTGAAGCCGCCGAGCAGACAGGCGGCGACGTTGTCGGGGTGGCCCTCGATCTCGGTGGCGAGTTCGAGCAGCGCCGCGTCGTCGAGCCGGCTGTCGCCGCCTATCGTCACCGCGCGGGCCGCGACGATGCCGGCGCAGATGGCGGCCGACGAGGAACCCAGGCCGCGTCCGTGCGGGATGCGGTTGGCGCAGACGACCTCCAGGCCGCGCGGCTGGCCGCCCAGCAGGTCGAAGGCCGTGCGCAGGGAGCGTACGAGCAAGTGGCTCTCGTCGCGCGGGAGCGTTTCGGCGCCCTCGCCGGCGATGTCGATGTGCAGCCCTGAGTCGGCGACCCGGACGACGACGTCGTCGTACAGCCCCAGCGACAGGCCGAGGGCGTCGAAGCCCGGGCCGAGGTTGGCGCTGGTGGCGGGAACGCGCACCCGGACGGCGGCGGCGCGGAACGCGGGACCGGCCATCGCTCGATGACTCTCCTTGGTTCTGGACAGCGAAGGTTCTCGCTCGGGGATTGTGGGGGTTGTCAAGATAAGTACGAAGACCCATGGGCCGCAGCGGCTTCAACGGCGACAGCACCGCGGCATATGCGGCGGGCGGGTTCGGTACAGCCTATCGAAGGAAGGTTCTGCGGCGACATAGGGCGCACAGGCGGCGCACGATGCGTGTCGCAAGCCCTCCTGTGCTTCGGTGTACGTCGCCGTGCGGATTGCGATTTTCGGCCACTGGCTCATTACGCGCGAGTGGCCGAAAATCGCGGTCGGCGCGCGGGACCCGCCCGGACACGGCCAACCCGGCGGGGAGCGCCGTCCGGGTACCGGGAGACGGCCGGAACCCGACGGGCCCCCGGCCTCCGGTACGGGGACGCCGATGCCCGGCCGGAGCCGTTCGCCCGGCCTTTCCGGTACCGGCCGGCGGGTCGGCGGACCGGACACCGGAGCCGGGACACGCCGTCCGCGCGGCGGGCCCGCCGGCACAGGGCCCGACCCGGCGGGCGGCCGGACCGCAGGCCCAGCCCGCAGCCGCTGCCCGCTGCCCGCTGCCCGCTGCCCGCTGCCGCTGCCCGCTGCCCGCACAAGCCTCGCCCCGGACCAGCGACCGTCGGCCGGCGGCGTGGCACCGGCCGCGCCGCCCGCCGGCGGGGCTCAGACGAGGCCGAGGCGCTCGGCGGCGGTGGCCGCGTCGACGGGGACGGTGACCGGCTGGGGGGCTCCGGCGACCGCCCAGTCCGGGTCCTTGAGGCCGTTGCCGGTGACCGTGCAGACGATCCGCTGACCCGGGTCGACCTTGCCCTGCTCGGCGGCCTTCAGCAGGCCGGCCACCGAAGCGGCGGAGGCGGGCTCGACGAAGACGCCCTCCTGGGAGGCCAACAGCCGGTAGGCGCGCAGGATCTCACGGTCGGTCACCTCGTCGATGAAGCCGCCCGACTCGTCCCGCGCGGCCAGCGCGTACTGCCAGGACGCGGGGTTGCCGATCCGGATGGCGGTGGCGATCGTGGACGGGTCCTTGACCACCTCACCGCGCACCAGGGGCGCCGCACCGGACGCCTGGAAGCCCCACATGCGCGGCCGGCCGGCCGCCATGCCGTCGGCCGCGTACTCGGTGTAGCCCTTCCAGTACGCGGTGATGTTGCCCGCGTTGCCGACCGGAAGCACATGGATGTCGGGGGCGTCGCCCAGCATGTCCACGATCTCGAAGGCGGCGGTCTTCTGGCCCTCGATACGGACCGGGTTCACCGAATTGACCAGCGCCACCGGGTAGTTGTCGGAGAGCGAGCGGGCCAGGGTCAGGCAGTCGTCGAAGTTCCCGTCGACCTGGAGGATCTGCGCGCCGTGCACCAGCGCCTGCCCCATCTTGCCGAGCGCGATCTTGCCCTGCGGCACCAGCACGGCGCAGACCATGCCCGCGCGCACCGCGTAGGCGGCGGCCGAGGCCGAGGTGTTGCCGGTGGAGGCGCAGATGACGGCCCGGGCACCCTCTTCCTTGGCCCGGGTGATGGCCATGGTCATCCCGCGGTCCTTGAAGGAACCGGTCGGGTTGGCGCCCTCCACCTTGAGGTGCACCTCACAACCGGTGCGCTCGGAGAGGACCTGGGCCGGGACGAGCGGCGTGCCGCCCTCGCGCAGCGTGACGACCGGCGTCGTGTCCGTGACCGGAAGGCGGTCCCGGTACTCCTCGATGATGCCGCGCCACTGGTGGGTCCTGGTCATGGGTCCTTACTCCCCTTCAACACGCATGATGCTGGCGACACCGCGCACGGTGTCGAGCTCGCGCAGCGCCTCGACGGTGCCGGTGAGGGCGGCGTCGGGCGCGCGGTGGGTGACGACGACGAGGGATGCCTCACCGTCCTTGCCCTGCTGGCGCACCGTATCGATGGATACGCCGTGCTCGGCGAAGACCGTCGCGACCTGGGCGAGGACGCCCGGCTTGTCGGCCACGTCGAGACTGATGTGGTACCGCGTCACCACGTCGCCCATGGGGCTCACGGGAAGCTGGGTGTACGCGGACTCGCCGGGCCCCGTCGCGTCGTTGAGGCGGTTGCGGCAGACGGCGACCAGGTCGCCCAGGACGGCGGACGCGGTCGGCGAACCGCCGGCGCCCGGACCGTAGAACATCAGCTGGCCGGCCGCCTCGGCCTCCACGAAGACGGCGTTGTACGCGCCGCGCACGGAGGCCAGCGGGTGGCTCAGCGGAATCATCGCCGGGTGCACGCGCGCGGTGACGGACTCGCCGTCGGCGGCCCGCTCGCAGATCGCGAGCAGCTTGATGGTGCAGCCCATCCGTTTCGCGGAGGCGAAGTCGGCGGCGGTGACCTCGGTCATGCCCTCGCGGTACACGTCGTCCAGGCGCACCCGCGTGTGGAAGGCGATGCCGGCGAGGATGGCGGCCTTGGCGGCGGCGTCGAAGCCCTCGACGTCGGCGGTCGGGTCGGCCTCGGCGTAACCCAGCGCGGTGGCCTCGTCCAGCGCCTCGGAGTACCCGGCGCCGGAGGTGTCCATCTTGTCGAGGATGAAGTTCGTCGTGCCGTTGACGATGCCGAGGACGCGGTTGACCTTGTCGCCGGCCAGCGACTCCCGCAGCGGGCGCACCAGCGGGATGGCTCCCGCGACGGCGGCCTCGTAGTACAGGTCCCGGCCGTGCTTCTCGGCCACGGCGTGCAGGGCGGCCCCGTCCTCGGCGAGCAGCGCCTTGTTGGCGGAGACCACGGAGGCACCGTACTCGAAGGCGGTGGTGATCAGCGTGCGGGCGGGTTCGACACCGCCGATGACCTCGACCACCACGTCGATGTCGCCGCGCTCGACCAGCCCGGTCGCGTCGGTGGTGACCAGCTCGGGCGGAACGCCCTCCCGCACCTTCGACGGCCGGCGGACCGCCACGCCGGCGAGCTCGACCGGGGCGCCGATGCGCGCGGCGAGGTCGTCGGCGTGCGTCGTCATAAGGCGCGCCACCTCTGAGCCGACCACTCCACAGCCCAGCAGCGCCACCTTCAGCGGACGCGTACGCATCATCCGACCTCGTTTCCCTCTTACAGCTTGGCGTGCGACCAGTCTCACTCACCGGACGGGGGTTTCTGGCCCACCGTCCGGATCCTGAGACATCTATTTCATCAACCGACATCGAGACGCAGGAGATCCTCCTCCGTCTCACGCCGGACGATCACCCGCGCCTCGCCGTCCCTCACGGCGACGACGGGCGGGCGAAGTGCGTGGTTGTAGTTGCTGGCCATGGATCGGCAGTACGCGCCGGTGGCCGGTACGGCGACCAGGTCGCCCGGCGCCACGTCGGCGGGGAGGAAGGCGTCCCGTACCACGATGTCGCCACTCTCACAGTGCTTTCCGACGACCCGGCTGAGCATCGGCTCGGCGTCCGAGGCCCGCGAGACCAGCGCGACGGAGTACTCGGCGTCGTACAGGGCGGTGCGGATGTTGTCCGACATGCCGCCGTCGACACTCACGTACGTCCGCAGACCCTCCAGCGGCTTGACCGTGCCGACCTCGTACAGCGTGAAGGCGGTCGGGCCGACGATCGCGCGTCCCGGCTCGACGGAGATCCGGGGGGTGCGCAGCCCGGCGGCCTCGCACTCCCGGGTCACGATCTCACTGAGCGCCTTGGCGATCTCGTGCGGCTCGCGCGGGTCGTCGTCGGAGGTGTACGCGATGCCGAGGCCGCCGCCCAGGTCGATCTCGGGCAGCTCGACCCCGTGCTCGTCGCGGACGGCGGCGAGGAGCTGCACGACCCGGCGGGCGGAGACCTCGAAACCGGCCATGTCGAAGATCTGCGAGCCGATGTGCGAGTGGATGCCGATGAGCTCCAGCCCGTCCAGCTTCAGCGCGCGGCGGACGGCCTCCGCCGCCTGGCCGCCGGCGAGCGCGATACCGAACTTCTGGTCCTCGTGCGCGGTGGCGATGAACTCGTGGGTGTGCGCCTCGACCCCGACGGTGACGCGGATCTGGACGCGCTGGCGCCTGCCCCTGCTCTGCGCGATGTGGGCGACGCGGACGATCTCCTGGAAGGAGTCGAGCACGATCCGGCCGACGCCGGCCTCGACGGCCCGCTCGATCTCCTCGGTGCTCTTGTTGTTGCCGTGGAAGGCGATGCGCTCGGCGGGCATACCGGCGTCCAGGGCGCAGACCAGCTCACCGCCGGAGCAGACGTCGAGGTTGAGTCCCTCTTCCTTGAGCCACCGGACGACCGCCCTGCTCAGGAAGGCCTTGCCGGCGTAGAAGACATCGGCGTCCGGGCCGAAGGCGTCGGCCCAGGCGCGGCAGCGGGCGCGGAAGTCGGCCTCGTCCAGGAAGTAGGCCGGGGTGCCGAACTCCTCGGCCAGCCGGGTGACCTCGATGCCGCCGACGGTCACGACGCCGTCCGCGGTGCGGGCCACCGTGCGGGACCAGACCTTCTCGTCTAGACGGTTGAGGTCGGCGGGCGGGGCGGTGTAGTGGCCCTCGGGCAGGACGTCCCCGTGACGGGGCCCGGCGGGGTGTGCGGAACGGCTCATGTCTCTCTCACAGGGTCACAGGTAGGCAGGGGCGCTGATGCCGAGCAGGGCCAGACCGCCGGCGAGCACCGTTCCGGCGGCTTCGGCGAGGGCCAGCCGGGAGCGGTGGGCGGCCGAGGGTTTCTCGTCCCCGAGGGGCAGCACGGTGTGCTGGAACCCCAGGAACGCGTCGGCGGTGGCCTCCAGGTGCCGGGCGACCCGGTCGGGGGCGCGAAGGCGGGCGGCGGCTTCGAGCACGGCGGGGTGGTCGCCGAGAGCGGTGAGCAGGCGCGCGGCGTGGACGTCGTCCTCGTGGGCGGGGTCGTCCTCGTGGGCGGGGTCGTCATCGAAGGCAGCGGTGAGGTGGAGCTGCGCGGCGTTGCGGAGCAGGGCGCGGACGCGGGCGTGCGCGTACCGCACGGTGAACAGCCCGTTGGCCTCGGTCTGCACGAGGAGGGGCGCGCGCTCCAGGACACGGTCGTGGGCGGCGGGCCGCAGCAGCGCCCAGCGGCCGGCGTCGTCGTTCGGCACGGGCCCGGTGGCGGGCAGCGGGCGGAGGGTCTCGGTACCGTCCGGGCCGACGGAGGCCCGGGCGCCCTGGGCGCGCAGGAGGGCGGCCACGGTCGCGGTGACCACGGCGGCCCGCGGCCCGTGGCCCGGCCGGAAGGT
The DNA here is from genome assembly GCF_040653855.1 of Streptomyces sp. NPDC050856. NCBI lineage: Bacteria > Bacillati > Actinomycetota > Actinomycetes > Kitasatosporales > Streptomycetaceae > Streptomyces > Streptomyces sp. NPDC050856. The sequence goes on along the minus strand of NZ_JBFAGV010000001.1, from coordinate 396,582 downwards.
GACATGCGTACCGCGCAGGGCGTCCCCGTGCCCGTACCGCTCGCCCTCGGCCAGGATCCGGCCGACCAGTGCCCGCGCGGTGTCGGGGCGGAGGGTGAAGTTGAGGAACCCGGGTCCGGTGATGTCGACGCGCTCGATGCCGGGGGCACCGTCGAGCCGGGCCCGCAGGATCTCGGCGACCCGGCGCGGCGGCAGGGCGGCGGGCCGGGCGAGCCGGAGTGCCGCGTTGGTGGCCCAGTCCCCCCGCCCCCCGGGCCGGGGACGCTCCACCGTGACCCGCTCCGCGACACCGGCCGCGGCCACTGCCCCGGCCGGCAGCACACCCTCGCCGACTGCGCGGCGCACGGCACGCAGCACGGTGAGGGAGAGGTCCGCGGGGGTCACGGGACAAGCGTATGGGAGGAGGGGTGGTTGCACGGAACCGGTTTCGCGATGCGGGCACCGGGGAGCGGACGGGTTACGCGCCGACGGGGCGGGGGCGGGGCCGGAACCGGTGACGCCTCCGGGGCGGCCGGTCCGGCGCCGGAGGCCGGGACCTGGGATCCGGGGCGGTGTCCGGGGCGGGTGCGCCGGATCGTCGCGCGGTCCGGTGGCGCGAGGGCGGTGGCCGGGACGGGAACGGGGTGGACGGGGGGCGGCGCGGGTGCTGGTTCCGGTCGAGCCGGCCGGGGCGGCCCTGCTAGCGAGGTCCTGGGCGCCGGCCGGGGCCCCGGACACGCATGGGAGGGGCCGGCTGCGTCCGCCGGCCACCAGGGCTCGGCCCTGCCTGGGCACACCGGCCACGGGGCCGGGCGGCCGGGTGGCGCGGCCGGCAGCCGAGTGTCAACCGCGTGGGCTCGGGGCCGCCCCGGCGTTGGGCCCGCCCGGGCCGGCGCCACGCGCGGCGTCCACGCCGTGACCGGCCTCGGGTTCTTCGCCAGGGCCGTCGTCGGCGGCGGCGCGGCCGTTCGCCCGGCGTGCCAGCTCCCGGACGAGCCGCACGAGCTCGGCGGGCTCGAAGGGCTTCGCGAGGAAGGCGTCGGCACCGGCGGCGAGCCCGGACTCCAGCTCGTTGGGCGTGCACGCGCTGATGATCGCGACCGGCAGCCCGCTGGTCCGCGCGTCCTCCCGAAGCCGGGCGACGGTACGCAACCCGTCGAGCCGGGGCATGACGACATCGAGAGTGACCACATCGGGGCGGACTTGGTGCACGACTTCCAGGCACTCGGCACCATCGGCCGCGGTCACGACCTCGAAGCCCTCCAGCTCGAGGTTGACCCTGATCAGTTGCCGGATGACCTTGTTGTCGTCCACGACGAGCACCCGGCCGGACACGCCTGACACAACTCGAGAGTAGGACCCGCTCCGCCCCTGCGTCCGGGTTTTGCCCACTTCCACCCCGCGCGAGCGACAGCACCCCGCCACCCGGCGGAAATCCCTGTTCACAGCCACCCCGTGGGAGCTGGTAGGGTTCTACCCGTCGCCGCCGAACGCGGCGGACGCCCCCGTAGCTCAGGGGATAGAGCAACGGCCTCCGGAGCCGTGTGCGCAGGTTCGAATCCTGCCGGGGGCACCTTGCAGAAGGTGCCCAAAGACCCCGTCACCAGCGGAAACGCTGAGGCCGGGGTCTTCGCGTATGTGCAGCCGTATGCCGCCCGGAGCGGCCGTATGCCGAGGTCCGTGAACTTCGCGGACTGGCGGCAGACGACGAACGGCCGGGCCGGCGGGCGCTTCTCACGCCTTGGCCCGGGCCTCCACCAGCGACCGCTGCACGTTGCCCACCAGGTCCCGGAGGCGTCCGGGCCGCACGCCCTCGTTTTCCATCCACTCGTCGAAGCGAGGACGCAAGTGCCGTGCCATCCCCAGCCCGTGGCGACGCAGCACTGAGCGACTGATCGATATCTCCTCCTGCACCTCTCTTCGGAGATCGTCGTTCCAGCCCTGCGCCCGGTCGTCCTCCCTCAGCGGAGCCTTGAGAGCGGCCACCGCTTCATCGAGGACCACAAGCAAGCCCATACCGTCTCCCAAGATCACAAGGCGCCGTTTCATTCCGAGGGCCGACGCAGGAACCGACCCGGTGAAGCCCACCCGCTCGTTGCCCCCTGGGCAAGCAGCGGGACCCCGCCGCCCGTTCCCGCCCGGCCCCTCGACGGCGAGAGCTCCCGGGCAGGTCCAGGGGCTCGAAGCCTAGCGTCGCGCGCGAACTGTGGCCGTCGTATTCCCCCGGTCCCGGGCCCGGCGGGCCCGCCCCCGGGCGCCGCCTACCATTCCGGCCGGGGGGGGGCGAAATCGTTTGGCGTTCAGCGGACTTGTGGTGGAGGCGCTCGGTGGCGAGCGGGCGCTTCGGGTCGAGGCCGGGGTGGAGCGGCTGGCGGCTCTGGCGGATGCCGCGCCGCAGTACACCTGCGGAGTCGTCCACCTGCCCGTCCCGCTCACCGCGCCGGCTCCGGACGCGGCCGGGCTGGAGTTGCTGCGCCTGCTGCACTCGGCGGATCCGGACGCGCCGTGGACGTACACCACCCGCGTCACCGACGACGGGCGGGTTGTCGGGAAGGCCAGTCCGTTCCTGCGCCAGAGCGCACCGCTCGGTTCGCCGGACTGGTTGATCACCTTCGCCCTCTCCGACCTCTACACCCGGCTCGGCTCCTGGTGGCTCACGCAACTGTGGCGCGGTGCCGAGCTGGCGGTCGCGGCCCGTGACGCGATCGAGCGGTGGAACCCGCTGGTCGCCGCCGCGTGTGCGCGCTCCCTGCTGGAGGGGGCGGCGGCGCTGTCCACGGAGGTGCCGAAGCTCATCGGGGTGTGGGACGCCTACAAACGGGCCGGCCGCCCCACCACCGGGTCGCTCGCGGAGTTCATGGACCGCCTGAACTGCGACGTCCTGCGCCCGCAGTACGCGACGCGCGCCGGACAGGGGCAGGGCAGGCCCCCGAAGGTGCCGAGCACCCATGTGATGACGTACCTGGACAAGCCGGCCAGGCGCACCCCGGAGTCCGATGTCGTCGACGTCTACGAGTGGCTCTGCGACGCCGTCCACCCCAGCTACGGGTCCTCCACCACCTACACCGTTGTCCGGGCCGTCGACCCGGCGCGGTCCCACCAGTTCGAGCAGTACGCCCGTCACCCGCTGCGGCCGACCGTGTCCCACCCCCGCGCCCTGACGCCCACGGTCGCGCGGAAGGCCGCCGACCCCGTCGTCCTGGCCTCGGACCGGCTCCAGCGGGACCTCGCCGACGCGCGCTGGGTGCTGGACGACCTCGGGCTGACGACGGGGATCGCCGAGTCGCCGCTGCTGGACTTCCCGCTCGGCCACCGGGCCCCGGAGCGCACGCGCCCTGCCCCTGCGGGAGCGGCCGGAAGTTCAAGCGCTGCGTGCACCGCTGGGGGCGGCCCGGCAGGATGCCCACGTCACCGTAGGCGCCGCTGGCAGCGGTGTCCCCGCCGTCACTCCGGCAACGACGTGGCGATCAGCTTGGTCACCTCGGGGAGCTGGTCGTTCAGGTAGAAGTGGCCGCCGGGGAAGACATGGAGGTCGAAGGGGCCGGTCGTCTCGCTGTGCCAGGCCCGGGCGCCGGCGACGGTCACACTGGGGTCGCGGTCACCGGTGAGGGCGGTGAGGGGGCAGGTCAGCCGGGGTCCCGGACGGTGGGTGTGGGCGAAGATCGCGCGCAGGTCGGCGCGGAGGGCGGGCAGGGTCAGCCGGCGCAGTTCGGGTTCGTCCAGCAGCGCCGGATCGATCCCGCCCAGCCGGCGGGCCTCGCCGATGACCCAGTCGTCGTCCGGCCCGTCCTCCGGGAACAGGCCCTCGGGCGGCCAGGGCAGCGCCGGGGCCTGCCGGGCGGAGACGAACAGCGCGGCCGGGCGGGCGCGGCCGGCCGACTCCAGGCGCCGGGCGACCTCGTAGCCGATGACGGCGCCCATGCTGTGTCCGAACAGCGCGAACGGTTCGGCCGTGTACGGGGAGAGCTCGGCCAGGCACGCCTCGACCAGGCTGTCGAGGTCCGTCGGCGGCGGTTCGGCCAGCCGGTCCTGCCGGCCGGGGTACTGGAAGGTCAGGACCTCCACCTCGCCCGACAGGGCCGCGGAGAAGGGGAAGTAGGCGCTCGCGGCGCCGCCCGCGTGGGGGAAGCAGAAGAGCCGCACACGCGCTCGGGGGGCGGGGTGGAAGTTGCGTATCCACGCGCTCACGCGGATCCTCCTCTGACCGGCGGGTCTCTCCACAACGGCTCCACCCTAGAGGACGGCGCCGCGCGGTCAGGCGGAGCGCTTGCGCGGCGGGGTCTTCTTCTCCGGGGTCTTCTCCCCCACCTTCTCCGGCGCCTTCTGCGGGGTCTTCTTGGCCGTCGTCCTCCTTGCCGTGGACTTCTTCTCCGCCGCCTTGCCGCCCGCCGACGCCTTCGAGGTGGTCTTGCGGGCGGAGGAGGCGCCCGACGCCGTCTTCTTCGCGGCCGTCCTCGCCGTCGACTTCTTGGTACCGCTCTCCTTGGGCGTCGCCGCCGACCGGGGTGGCTGCTGGCGGGCCGACAGGTCGGTGACCGACGCGTCGGGGGTCTCCTCGCCGCGTGCCTCCTTCGCCGCGCGCACGCTGTTCTCCAGCGCGGCCATCAGGTCGATGACCTGGCCGCCCGGTTCCGCCCTGGGCGCCGGCGCGGCCTCCGGGACGCCCTCCGCCTTGGCGGCGATCATCTGCTCCACGGCTTCCCGGTAGTCGTCGTGCAGCGTGTCCAGGTCGACCTCGCCGAGGGTGTCCATCAGGGCGTCGGCGAGGTCCAGTTCGGCCTCCCGTACGGTCACCGAGGTCTCCGGCGCGACGCCCTCCGGACGGCGGATCTCGTCCGGCCACAGCAGTCCGTGCATGATGATGACGTCGTCGACGACCCGGAGCATGCCCAGGCGCTCCCGGCCGCGCAGGGCGAACTTGGCGATGGCGACCCGGTCGCTGCGTTTGAGCGCCTCACGCAGCAGGGTGTACGGCTTCGCGGCCGGCACACCGCTCGCCGACAGGTAGTACGCCGCGTCCATCTGGAGCGGGTCGATCCGGGACGCCGGTACGAACGCGACGATCTCGATCGTCTTCGCCGTGGGCAGCGGCAGTGCGGCCAGGTCCTCGTCGGTGATCGGGATCATGGAGCCGTCGGACTCCTCGTACGCCTTGCCGATCTCGGCAGTCGGCACCTCCTCGCCGTCCAGCTCGCACACCTTGCGGTAGCGGATCCGGCCACCGTCCTCGGTGTGGATCTGCCGGAAGGAGATGGACCGGTTCTCGGTCGCGTTGACCAGCTTGATGGGAATGCTGACCAGTCCGAACGAAATCGCGCCGTTCCAGATGGATCGCACGGTTCGTACCTTTCGTACCGAAATCGTGGGAGTCTCATCGTATGACGCCGATCACAGAGGTGGCGGGGCGGCGCCTGGCGCTCAGCAACCTGGAGAAGGTCATCTATCCGGCCACCGGCACCACCAAGGGCGAGGTCCTGCACTACTACGCGACCGTCGCCGACAGCCTCCTCCCGCATCTCCACGACCGCCCGCTGTCCTTCCTCCGCTACCCCGACGGCCCCGACGGCCAGCTCTTCTTCACCAAGAACCCACCCCCGGGCACACCCGCCTGGGTGAAGTCCGTCGCCGTCCCCCGGTCGGAGGACAAGAACGCCCGCCAAGTGGTGATCCAGGACCTCGCCGCACTGATGTGGGCGGCGAACCTGGTGGTCGAGCTGCACACCCCCCAGTGGCGGGCCGGCGCCCCGGCCGAGGCCGACCGGCTGGTCCTCGACCTCGACCCCGGCCCGCCCGCCACCGTGGTGGAGTGCTGCCGGGTCGCCGTCTGGCTGCGGGAACGGCTGGCGGCCGACGGGCTGCACGCCTACGCCAAGACCTCCGGCGCCAAGGGACTGCACCTGTACGTGCCGCTGGAGCCCACCCCCTCCGGGCAGGTCTCGGCGTACGCCAAGGAGCTCGCCGTGGAGGCGGAGGCGGACCTCCCCGCGCTCGTGGTGCACCGGATGACCAAGGCGCTGCGCCCCGGCAAGGTGTTCGTGGACCACAGCCAGAACGCCGCCGCCAAGACCACGGCCGCCCCCTACACCCTGCGCGCCCGCCGGCAGCCCGCCGTCTCGACCCCGGTGACGTGGGAGGAGGTCGAATGCTGCGACGACCCGTCCGAGCTGGTGTTCCTCCTGGCGGACGTCGGTCCGCGCCTCCAGCGGTACGGGGACCTGCTGGCGCCCCTGATCGACGCGGACGGCGCCGGCCGGGTGCCGAGCCGCCGCTGACGGCCGGCGGGGTGCCGGAGCGCCGCGCACAGCCGGCCGGGTGCCGAAGCGCCGTTGACAGCCGGTGCCGCCGGTGCTTCGGTGATCATCCGCCCGCACCCCTGACCCCCGGAGGACACACCGTGATCGGCCCCCTTCCCGGTCCCCTGGTCGGCGCCGACTGGCTCGCGCGGCGGCTCGGGGAGCCAGGGCTGGTGGTCCTCGACGCGTCGGTGGGCGCTCACCGGGGTGCCCGGCGGCGGATACCCGGGGCCCGGCCCTTCGACATCGACGGGGCGCTGTCCGACCCCACCTCGCCGCTGCCCCACACCATGCCGGGAGCGGACCACCTCACCCGGGAGCTGCGTTCGCTGGGGCTCGACGAGACCAGCACGGTCGTCGTCCACGACGGCGCCGGGATCCACTCCAGCGCCCGCGCCTGGTGGATGCTGCGCGCCATGGGCTTCGACCGGGCCGCGGTACTCGACGGCGGCCTGCCCGCCTGGACCGCCGCCGGGCTGCCGGTGGAGAGCGCGGCGGCGCGGTACACCGGGCCGCGCGGTGACTTCACCGCCCGCCCCCGGCCCGGGCTCCTGGTGGGCAGCGGCCGGGTGGCGGCGGCGCTGGCCGACCCCGCCTCGGCCGTCCTCGACGCCCGCGCCCGGGAGCGGTTCACGGGCACGGCCCCCGAGCCCCGCCCCGGGTTGCGCGCCGGGCACATGCCGGGGGCGGTCAGCCTGCCCTTCGGCGAGCTCCAGGACAACGGCCTGATGCGCCCGGTCCGGGAGTTGCGCCGGGTGTTCTCCGGGGCCGCCGGCGAGCGGCGGAAACTGGTTCTGACCTGCGGGTCGGGCGTCACCGCGTGCGTACTGGCGCTGGGGGCGGAGCTCGCCGGGTACGACGACCTCGCGGTGTACGACGGGTCCTGGAGCGAGTGGGGTCTGCCCTCGTCGGGGCTGCCGGTCGTGACGGGCTTGAACGACGGGCGGGACGATGGACGGGACGCCGGGCGGGGTTCCGGAACCTGAAGCCCGGGTCCGCGCGGGCCCTCGGCCCCGGCCGCTCCCACGCCCGGCCCGGGCGTGGGAGCGGCGATGTCCGCACCCCCGTGACGCTGTCCCGGTGACAGAGTCCGCGCACCAGCGAGCCCTCCCCGCCCCGGCGGCCGGGCGGCGGACCCTGGATGCATGAACGACAGCCCGTCGCACGTGGTCCTGCGGCCACCCGTCGCCGTGATGCGTCCGCGCCGGGCGGAGGAGATCCCGGGGCAGTCCAGCGTGCCGGGAGGGTTCCAGTACTCCGTCAAGCTGGACGGTTTCCGGGCGCTCGCCTTCGTCCTGGAGGGTGGCCGGGTCTTCCTCCAGTCCCGCTCCGGGCGGGACCTCGGCGGCGACTTCCCCACGGTCGGCGCGTACCTGCGCGAGCACCTGCCCGCCGGGACCGTGCTCGACGGAGAGCTGTGCGCCTACCGGGAGGGGCGGCTGAGCTTCACCGACCTGCTGCGGTCCCGCGCCGACCGGGAGCGCGCCGGGGTGCCCGTCTCGTACATCGCCTTCGACGTGCTCGCCGTCCCCGGCCGGGACGTCAGGGCACTGCCGCTGCGCGAGCGGTGGGAACTCCTCGGCGCGGTCCTGCGGGAGACCGGCCCGCCCCTGCAACGGGTGCTGGCCACGGTGGACGAGGGGACCGCCCGCGTCTGGTTCCGGGACATGAGGGCGGTGGGCGTCGAGGGGATCGTGGCCAAGGCGCTGAACTCGCCGTACCGGGCGGGCGGTACCTGGTCGTGGCGGAAGGTCCGGCACTCCGACACCCGGGACGGCGCCCTGCTCGGGGTGTTCGGACCGCAGCAGCGCCCGCGGGCGCTGCTCGTGGAACTGCCTGACGGCCGGACGGTGAAGACGTCGCCGCGGCTGACGCCCCTGCAGTCGCGGGAGGTCGGCGACCTGGTGGCCGACCGCCTGGGCGAGCGGCGGGAGCATCCCGAGCACGGGCCGGTGCGGATGCTCACCCGGCCGCTGCCCGTGGAGCTCCGGGAGACGGCGGGCCGCCATGAGACGGCCCGGTTCGTGCGGGTGCGGCCGGAGGGGTGAGGCGGGGACGGCGGCCGGGCCGGCCCCGCCGTCCCTCCTTCGGGGGGCCCAGGGGTCGGAATCCCGCCGTCCCGCGAGGCCGGACGGACCACGGCGCGCGGCCGGCCCGCCCGGCGCCGGAGCGGTGGCCACCGGGGGCGCCGGGACACCTCCGTACGGCCGGTCAAGGCCCCGCGCCGGCGGCCGGCACGTGGCCACCCGGCCGCGCGGCCACCCCACCGGACGGCGGCCGGGTGGCCGGTAACAGCCGGTGCCGGGAGCATGCCCGTGCCGCGGCCGGGGCTCCTCCCGTACCGGTGCCGCGCGCTTCCGTGACGTCGCCGGGCGGCTGCCCCACCGGTGCCGTACCGCTCCCGTGACGTCGCCGGACGCCAACCCCCGCACCGGCCCGGTACGCGCCCCCCGGCGCGGGTCCCGGCCGGAGCGCCGTACCGCTGCCGGGCCCTTCACCGCCGCGGCACGGGCACCGGCACCGGTGCGGTGGCCGCTGCCGGCCCGGGGCCGCCCGCGCCGTCGCTCGGGCGGGCCGGACGGGCCGGGTCCTCGCGGGCGGACCGGGGGCCGGACGGCGCGGCCCCGGTTCCTCCTGGGTTAGCGGGGGGCGGACGGGGCACGAGCGGTGGGCGGGGCCGGGAGCCCGCCGGCCCCGGCAGTGGTGGGCGGGAGCGGGCGAGCGGCGGGCGGCCAGCAGACTGATCCGGCCGCTCTGCCCCGCGTACCGCGCCGCGCCCGGCGCCTCCGGGCCACCGGCACCGGGTGGGACCGGCAGGGCCGCCGGGCCGGTGGGACACGCGGTGCGGGCGTCCGCGCGGCCGCCTCGGCGGGGGCCGCGACGGGTTGCCCACAGGGCAACAAGCGGGACGGGACGGGACAACCGGCCCTGTCCGATTGCCGGGTCATCGTCGGCGGTGGTGTGGTGCACTATTGCCCCGAAGTGCAGTGTTCGCGGGGAGGGATGGGCATGTTCACGGGGATCGACGAGGTCGACTGGGCCTCGCTGGGTCATGCCTACGGTCCGGCCGACGACGTTCCCGCGCTGCTGCGCGGCCTGGCGTCGGCGGACCCGGCGGAGCGGGAGAGCGCGCTGGACGGGATGTACGGCGCGGTGCACCACCAGGGCGATGTGTACGACTCGACCCTCGCCTGCATCCCGTTCCTGCTGGAGCTGGTGGCCGACCCGGAGGTCCTGGACCGCGGCTGCATCGTCGAGTTGCTGACCAGCATCGGCTGCATCGACCTGTGCGGTGACGACGAGGTGGACGAACTCGACCCGGAGGGCGCCGAGTTCGAGGACGCCGCGAACTACGCCATGGCCGCCGCGGCCGTCGCCGCCGGTGCCGACGTGTTCTTCGGTCTGCTGGACGACGAGGACCGCGAGGTGCGGCTCGCGGCGCCCGGCGCGCTCGCCTCGCTGCACCGCGACCCCACCCGGGTCCTGCTGATGCTCCGGGAGCGGCTCACCGTGGAGACGGACTCCGAGGTGCGGCTGGCGCTGGTCGAGGCGGTGGGCCGGATAGCGCTGCGGTACGAGTCGATGCGGGACGAGATCGTCGACTGGCTGGAGTGGCTGATGGGCGCCGCCCAGGACCCGTCGCTGCGGCTGGCGTCGCTGGCGCAGCTCGCGCGCTGCGCGCCCGCGCGGCTGCCCCGGGACGTGGTGGTGACGGTGACCGGGCTGCTGGCGGAGTTGCGGCGCGGGGTGCGGGGCGCGGCGCTGACCGTTGACGGGTGGCGGCCCGCCGACGCGCTGGAGGGCCTCGACGCGCTGGACCTGGTCGACGGCTTCGACCCGGCGGACCTGGTGGACGGCGCTCGGCCGGGCTCGGGGAGGAGCCCCTTCCGTGAGCCGCGCGAGGAGCAGCGGGCGGGCCGTGGCACCGCGTGGGCGGACGACCTGCTGCGGACGCTGCACGGCGCCCTGGACGACCGCGTGGACGACCGGATCGCCCTGCTCACCGCCCAGTTGCGCAGTCCCGACTGGGAGCAGCGGGCCGACGCGGTGTGGATGTGCGGGGGGCTGGTGCGGACCTGGCGCGGCGCGTACGACGAGGTGGTGCGCCTGGTCGGGGCGCAGCTCGCCGACCCCGAGCCACGGCTGCGGGAGGCGGCGGCGGCCTGGCTGGAGGGGCTGTTCGGGCTGGCCCGGCCGGCCGCCGACGCGCTGGCGGCGCGGGTGGCCGAGGACCCGGCCCCCTGGGCGCCGGACCGGACCGGCGGCCGGTACGGGGTGAGCAGCGCGCTGCTGGCGCTCACCCGGGCGGGTGACCCGCGGGCGGTACCGGCACTGGCCCGGGCCCTGGCGGAGCCGGAGCTGAACAGCCGGCTCGCGTACGCCATCCCGTACGTCGCGGACGCCGGCGCCCCGCTGGTGCCCCTGCTGTGCCGGCGGCTGGGCGAGCTGCCGCTCGACGACGAGCTGAGCGAACAGGCGGCTCCGCTGCTGCTGGCGCTGGCACACATGCGGGCCGTGGAGGCGTTGCCGGAGGTGCTGCGGGTGCTGCGCGGGGCTCCGGCGTTCCGCCGCCAGTGGGTGGTCGACTCGGCCCTGCGGGCGATCACCGCCTTCGGGCCCGCGGCCGGTGAGGCGGTGGGTGACCTGCGGGCCCTGCTGAGCGACGGTTCGGTGGGACTGGCGGCCTCGGCGGCCCGCGCCCTGTGGGCGGTGGAGGGCGACGCCGGTCCGGTGCTACCGAGGCTGCGCGCGCTGCTGCTGGCGCCGGACGTGCACGACCGTCGGGAGGCGGCCTGGGCGGTCGGCGCGATCGGTGGGGCGGCGGTGGCGGCGGCGCCGGAGCTGCGGGCCTGTCTGGCGTCGGAGGACCTGTGGCTGCGGGTGGACGCGGGGGTGGCGTTGAGCCGGGTGACCGGGGACGCCCGTGAGGCGCTGCCGGTACTCGTGGCAGCCTGGAGGGAGAACCGGTACACCCGGCTGGAGATCGCCGAGTGCCTGGCGGAGCTGGGCCCGGTGGCACCGGAGGCCGCGCCGCTGCTCCGGTCCGAGCTGGCCCGCCCGCGCCGCCACAACGTCGCGGAGGGCAGCTCCGGCGACCACGACATCCACCACGACGAGAAGCTGCTGGCCCTGTGCCGCCGGGCACTGGGCCACTGCGGAAGAGGGACCGCCTCGTGATCATCTTCGGTACGAAGGGTTACCTGTACTCATTGGCGGTGCTCACCCTGGTGTGCGGCCGTTGCGGCAACCCGGCGGCGCACACGCTGCGCAAGCGGGTCACCAAGTTCACGCTGTTCTTCGTCCCGCTGTTCCCGGTGTCGACCAAGTACCTGACGCAGTGCTCGTTCTGCGGTGCCGAGCAGCGGGTCACGGCGGAGCAGGCCGAGCGGATGGCGGCGCAGGGCTCGGGGACGCGCTGAGGCGCGGGGGCCGGTGCGGTGCCGGTGCCCGGTGGGGCGCCGTCGCCCGCCGGTGCCCGGTGCCGGACGGTCCACCGGATGGACAAATAGGACTTCCCCGTGAATAAGGTTTTAGGGTTTACGGGACGACCGACCATCCGACCCAGGCAGGAGCCCAGTGATCCGCCACCGTCCCGCCCCGCGAGCGGCGCTCCTGCTGACGACCTCGGTGGCCGTCGCGCTGCTGTCGGGCTGCGACAACGCGGGTGAGCTCCAGAGCGCGGGCCCGACCCCGACGGCCACCGGCCCGGTCCGGCTGTGGCCCACGCTGCCGCCGATCACCTCGCCGCCGATCGACTACGGCGAGAGCGACACCGAGCGGGTTCCGGGCGTCGCGGTGCCGGACGGCGACGTCCACCAGGTCGACCCGGTCGCCGTCGTGCGGGCCGAGGCGTCGGCGCACCCCGGCGAGTACAGCGGAGCTGACGGGCTGTACGCGGAGACGGCACGGCAGATCTCCGACTGCCGGAGGAAGCCGAAGGCGTGCCCGGTCCTCCCGCCGCACTACCGGGACCTGACCGGCGACGGCCGGGACGAGCTGATCGTCGGCATCAGGATGCCCGACCAGCAGCTCGGGCTGCGCTGCTACACCCCCGAGAGGGGCGGGCTGACCCGGATCATGTCCACGGTCGACCAGATCGTCAGCGTGGAGCTCGCCGGCCGGGACCTGGTCGTCCGGGTGGTGTCGGCGGGGATCCCCGGCTACGAGTACCGCACGGCCTGGTCGTGGGACGCCCAGCAGCGGACGATGCTGCCGACCCGGGACGAGATCGTCCGCGTCAAGCCGGTCCCCCCGCCGACGTCCCCGTCGGAGCCCTCGGCCCCGCCTCCCTCCCCGCCGGCGGGGTCCCGGTGAGGCGCGCGGGGCGACCGCGCCGGCTGCGCGTGCCGGCCTGGACGGCGACCCTGACCTGGAAGGCCGCCGTCTTCATCACGGTGATGTGCTGCGCCCTGGCCGCGCTGCTGGGCATCCTGGTGCATGTCTCGGTGACCCAGCAGACCGTGGACACCGCCCGCGAGAAGGCGCTGGACCGGCTGGAGGAGGTGACCCACGCCTACGAGGCGGGCGAGCCGCTGCCGCCGTTCGCCGGGGTGGATCCGAGCGGCCTGCCGCCCTCGCTGCGGGACCTGGCCCTCAGGGGCCGGCGGGGCACGATGGTCGCGGCCGACGCCGGGCGCCCCACCATGTGGGCGGCCGGGCCCGCCGACGGCCGGGCGCTGGCGGTGCGCGTGGACTACTCGCTGAGCGCGCAGACCATCAGCGGCCTGGACCAGGCCATCGTGGGCTCGTCGGTGCTGGCGATCGGGGCGACGTTGCTGGTCGGCGCGTTCGCGGTGACCCGGGTGACGCGCCGGCTGCATCTGACGGCGCAGGTGGCGCGCCGGATCAGCGCGGGCGACCTGGACGCGCGGGTCCACGATCCCCGGACGAGGGACCCCTCGCGCCCCGAGGACGAGGTCGCCACGGTCTCCGGGGCGCTGGACACCATGGCGTCCTCGCTCCAGCGCCAGTTGCTCAGCGAGCAGCGCTTCACCGCCGACGTGGCGCACGAGCTGCGCACACCCCTGACCGGGCTGTCGGCGGCGGCCGAGCTGCTGCCGCCGGGGCGGCCATCGGAACTGGTGCGGGACCGGGTGCGGGCGATGCGCGCGCTGACCGAGGACCTGCTGGAGATCTCCCGGCTGGACGCGCGTACCGAGCAGGTCGACCTGGACGTGCACGCGCTGGGTCCGCTGGCCGAGCGGGCGATACGGGCGGCCGGCGCCGGGACGGAGGTACGGGTCGTCAGGGACGCCCGGGTGGAGACGGACAGGCGGCGCCTGGAACGGGTGCTGGGCAACCTGGTCGCCAACGCGCACCGGCACGGGCGCCCCCCGGTCGTCGTGACCGTGGACGGGCCGGTGCTGACCGTCCGCGACCACGGGCCGGGATTCCCGGAGTACCTCCTGGAGCACGGGCCGCAGCGGTTCCGCACCGAGAGCGGCAGCAAGGGCCACGGGCTGGGCCTGACCATCGCGGCGGGCCAGGCGGCGGTCATCGGCGCCGAGCTGACCTTCGGCAACGCACCGGACGGCGGTGCCGAGGCCCGCCTGGCCCTGCCCGGCGCCGGGCAGGCCGAACCGCCCGGCTGAACCGCCCGGCCACGGCCGCCCTCCCGGAGGCCCCCGGCCCGGCATCCGCCCGGCGGTGCCCCGGCCAGGTCCGCGCCCCGAACCCGCACGGCCCCGGACCCGCACGGCGGGCGCCACGGCGCGGGCCCGCGCGCCCGAACCCGTACGGGCGCACCGCGCCCGCGCCGCCCCGCGCACCCACTCGCACCACCGGACGGGACACCCGGGCATAAAGGACATTCGTTGCCCGGCTTGCTACGTTGCGGTCCATGACCGCCACCAGGGCCGACGCCGCGCGCCCGCCCGGGCCGCGCCTGGCCGGGCGTCGCGGCGTGGAGCTGTCGCTCCTCCTCTGCGCCGTCCTCATCTGCGTCCAGGGCTACATCGGCGTCGGGCTGGCCAGGAACGGCGAGGTCCCGCCCGACGCCGCCGGCTACGGGGCCGGCCTGGGCCTGCTGGCCCTGCTCGCCCACCTCGCCGTCCGCCTCCGCGCCCCGTACGCCGATCCGCTCCCCCTGCCCATCGCGGTCCTGCTCAACGGTCTCGGACTGGTCCTGATCTACCGCCTCGACCTGGAGACCCCCGCCGACCGGGCCGCGCCCACCCAGCTCGTGTGGTCCACCCTCGGCGTGGGGCTGTTCATCGGCGTCGTCGTCGCCGTCCGCGACCACCGGGTCCTCCAGCGGTACGCGTACCTCTGTGTCGCCACCGCGCTGCTCCTGCTCAGCGTGCCGATCTTCTTCCCGGCCGTGAACGGCGCCAGGATCTGGATCCGGGTCGGGGGGCTGTCGTTCCAGCCGGGCGAGTTCGCCAAGATCCTGCTGGCCGTCTTCTTCGCCGCGTACCTCGCCGCCAAGGGGGACGCCCTCACCCTCACCGGCCGCCGGGTCTGGCGGCTGCGGTTCCCCGCCGGCCGGGTCCTCGGCCCGGTCGTGGCGGTCTGGCTGCTCAGTGTGGGGGTGCTGGTGCTGGAGCGGGACCTGGGCACCTCGCTGCTCTTCTTCGGCCTCTTCGTGATCATGCTGTACGTGGCGACCGGCCGGACCGGCTGGGTGACCGCCGGGCTGCTGCTGGCCGCGCTCGGCGCGTTCGCCATGGGCGACCTCGAACCGCACGTCGCGGCACGGGTGCAGGACTGGCTGGACCCGTTCGCGTCGATCGAGGCGGGCCGCGGGCCCGGCCAGCTGGCCCAGTCGCTGTTCGCCTTCGGCTCCGGCGGGGTGCTGGGCACCGGCCTGGGCCTGGGGCACTCCACCCTGATCGGCTTCGCCGCCAAGTCCGACTTCATCCTCGCCACCGCCGGTGAGGAGCTGGGGCTGGCCGGGCTGACGGCCTTCTTCCTGCTGTACGCCCTGCTGGTGGCCCGCGGCTACCGCACCGGCCTGGCCCTGCGGGACCCCTTCGGCCGGCTGCTCGCCGTGGGCCTGGCCTCCATCGTGGCGCTCCAGGTGTTCGTCATCGCGGGCGGGGTGATGGGGCTGATCCCGCTGACCGGCATGGCGATGCCGTTCCTGGCGCAGGGCGGTTCGTCCGTCGTCACCAACTGGATCATCGTGGCGCTGCTGATCCGGGTCAGCGACTCGGCCCGCGCCCCGCTGCCCGGGCCCGCCGTGCCCGGCGCTCCCGCCCCGCTGGCGGAGGGGGTGCGGTGAGCCTCCCGCCGTCCCTCGACCTCGCCCGGACCGGGGGGACCTCCACCGTCCGGCGCGCCGCCGTGCTGTGCCTGCTGCTGCTGGTCGCCCTGCTCGGGAACGCGGCCCGCGTCCAGGTCTTCCAGGCCTCGTCCCTGGAACAGAACCCGGCCAACCGGCGCCTGGTCATGGCGCGTTACGCGCAGCCGCGCGGGGACATCGTGGTCGACGGCGAGCCGGTCACCGGCTCCAAGGACACCGGCCAGGCGCTGCGTTACGAGCGCACGTACACCGACGGGCCGCTGTACGCCCCGGTCACCGGGTACGCCTCCCAGACCTACGGCACCACCCTCGTCGAGAACGCCGAGGACGCGATCCTCTCCGGTACCAGCGCGCTGCTGAGCCCCTTCCCCCTGTGGCACGACTTCAGCCGCGCCCGGCGGCCCGGCGGGGACGTGGTCACCACCATCAGCGCGCCGTTGCAGCGGGCCGCCTACGAGGGCCTGGACGGCAGGCGCGGGGCCGTCGCCGCGGTCGAGCCGTCGAGCGGCCGGATCCTGGCGCTGGTCAGCAGCCCCTCGTACGACCCCGGGCTGCTGTCCGGCACCGGGGCGCGGGTGAGCGGCGCGTGGAGCGGGCTGAACGCGGCGCGCGGCCGGCCGATGCTCAACCGGGCCATCCGGGAGACCTACCCGCCCGGCTCCACCTTCAAGATCGTCACAGCGGCGGCGGCGCTGGACGCGGGCGTCGTGACGGACGTCGACGCCCCGGCGGGCGCGCCCGACCCCTACCTGCTGCCGGGCACCCGCACCCGGTTGCCGGACGAGGCCAAGGGCTGCGGCGGTGCCTCACTGGCGTACGCGATCCGCTGGTCGTGCAACACGGTGATGGCCCACCTGGGCGTGCGGGTGGGGCCGGCGGGGATGCTGGACGCGGTGTCCAGGTTCGGCTTCAACGACTCGTCGCTGCGCATCCCCTCGCGGGTGGCGGTGTCCAACTTCGACCGCCGTATGACGCCGGACCAGCTCGCCCTGTCGGCCATCGGGCAGTACGACACGACGGCCACCCCGTTGCAGATGGCGATGGTCGCCGCGGCGGTGGCCAACGGCGGGGAGCTGGCGTACCCGTATCTGGTGGACCGGACGACGAGGCCGGACGGCACGGTGGTGTCGCAGACCACGCGCCGCCCCTACCAGCGGGCCATGGAGCCGCTGACGGCGTTGCGGCTGCGCCGGCTGATGGTGGACGTGGTGGAGGGCGGCTCCGGCAGCAAGGCGGCCATCGAGGGCGCGCGGGTCGGCGGCAAGACAGGCACCGCCCAGCACGGCGTGGGCAACACGGGCACGCCGTACGCCTGGTTCATCGGCTGGGCCCAGGCGCGGGACGCCGGGCAGCCCGCGGTCGCGGTGGCGGTGGTGGTGGAGGACGCGTCGGCGGAGCGCGAGGACATCAGCGGCGGCGGCAGCGCGGCGCCCATCGCGCGGTCGGTGATGGAGGAGGCGCTGCGCCGCGAGGGGTAGCGCGCGGGACGTCCGGCGCCCCGGTACTCGCGGACGTACTCGCCGCGCCCGGACCGGTGGCGGCCCCCCTCCTGGCGGCGAGCCCGGGGCGAGGCCCTGGGCGCCCGGGGGCGGGCCGGACGGCCGGGCCGCACCGCGTCCCGCCCGGAGCCGGCCGGTGGCTCACGCCGTGCCGCCGTCCGCGATCGCCTCCCGTACCTCCGCCACCCGCTCGGCCTCCTCGGCCGCGAAGCGCTCACGGTCGAGCCGCTCGGCGATCTCCTCGTCCTGCGACATGAGCAGGTCGAGGCTGGAGTCGCCGAGCTCGAAGACGCCCATGTCGACGTACGCCCGCTGGAGGCGTTCGCCCCACAGGCCGATGTCCTTGACGCAGGGCACGATCCGGCTGAACAGCAGCTTGCGGAACAGGTGCAGGAACTCGGAGTTCTCCGCGTACTCCTCGGCCTCCTTCCGGCCGATGCCGAAGTTCTCCAGCACCTCGACGCCGCGCAGCCGGTCGCGCATCAGGTAGCAGCCCTCGATGACGAACTCCTCACGCTCGCGCAGTTCGGCGTCGGTCAGCTGCCGGTAGTAGTCGCGCAGCGCCATCCGGCCGAACGCGACATGGCGGGCCTCGTCCTGCATCACGTACGCCAGGATCTGCTGGGGCAGGGGCTTGTCGGTGGTGTCGCGGATCATCCCGAACGCGGCGAGCGCCAGGCCCTCGATGAGCACCTGCATGCCGAGGTAGGGCATGTCCCAGCGGGAGTCGCGCAGGGTGTCACCGAGCAGGCCCTGGAGGTTGTCGTTTATCGGGTAGAGCATCCCGATCTTCTCGTGGAGGAAGCGGCCGTAGATCTCGGCGTGCCGGGCCTCGTCCATCGTCTGGGTGGCGGAGTAGAACTTGGCGTCCATGTCGGGGACCGACTCGACGATCCGGGCCGCGCAGATCATCGCGCCCTGCTCACCGTGGAGGAACTGGCTGAACTGCCAGGACGCGTAGTGCCTGCGCAGTTCGCCCTTGTCCTTGTCGGTCATCCTCGACCAGTGCCGCGTCCCGTACAGCGACATCGACTCGTCCGGGGTGCCCAGCGGGTCGTACGGGTCGACCTCGAGCTCCCAGTCGATGCGCTTGGCGCCGTCCCACTGCTTGTCCTTGCCCTTCTGGTAGAGGGCCAGCAGGCGGTCGCGGCCCTCGTCGTACTCCCAGTTGAAGCGGGCCGAACCGGTGGCCGGCACCTGCCAGATCGGGTCTCCGGGGTCCTTGGCGTAGAGGTCCTGCGTCGGCACGGCGGCTCCTTTGCCCACTCGTTCCCGCGAACGTACGGATGAGGGGCAGGCTCACACGTTGGTAGACGCCGGGTCAACAAGTGGCGCGCGGGGGATTGACGGCCTTGCTGACAAGCAGTCTTATAAGGGATGACCCCCGGTAACCCAACTGCGCGAGGTGCCCTCAGCCATGACGACCGTGACCGGACGCGACATACGTCTGCTCAGCGACGCGCTCGGCCCGCTCCGGGACCGCGAGCAGGTCGCCCAGCGCCTGCTCGAATCCTCGGCCAAGCACTCCTTCGACCCCGACGAGGAACTCGACTGGGACGCCCCGGCCGAGGAGGGCAAGTGGTTCTGGCCCCCGGAGCTGGTCTCGCTCTACGACACCCCGCTGTGGCGGAGGATGTCCGAGGAGCAGCGGATGGACCTGGCCCGGCACGAGGCCGCGTCGCTCGCCTCCCTCGGCATCTGGTTCGAGATCATCCTGATGCAGCTGCTGGTGCGGCACATCTACGACAAGTCCGTCACCAGCAACCACGTGCGCTACGCCCTCACCGAGATCGCCGACGAGTGCCGCCATTCGATGATGTTCGCCCGGATGATCCAGAAGGGCGGGGCGCCCGCCTACCCCGTACCGCGGCGGTACCACAACATGGCCCGCGTCCTGAAGACCGTCTCCACCACCCCGGGGTCGTTCGCGGCCACCCTGCTCGGCGAGGAGATCCTCGACTGGATGCAGCGCCTGACCTTCCCGGACGAGCGCGTCCAGACCCTGGTGCGCGGGGTCACCCGCATCCACGTGGTGGAGGAGGCCCGCCATGTCCGGTACGCGCGCGAGGAGTTGCGCCGCCAGATGGTGACGGCGCCGCGCTGGGAGCAGGAGTTCACCAGGATCAGCTGCGGCGAGGCGGCCCGGGTCTTCTCCGTCTGCTTCGTCAACCCCCAGGTGTACGAGAACGTCGGCCTCGACCGGCGCGAGGCGGTCGCCCAGGTCAGGGCGAGCGGCCACCGCCGGGAGGTCATGCAGTCCGGCGCCCGGCGGCTGACGGACTTCCTCGACGACATAGGCGTGCTGCGCGGCCCGGGGCGCCGGCTGTGGAAGAGCTCCGGACTCCTCGCCTGAGGGGACCCGCGGCGCGGGGCGCGGAGTTACGCTGCGGGCATGACCAGTCCCGCCACGCCCGCGTACCGGCGGCTCAGCGTCGAGGAGCGCCGCGGCCAGCTCCTCGGCGTCGCCCTCTCGCTCTTCGCGCACCGGGCCCCGGAGGAGGTCTCGCTGGACGACGTGGCCGAGGCGGCCGGCGTCTCCCGGCCGCTGGTGTACCGCTATTTCCCCGGCGGCAAGCAGGAGTTGTACGAGGCGGCGCTGCGGTCGGCGGCCGACGAGCTGGAGTCGTGCTTCACCGAGCCGCCCGCCGGTCCCCCCACCGAGCGGCTGACCCGGGTCCTCGACCGCTACCTGGCCTTCGTGGACGGGCACGACACCGGCTTCAGCGCGCTGCTGCGGGGCGGCAGCGTCGCCGAGACCTCCCGCGCCACCGCGATCGTGGACGAGGTGCGACGGGCCGCCGCCGAACAGATCCTGATCCACCTCGGCGTGCCGGAGCCGGGGCCCAGGCTCCGGATGATGGTGCGCACCTGGATAGCGGCGGTGGAGGCCGCGTCGCTGATCTGGCTGGACGAGGGCAAGCGGCCGCCCGCCCCCGAGCTGCGCTCCTGGCTGGTGGACCACCTGGTCGCGCTGCTGGCGGCGACGGCGGCGACCGACCCGCGGACCGCGGAGGTGATGGCGGCGCTGCTGTCGCTGGAGACGCCCGAGGGGCCGGTGGGGACGCTGGCCCGCCGGGTGGCCCCCGTGCTGGGCGACGCGGCCCATCTGCTGTGACACTGTTCCCGTGCGAAGCGAGAACACCCCCTTCTGCGGCGGCCCGCTGGACGGGCAGGCCCTGCCGGTCCTGACCGGCGCCACCGGACACCCGCCCAAGTGGTACGAGATCCCGGTCCCGGCCGCCGACGGCGGGCCGCCCACCGTCCACGCCTACCGCCGCGTCCCGGCCGGCCACACCAAGCGGCTCGGCATCCAGCGCGGCTGGAAGTACGAGTACGTCCCGGAGGGCCGGGGGCCGCGCGGGCCGAAGTGGCCCTGGTCGAAACCCCGGCGGAGCGGTGGCGGCCCCCACGGCGGGTGACCGGATTGGGCCGTTCGCACCAGTCGTGAGTTAGTCGTATCATCCGCCGCCGCATGAATGCGGACGGAGGTGATGATGTGTCAGGACCACTCCTGCGTTCCATCTGCACGGCGGTACTGGTCGCCGCGCTCCCCGTCACGTCCCTCGCGCCCGCCACGGCCGCCCCCGGGCCCGCGCCCACACCCTCCTCCCCCGCCGCCGAGCCGCCGGCGGAGTCGACGCCCGGACCGTCGGCGGAGGCCACCACCGGACCGGCGGACGGACCCGCGCCCGGCACCGCCGGGGAGCGGTCCTCCGTCGCCGGGCTGCTCGGCCGGCTGCGCACCCTCTACCGGCAGGCCGAGGCGGCGACCGAGGCGTACAACGCCGCCGAGGAGGAGCTGAGGGCGCACAGCGCCGCCACGAAGCGGCTCACCGGTGAGCTCACCCGGGCCCGCGACGCGCTGGCGCACGGCCGGGCGGAGGCCGGGCGGCTGGCCCGGGCGCAGTACCAGGGTCGGCTGGACTTCTCCTCCTCCCTGCAACTGCTGCTGGCCCGCGACCCGCAGCACGCCCTGGACCAGGGGCACCTGGTCCGCCGGGCGGCGCGCGAGCGAGCGGCGGCGGTGACCCGGCTGGAGCGCGGCGAGCGGCGGGCGGACGAACTGGCGACGGCCGCCCGCCGGGCCCTGGACCGGCAGCAGGCCCTGGCCGACCGGCGGCGCACGGCCCGCGACAGCGTGACGGCACGGCTGAAGGAGGTCGAGGAACTGCTCGCCTCGCTCTCCGACGAGGAGATCGGCGAGCTGGCGGAGCTGGAACGGGCCGAGACGGCCGACGCCCAGCGCGAGCTGCTGGCCACCGGCGAGCTCGACGACGCGCGCACCCCGTCCGAGGACGGCGGCGAGGCGCTCCGGTACGCGGCCGGGCAGATCGGCAAGCCGTACCTGTGGGGCGCCGAGGGCCCGGGGGCCTTCGACTGCTCGGGCCTGACGTCCCGGGCCTGGGCGAGCGCGGGCCGTGCCATCCCGCGCACCAGCCAGGAGCAGTGGCGGACCCTGCCCAAGGTGCCGCTGCGGTCCCTGCGCCCCGGCGACCTGGTGGTGTACTTCCCCGAGGCCACCCATGTGGCGATCTACCTGGGCGGCGGCCTGGTGATCCAGGCCCCGCGCCCGGGCGCCCGCGTCAAGGTGTCCCCGCTGGCCGCCAACCCGCCGCTGGGCGCGGTGCGCCCGGACCCGGCGGCCCGGCCGCTGCGCTCGTACACCCCGCCGGAGCTCCCCGCCGGAGCGGCGGACGGCTCCGACGAGGGGTACGGCGCCGGCACCGGTGACGCTGCCGGCGCCCAGGAGGGTCAGGCGGGGGTGGCCGACGCCAGGTAGGCGGCGGTCTTCTCCGGGTCGTAGAAGAAGTTCTCGAAGTCGGCCGGGTCGTTGAAGCCGTTCACGAACCGGTCGGCCACGGCCGGGATCTGCCCGGCGGCGCCGATCAGGTTCAGCACGTGCTCCGGCGGCGCGCCCAGCATGGCGTTGGTCCACTTGGTGACGTGCCGTGCCGTCTCCCAGTAACGGTCGAACGTCCGCCGCATCCACGCCTCGTCGAACGGCCGGTCGCCGTGCTCGGTGATCGACGCCAGGTAGGCGGCGGCGCACTTGGACGCCGAGTTGGAGCCCTGGCCGGTGATCGGGTCGTTGGCGACGACGACGTCCGCGACGCCCAGTACCAGGCCGCCGCCGGGCAGCCGGCCGACGGGGTTGCGGACGGTGGGGGCGTACCGGCCGGCCAGGGTGCCGCCCGCGTCGGTCAGTTCGACCCCGCTGGTCCGCGCGTACTCCCAGGGCAGGAACCGCTCCATCAGCTCCAGGGTGAGCGACAGGTGCTCGGCGGGGTCCTTGACGCCCTGGAAGACGTCCAGCGGCCCGCCGGGGACGCCCTCCCAGAACAGGATGTCCGCCCGGCCGCTGAGGGTGTACGTCGGCATGATGAACAGCTCGCCGACCCCCGGTACCAGGTTGCAGCGCACCGCGTCGAACTCCGGGTGCTCCGGGCGCGGGCCGAGCCCGTGCACGTACGCGACGGCCAGCGCGCGCTGCGGCTCGCCGTACGGGGAGCGGGCGGCGTCGCGGGCGAACATCGACACCAGCTCGCCCTTGCCGGCCGCGACCAGCACCAGGTCGTAGGTCCGCGAGAAGTAGTCCAGATCGGAGACGGCCGCGCCGTGGATCACCAGCTGGCCGCCGCGCTGGGCGAAGGTCTCCATCCAGCCCGCCATCTTGACCCGCTGGTCGACGGACTGGGCGTACCCCTCCAGCCTGCCGACCCAGTCGACCGCGCGGGTGGCGTCGGGCGCGGCGACGGAGATGCCCAAGCCCTCGATGCGCGGGGCCTGCGACTCCCAGAAGTTGATGCCCAGGTCCCGCTCGTGCTGGAGCGCCGTGTGGAACATGCACTGGGTGGACATGACCCGGCCGGCCCGGATCTCGTCCGGTGTGCGGTTGGACATCAGGGTGACCTCGTACCCCTGGGACTGGAGTCCGAGGGCGAGCTGAAGACCGGACTGGCCGGCTCCGACGATGAGTATCTTCCGCATCGAGAGGGGGCTTCCTTACTCTGGGGTGGTTTCGAGCGCGCGGGCGACGAGTGTCAGCAGCGACTCGATCACCGTGGTCCGCTGACGGGCGTCCATGATCACGATCGGTACGTCCGGCGGGACCGTCAAGGCCTCACGCACGTCCTCGACCTCGAACAGCTCGGTGCCCTCGAAGTGGTTGACGGCCACCACGTACGGCAGCCCGCAGCTCTCGAAGTAGTCCAGCGCGGGGAAGCAGTCGGTCAGCCGGCGCGTGTCCGCCAGCACGACCGCGCCGATGGCACCGCGCACCAGGTCGTCCCACATGAACCAGAAGCGCTGCTGTCCCGGCGTACCGAAGACGTACAGCACCAGGTCGTCGTCCAGGGTGATGCGGCCGAAGTCCATCGCGACGGTGGTGGTGGTCTTCCCGGGCGTCGCGGTGAGGTCGTCGGTGGCCTCACTGGCCTGCGTCATCAGCGCCTCGGTCTGCAGCGGCGTGATCTCGGAGACGGACCCGACGAAGGTCGTCTTGCCGACGCCGAAGCCGCCCGCGACGACGACCTTCGTCGCGATGGGCGCCCGGGTGTGGTCGAGCTGCCAGGAGCGCGGAGCCTCCTCGGCCCGCCCCGCCTCCAGCAGGTCGTCAGAGACGGCGGAGTCCACTCAGCACCCTTTCGAGCAGCGCGCGGTCGGGCTGGCCGGTGCCGTGACCGGTCCCGTACACGCGGATCCTTCCCTGGTCGGCCAGGTCGCTCAGCAGCACCCGGACGACCCCCAGCGGCATCCTCAGCAACGCGGAGATCTCGGCGACCGTACGCATCCGCCGGCAGAGCTCCACGATGGCCCGCATCTCGGGCATCACCCGGGAGGCGAGCCCGCCGTTCGGCAGCTCCTTGCGCTCCTCGGGCGCTTCCAGGGCGGCGACGAACGTCTCGACCAGCAGGACGTGGCCGAAGCGGGTCCGGCCGCCGGTGAGCGAGTAGGGGCGCACCCGGGCGGGGCGCCGCCCCTCGCCGCGCATCGGCAGCCTGGCGGAAGCGGCGGTCACTGGGCGCTCTCCATCGACTTGCGCAGCTCGCTGCGGAGTTCGGGGGTGAGTACGTGTCCGGCGCGGCCGACGAACAGGGCCATGTGGTAGGCGACGACGCTCATGTCGCAGTCCGGGGTCGCGTGCACCCCCAGCAGCGAGCCGTCGCTGATCGACATCACGAAGACGCTGCCCTGCTCCATGGCGACCATGGTCTGCTTGACCGCGCCGCCGTCCATCAGCTTGGCGGCGCCGACGGTCAGGCTGCCGATGCCGGAGACGATGGTGGCGAGGTCCGCGCTCGACCCGCGCGGGCCGTCGGGGCGCTGGCCGCCGGGTGCCGGGGCGGTGACGGCGGCGGGCTTGTTCCTGGCGGCGGCGTTCTGCTCGGGGTCGGAGGAGAGCAGCAGCAGCCCGTCGGACGAGACGACGGCGACGGAACGGACCCCTGGCACCTCCTCGACGAGGTTGCCCAGCAGCCAGTGCAGGTTGCGGGCCTCACTGCTCAGTCCGAACGTGCCGGTGCCTGTCGTCGCGGTCAACTGCGTGCCTCCTCGACTGTGTCCCCCGTCTCTTCGGTACCTACCGCTTCCAGCTGCTGTGTTTCCTCGGCGAGCTGCGCTTCCACATCACGGCGGCCGGCCAGGGCGCCCTGGTGGAAGCCACCGAGCCGGGCGCGCAGCGCCTCGGCGTCGACCCCGCCGGCGCGCTCGGCGGGCGCCGTGCCGGCCTGCACGATCCGGGGCGTCCGCTTGGGCAGCCCCTTGTCGGTGACGCGCTCCCAGGTGGGCCGGGACGCTTCACCGGGATGCCCGGCGTCCTGCTCCGCCGCCGGGTCGGGCCGCTCGGCGCCGTCGGACTCCGGGGCCCGGCCGGGCCGGTCGTGGCTGTCCTCGTGGCCCGGTGCCTCAGCGGCCCGCTCATGGGCGTCGGGCCCGACGGCGTAGGGGCCGGCCGGCCCGTCAGCGGCGGGTTCGGCGGGCGGCTCGGGAGCGGCGGGCCCGGCGGGCGGCTCCGGGACACGGACCTGGAGCGTCGTCTCGGAGGTGGGCTCCCCGGGCCCGGCCGGCGGCGCGGACGACGCGTCCTGCTCCCGCTCCTGACGCTCCGGCTCCTGACGCTCCGGCTCCGGCTGCTCGGGTTCGGGGTCCGGCTCCTGGGACGTCTCCCGGATGGCCGCCTCCGCCGCCGCGACCAACGGGTCGGCGGCGTCGCGGGCGGCACGGCCCGGGAGGGCGTTGGAGTTGGCCTCGGCCACCGAGCCGGGCAGTTTCAGCGTGGGGGCCGTGCCCACGGCGGTCGCCGGGGGCTCCGGGAGGAGGGACTGCGGGAGGACGACGACCGCCGCCACGCCGCCCTGCTTCTGCTCGCGCAGCCGCACCCGTACCCCGTGCCGCGCCGCCAGCAGCGCGGTGACGCGGATGCCGAGGCCCTCGCCGTCGTGGTCGTCGTCGTCCGGTTCCGGGTCGGCGAGCCGGGCGTTCAGCTCGGCCAGCCGGTCCTCGGTCATCCCGATGCCCTCGTCCTGGACGGAGAGCACCACCTCACCGCTCTCCAGCAGCCAGCCGGAGAGCTGGACCTTGGCCTCCGGCGGCGAGAACGCCGTGGCGTTCTCCAGCAGCTCGGCCACCAGGTGGCTGAGGTCGTCCGCGGCGAACCCGGCCACGTGGGTGTGCGGCGGCAGCGACTGGATGGTGACGCGCTCGTACCGCTCGATCTCGCTGACCGCCGCGCGTGCCACGTCCACCAGCGGAACCGGCCCCTGGTGCGCGTGGCCGTGCTCGTGGCCGGCGAGGACCAGCAGGTTCTCGCTGTGCCTGCGCATGACCGTGGCCATGTGGTCCAGCTTGAAGAGGGTGGCGAGCCGCTCCGGGTCCTGCTCGCGCTCCTCCAGCTTCTCGATGACGGCGAGCTGCCGCTCGACCAGCCCGAGGGTGCGCAGCGAGAGGTTGACGAAGGTGTGCTGGACGCTGTGCCGCAGCCGCTCCAGCTCGGCGGTGACCTCGGCCGTGCGCTCGCTCAGCTCGGCGCGGCGCGCGGCGAGCTCGGCGGCCAGCGCCTCCCGTCCGGCGACCGCGTCGGCGCGTTCGTCCTCGGCCTTCCCGGCCCGGCCGGCGAGGTCCAGCAGCTTGCCGTGCAAGGTGTTGAGGGACCGGACGACCTGGGCGAACTCGTCGTTGCGGCCGGTGAAGCGGACCGGTTCCTCGGTCTCGGGCGCGGCGGCCACCCGGGCGGCGCCGATGCGCAGGACGGCCAGCGGCCGGGTGAGCGTACGGGCGACGGCGGTGGAGACGCCGATGGCGACGAGCAGGCAGCCGCCGAGCAGCGCGATACGCAGCTCCAGGGCGGTGACGTCGTCGTCGCGCAGCCGTTCCATGTGCTGGACCTCGCCGGTGGCGAGGGCGGACTCGACGCCGCGCATCTGCTCGATCCGGGCGGTCAGGGCCGCCGCCAGCTTCTCCTCGTTGATCCCGCGGTCCTCGTCGGACAGCTCGGGCCGGTCGGTGAGGCGGGCGAGGTAGCCCTCCGCGGTCTTGACCTCGGGGCCGGTGACCGTGGCGGCGAGGCGGTCGCGGGCGGCGGGGCCGGCGGCCTGGTCGAAGTCGGCGAGGGCGGCCTGCTCGCGCACCCGGGCCTGCTGGGCGGCGGCGCTGAGCGCGCCGCGGGTCCGGTCGGCGCCCTCGGCGGCCTGGTCGCCGGTCCCGGTGTACCGCCCGGTCACCGGGTCGTAGACCGGTCCGGTGGCCTTCCTGCCGGGGACGGCGAGGGCGGCGAGCAGCAGACCGCGGGTGGCCGAGGCCTGCTCGGCGGCGTGGCCGAGCTCGGCGGCCGCGCGGGTGCCGGCGCCGGTGGCGCGGGCAGGGGTCCTGTCGGCGAGCTCGTCGGCGAGGACCTGGAGCTTGGCGATGATGTCGGTGTACGCGCGGTGGGCCTCCATCGCGGTGCCCTTGCCGGTGAGGGCGGCGCGCCGGACGGCGGGGACGGTGGCGAGGTCGCGGCGCAGCTCGTCGGGGGCGGCCGGGCGGATCTCGTCGATCTGCCGGTCGACGCGTGCGGTGAGGCCCGCGGCGCCGCCGCGCCGGTCCGGGACGCCGGCGCCGTTCCGCCCGGCGCCGTCCTGCCGGCCGTCCTGGTTCCCGTCCTGCTTTCCGTCGCTCCCGCCGTCCTGCTTCCCGTCCCGCGTCCCGTCCTGGTTCCCGGTGCGCTCGTCCTCCCGCCCGGCCGCGATGTAGGCGGTGGCGCGGTCCCGCTCGTCGGCCAGGGAGTGCGCCAGGGTGACCGCCTGGCGATTGAGCTGGGCGAGGGTCACCAGGCGCTGGGAGTCGGTCAGCTCCGAGGAGGCGGTGAGGACGGCCGGCGTGCCGGCCCCGAGGACG
This sequence comes from Streptomyces sp. NPDC050856, assembly GCF_040653855.1. Lineage (NCBI taxonomy): Bacteria > Bacillati > Actinomycetota > Actinomycetes > Kitasatosporales > Streptomycetaceae > Streptomyces > Streptomyces sp. NPDC050856. Next base: position 369,193 of record NZ_JBFAGV010000001.1, on the reverse strand, counting down.
GTGATACCGACAAGGGCGACGCCCGCGACGAGTCGGCTGCGCACACGTACGCCGCGGCCGCCCGGAGCCTGAGGGTCGCCGGGAGTGTCACTGCGCTTCTGCACCGGTGCTCACATTCTTGAACTCGTTCGCCCATGAAGCAGAGGTGACGACCGGTCACGCGAGCGCCGTCCCACCACCCCTGGTACGGCTTCCGACCATTCCAGTGCTTTTGGGAAGGGTGCGCGCATCGGCCGCTCCGCCACCTGAACGAGTGAACAACACTCCGGAGTTGACGAACAACTCGCCCCCGGGCGCGGTGCCCCGGAGTCCGCCCGGCGGGTTGGAACTTCCGCGCGGGCTTTGGCAGGATGCGCGCCCGCACCTTGCCGGAAGGCCGTCCTCCGCCCCGGTACGCCCGGCGTGACCTGCTGGAACAGATCAATTCGGGCATCGCGGCGGGCATGGGGAGAAGTCATGCAGACTGGTCCGCATGCGCACCGAGATCTGTTCGATCCCCGGCGACCGGGAACGCCCCAACGAGGACTGGGCGTCCGTGGCCGTTCCGGCTTCGGGCCAGGGGGGAACGGTGATCGTGCTGGACGGGGTGACGCCACCCCGGGACGGCGACGGGTGCGTGCACTCCGTTCCCTGGTTCACCACCCGCCTGGGGAGCGCGTTGACCGAACTGTCCGGTTCGCGGCCGGAACTGACCCTGGTGGAGATCCTGGCGGCGGGCATCCGGCGTACCGCCGAGGCCCATCGCGGCACCTGTGACCTTTCTCACGTGCGCACCCCGCAGGCGACGGTGGTGATGGCGCGCTGGGACACGGTCGCGGTGGAACACCTGGTGCTGTCCGATTCCGCGCTGCTGCTCCAGTCGCCCGACGGGCCGGTGCGGGCGGTGCTGGACGACCGGCTGGACCGGCTGCCGCCCGGCGCGCTGGCGAGCGAGGCGGTCTGCGACACGACGGTGCGGAACAAGGAGAGCGGCTTCTTCACGGCCGCGGCCGATCCGTCCGTGGTGGCCCGGGCGGTCACCGGCCGCACCCCGCGCGGTCAGGTGCGGGCGCTGGCGGCCCTGACCGACGGGGCCACGCGCTGGACGGAGCGGTTCGGCGAGGGCGACTGGACGGACTGCTTCACGGTGCTGGCCAAGGAGGGCCCCCACGGGCTGATCGACCGGGTACGGGAGCTGGAGTCGGTGCGGGAGTGCGTGCGCGGGGGCAAACGGCACGACGACGCGACCGCCGTGTACGTGGAGCTGTAGCGGGTGCGGCCGGAGGGGGCGGCCGGCGGCGGCCGGCGGCCGTGACCGTACGGTGATCCCGGCGGCGGCCGGCCACCCCCGGCCGGCTCCGCCGCCTCCGAGCGTCCGACCGACACAGGGGAGCCCGATGCGCGCGGCCATCCACCAGGGACACCAGGGGCTGACCGGCCTGAAGATCACCGAGATCCCGGAGCCGGTCCCGGGCCCCGGCCAGGTGACGGTGAGGATCCGGGCCGCCGGGCTGAACCACCGGGACCTGTTCCTGATGGACACCCGGGGCACCGGTGACCCCGCCTTCGTGCCGGGCTCGGACGGCGCGGGTGTCGTGACGGCCACCGGGAGCGGCGTGACCGGGGTACGGGAGGGCGACGAGGTCGTCGTCAACCCGACGCTCAACTGGGAGCGCGCGGCCGACGTGCCCGCCGTACCGGACATCCTCGGCGGTCCCTCCGACGGCACGCTCGCCGAGACCCTGCTGATCCCGGCGGCCCGGACGCACCCCAAGCCGCCGCACCTGACGTGGCGGCAGGCCGCGGCCCTGCCCCTGTCCGCCGTCACCGCCTACCGGGCGCTGTTCACCCGGGGCGGTCTGCGTCCGGGCGAACACGTCCTCATCCCCGGCATCGGGGGCGGGGTGGCCACCTTCGCGCTGTCGCTGGCCAAGGCCGCCGGGGCCCGGGTGACCGTGACCTCACGGCAGGCGGACAAGCGGGCCGGGGCGCTGGCGCTGGGGGCCGACCGGGCCCTGGAGAGCGGGAGCGACTGGCGCGCCGAGCTGGGCGGGGACCCGGTGGACCTGGCGCTGGACGGGGTGGGGCCGGCCGTGTTCCAGCGGTACTCCGAGGTCGTGCGGCCCGGCGGCCGGGTGGTGTCGTTCGGCGCCACCTCGGGTGACGAGGTGCGGCTGCCGCTGCGGTCGCTGTTCTTCCCGCAGCACGCGCTGCTGGGTACGTCCATGGGCAGCGCCGAGGAGTTCCGGGACATGCTCGCGTTCGTGGACCGGCACCGGATCGTCCCGGTGGTGGACGGCACGCATCCGCTGGCCGGGGTGGTGGGCGCGTACGAGCGGATGGCCGCCGGCCGCCAGTTCGGCAAGATCGTGGTCGAGGTCGCGGATCCGGCCCGGGGGGAGCGGGCCTAGGGGGCGTCCTCCGCCCCGGTGTTGAGCTGGTGCAGCAGCCGGGCGAGCTCGGCGACCTCGGCGCGGTTCCAGCCGGAGAGCTTGCGGACGTAGCGCTCGCGGCGGGCGTCGCGCACCCGGCGGAACCGGCCGCGGCCCTCGTCGGTGAGGCGTACGTGCGAGGCGCGGCGGTCGGCGGGGTCCGGGTCGCGGGCGACCAGCCCGAGGTCCTCCAGGGCGCGCAACTGGCGGCTCATGGTCGCCTTGCCGACGCCGAAGTAGCCGGCGAGGTCGGTGGCGCGCTGCGGGCCGGCCTCGTCCAGCCTGACGAGCAGTCCGTACGCGGCGGGCTCCAGCTCGGGGTGGACCTCGCGGGCCATCTCGCCGGACGAGGCGCGGGCGCGCCGCAGGAAGACGGCCAGTTCCCGCTCCAGGGCCAGGAACTCGTGGTCCACCCCGTTCCCCCCGGTGGTGCCGTGTTCGCTCCCCGTACCGCTTCCGTGCACGTCAGCACCCCTCGCGCGCTTTCCTGGTTCTGAAAGTTTCCTGCCGGGGCGGTCATTGCCGCAGCTCGGTCAGTATTTCGCAGGCGTAGACCAACGGCGGCGCCCGGACCCCCTTCCGCCCGGTGGGTCTACGTGCGTAGCTTCCAATGACATGTCCACACCAGGACATGCCCCCCACCACGACTTTTCGGAGGCACGCATGCCCGTGCGCAGATCCGGAACGGCCACCCCGCTCAGACCCACGCCCCTGGCCGGGGCCCTCCTCGCCGTCCTCGCCCTCCTCCTCACCCTGCCGGGCGCGGCGACCGCCGCCGACAAGCCCGCCCGGGGCACCGCCCGGATGGGCATGGGCGTCGCCGCCCACGACGGGGTCGGCGGCCTGCCGCCCGTCCCCCGCGTCGCCCAGACCGAGGGCGTGGACGTCTCCAGCCACCAGGGCGGCGTGGACTGGGGCGCCCTGTGGGCCAGCGGTGTCCGGTGGGCCTATGTGAAGGCCACCGAGGGGACGTACTACGAGAACCCGTACTTCGCACAGCAGTACACCGGCTCGTACCACACCGGCCTGATCAGGGGCGCCTACCACTTCGCCACCCCCGACACCGCCACCGGCGCCGCGCAGGCCGACTTCTTCGTCGACAACGGCGGCGGCTGGTCCCGCGACGGCATGACCCTGCCGGGCGTCCTGGACATCGAGTGGAACCCGTACGGCGCCGCCTGCTACGGCAAGAGCCAGTCCGCCGTGGTCGCCTGGATCCGCGACTTCCTCAACCGCTACAAGGCCCGTACCGGTCGGGACGCGGTGATCTACACCGCCACCAGCTGGTGGAAGCAGTGCACCGGCAACTACGCCGGCTTCGGCGCCACCAACCCGCTCTGGGTGGCCCGCTACAACACGACGGTGGGCGAACTGCCCGCCGGGTGGGCCTTCCACACGATGTGGCAGTACACCTCGTCCGGCCCCATCGTCGGCGACCACAACAGGTTCAACGGCGCCTACGACCGCGTGCAGGCGCTGGCGTACGGCTGAACGGCCCGCCGGGCCCGTGCCCGGCGCCCGGAGGACCCCCGGCGCCGCGCGGGCGCCGGAGGTCCGTGCCGGCCGGGCCGCCGGCCGCGGCGGCCCGGCCACGCCGGTCAGCCGCAGCGGCCCGCCGGCCGGCCGCGGGTGACCAGGTTCGTCCAGCCCGTCGTGCCGTCGAGCCACACGACCTGCGTGCCGGAGACCGCCGCCGGGGAGATCTGCTCGCCCCGGTTGCAGGAGAAGCGCTCCTTGCGGGAGCCGTCCGGGGTGAGCTGCCAGACCTTCGACAGCGTCTCGTTGCGCAGTTCCATCTCCGGCAGGACCGCGCTGACCGTGACCGCCGTCCCGGAGACCGTCAGGTCGTCGGGGACCAGCGCCCCCGGCTTGGCCTCACCGCTGAGGTCGTAGGCGTTCGTGCCGTCGAGGTCGGCACGGCGGACCGCCATCCGGCCGTCGTCCTGGACGATCTCGTCGACCAGCCAGAAGACGTGGCTGCCGTTGACGGCGGTGCGGCCGAGGGACTGCGGTTCGCCCAGTTGCCCGGCCGGTACCGTCCGGCCCGTCGCGACGTCGCGGATGTCGACGCCGAGGCGGTGGCCGTCACCGTCGGGGTAGACCTTGGCGTAGGCGATCCGGCCCCGGGAGACGGACGGCAGGGCCGTCATCACGTCGTCACGGCCGCCGTCGACGAACGTCGGCGCCTTCTCGCCGGGCCGCAGCACGGCGACATGGCGGGCGCCGAACGGGTCCCAGACCTCGAAGACGGTCACGCCGCCGTCGACGCGCAGGTTGAAGACGTCACCGGTGCCGGTGGTGTACAGCCTCTTGACCGGGCCGCCGGCCAGCGGGCGCGACAGGATGTCCACCCCGCTCCCGCCGTACGCGGCCCAGACCACCGTCCTGCCGTCGGTCGCCGGGTACACGTGGTAGCGGCCGTCGTTGGGGCTGATCAGCCTGGGCGTGCCGGTGCCGTCCGCCCGCCCGGCGTACACCGAGTACGGCTCGGTGCCGTCGTCGTTGGACTTGGACGTGGCCCACCAGCCGCCGCCGGCCTGGACGCCGGTGCCGTTGATGTTCAGCTTGCCGAAGAGCTCGTCGGAGTCGACCCCCAGTGCCTCCTCCCAGCCCGCCACGATGCCGTGGGCGTTGAAGGAGCGCCTGACGGCGGTGAGCTGCCCGCCGGCCACCCCCAGGTCCGCCGCGGCGGCCAGCACCGCGTCGCGGCCCTGGGTGAAGCCGTCCAGCGGGGTCAGGTACTCGGACAGCGCCTTGTAGACGATCCGGTCGGCCAGCTCGCCGCCCAGGTCCTGGCGCAGGTCCCACAGGGCGCCGGCGAAGATGGTGGAGTTGAGGTGCACGCCGCCGTTGTCGGTGCCGAAGGTCACGCCCAGGAAGTTCTCCGAGGTCGTCGCGCCGTCGTCGAGGTCGCGCAAGGCGCACCGGCGCGGCTCGGCGGTACGGCACAGGTCCTCGCCGACCAGGCCGGCGTCCGGGTGGTCCATCGCCATGCCGGACACGGTCACGTCGATCGCGTTGCCGAAGTAGTCGGCGATCGCCTCGTTGAGGGCGCCGGACTGGCCCGCGTACACCAGGTTGGCGGTGTGCTCGACGACGCCGTGGGTCATCTCGTGGCCGACCACGTCGAGGTCCCCGGACAGCGGCTTGTACTCGTCGTCGCCGGAGCCGTAGACCATCTTCGTGCCGTCCCAGAAGGCGTTGACGAACGGCGAACCGAAGTCGGTGACGCCCACCAGGGAGTTGACGGCCGAACCACGGCCGTCGAGGCCGTCGCGGGCGTGCTGCCGCTTGTAGTAGTCGTACACCCGGGCGGCGGCCCAGTGCGCGTCGACCGCGCCCGCGTCGGTGGCCTCCTTGCCGAACCCGGCGGTGGGCGAGGCGAACTCCTCGATGCCCTCGGGCCAGCCGCCGGCCGCCTCCATGACGTCCCGGCCGCGCGCGTCCCACGTGCTCACCCCTCGGGCGGCGTCGGCCATCACATAGGCGTCGGCCCGCCTGGACACATTGAGTTCGACCTTGCCGCCGCTCAGCAGTGTGCCGCTGCCGGTCACCGGCTCGGGCGCGGCGGCGGAACCGCCACCCGCGGCCCCGGGGCCCGGCACTGTCGCGGTGGCGGCGGTCCCACCGGCCGCGGTCGCCGGCGGGGCCGTGAACGTCCTGATGCCGCTGAACTGGAGCACCGGGAACCCGGCCCGCGCGTCGATGTACACCTGCTGGAGCACCGGCCCGCCGGTCACCGGGTCCGCCCCGCGCACGGTCACCTGGTACGCCAGCACGCCCTCGCCGCGCGGGATCACCACCAGGCCCCCGGCGGTGCCGCGCAGTCCCCGGTCCGGGGCCGGCTCGGTGAGCCGGTGTCCGCCCAGCCGTTCGAGGGTCGCGGTCACCGCCCGCCGTACCGCCACGTCCTTGTCCACGGACGGTGTGGTTCCGGTCCGCAGGCCCGTGAAGTACTTCCCGGAGGTGCCGGTGACGACCCGCTCGCCGCCCCCGTTATCCATCCGGACCACGTACTGGCCGCCCAGCACCGGCACACCGCGGTGCCTCTGCTGGAGCCGTACGGTCTCGTCGGCGCCGTGCCGCTGCGTCCGCAGGGGGGCGAGATCGCGCCCGGGATTGTCGATCTTGTACCGGCTCTCCTTGGCGGCCAGGTGGCGGCGGGCCGCGTCCGCGGCGGGCAGCCCGGCGTCCACCGCCTCGCGGATGCCGTCGACCAGGGCCGGGGTCGCGGTCCTCGTCCCCGGGACGACGTCCGCCGACGGCGCCCCGGCCCGCGGCGCGGCCGGTGCGGCCGGCGCGGTCGCCGCCTGGGCCGGAACCGCGGTGATCAGGAGCCCCGCGGCGACGAGGAACGCGGCGGCGCCTCTGGCCCCCGGCCCCGTTCGTATGCCGGAACTCACCGAGCGTCTACTGGGTTTGCGCACAGGTCGTACCCCTCCCACGTGCTGGTCAGCCGTTCAGGTGGTCACCGCCATGCAAGCGGGGGGATGCCAAGGCGGCAATGAGCCAGCGGCGTTGAGAAGTGGACACGCGCACTTGTGTGTCCTGTGAAGACGCGGTGAGAATCCCCCGCATGATCCAGGGAGAACTGACCACTCTTGGCCTGGGCGAGACCGAGGAACGCGCGTACCGGGCACTGCTCGCCCGACGGGCGGACGGCGCGGACGAGTTGGCACGGCTGCTGCGGCTGCCGCGCGAACGGGTGGACGCCGCGCTGGACCGGCTGGTGGAGCACGGCTTCGCGCGGCCGGCCGTCCCGGGGGACGGGCGCGGTCTGCCGCGCCCGGCGGCGCCCGCCGCCGCCATCCGTACGCTCATCCACCGGCGCCAGGCGGAACTGCACCTGCGATCGGCGGAGCTGGCGCGGCTGCGGATGACCGCCGACCGGCTCGCCCTCGCCGGGCGCCCCGGCCCGGCCGCCCCCGGCTGCGGCGTGGAGGTCGTCACCGGGCGGCGGGCGATCGGGGAACGGGCCGGGCAACTGCTGGCGGCGGCCGAGCGGGAGGTGACGATCCTGCGCCGGTCGCCGGGCGCGGGGCTCGGCGCGTGGCCGGCCACCGGGCCGGACAGGGGGCACGGCGCCGGGCCGGACGACGGCACGGCGCTGGCGGCGCTGCTGGCCCGGGGGGTGACGGTACGGGCCGTGCTGGAGCGGCCGGCGCCGGCGGAACCGGAGCCGCCCGGCTGGCTGACCGCCCTGGTGGACCAGGGCCTCCGGGTGCGGGTCGCCACCGGCGTACCGGCCGGGCTGATCACCGTCGACCGCCGGGTCGCGCTGCTGCCCCCGGGCGACCCGGCCGACCCCCGGGCGGCGGCGCTGGTCGTCGGCGACGGGCCGGCGCCGCTGCGGGACGCCCTGGTGCCGCTGTTCGAGACGGTGTGGGAGCGGGCCACGCCCCTGGACGGCGGCCGGGACGGGGCGGTGTCCGAGCGGCAGCAGCGGGAATTGCTGGCGCTGCTGGCGGCCGGGCTGAAGGACGAGGCCATCGCCCGCCGGCTGGGTGTGCACGTGCACACCGCGCGGCGGCGGATCAGCCGGCTGCTGGAGGCGCTCGACGCCCGGACGCGCTTCCAGGCGGGGGCGCGGGCGACCTCGCTGGGCTGGCTGGAGCCCTGAGGTAATTCCCTGGTGGCGGGCGGTGGGTCAGGATGGGGCGCATGCACTGGAAAAGGCCCTTGCTGTGGACCGTCGCCCTCCTGACCGCCGCCACCGCGTGTACGGTGCCGTCGCACTCGGCACCGCGCCCGGCGGCCCACGGGGGACAGGAGCGGGCGCAGGGGCAGGAACGGCGCCCGGCCCCCGCGCCGGTGCCCTCCTCGCAGCGCTCGGCCGCGCCGTCGGCGGGGCTGCCGTCGGTCGGGGTGCTCCTGGACGACGAGGGGCACTGGTGCACGGCGAGCGTGGTGGCCAGCCCCAGGGGCAACGTCGTCGCGACCGCCGCGCACTGCGTGTACGAGTACGGGGTGTACGCCGAGGGCTTCTCCTTCGTCCCCGGTTTCCGCGGCAAGGGCGCCGCCTCGGCGCCGTACGGGAAGTGGAGGGTCCGCGCGATCCAGGTGGACGACGCCTGGCGGCGCACCGGCGACGACGCCCGCGACTACGCCTTCCTGACCCTGGAGCCGGACGGCAGGGGACGGCAGGTGCAGCAGGTGGTGGGCGGGGCGCCCGCCGACTGGGGGTCCGGGCCGCGACGGCATGTGACGGTGGTGGGCTACCCCAACGAGGAGCACAATCCGGCCAACCGCCCCATCTCCTGCACCACCGACACAGCCGAGGATCCGGACCTGGCGGGCTCGATGGTGATGCGGTGCGCCGGTTTCTGGGACGGTACGAGCGGCAGCCCCTGGCTCGCGGACCACCGCGACGCCGCCCACCCGGGCCGGGTGATCGGGGTGCTCAGCGGCGGCGACACGGACACGACCTCGACGGCGGTGCTCTTCGACGCCCGGGCGCGGGCCCTGTACACCCGGGCGGTCAAGGCCTGACCGGCGGCCGGCACGGCGGGGCCCCGCGCCCCGGTCCGGCGGGGGCGCGGGGCACGGGCGGCCGTGCCCGGCCGGCCGGGCACGGCCGGGCAGCCGGTCGGGCAGCCGGCCGGCGCGGTCAGGCGGCCGCCGGGACCGAGGCCGCCGGGGCGTCCGTCGTCGCCGGTGACAGGGCGATCTCCAGCACCTGCCGGACGTCCGTCACCGGGTGGACCTCCAGCCCGTCCAGGATCTCGGCCGGCACGTCGTCCAGGTCCGGCTCGTTCCGCTTGGGGATGACCACGGTGGTGATCCCGGCCCGGTGCGCGGCCAGCAGCTTCTGCTTCACGCCGCCGATCGGCAGCACCCGGCCGGTCAGCGACACCTCGCCGGTCATGGCCACATCCGTACGGACCAGGCGCCCGGACAGCAGGGACGCCAGCGCCGTGGTCATGGTGATGCCGGCGCTCGGGCCGTCCTTGGGCACCGCGCCCGCCGGGAAGTGGATGTGCACTCCCCGGTCCTTCAGGCCGGTGACGGGCAGCTCCAGCTCGGCGCCGTGCGAGCGCAGGAAGCTCAGCGCGATCCGCGCGGACTCCTTCATCACGTCCCCGAGCTGGCCGGTCAGCGTCAGCCCGGCGGCGCCCGTCTCCGGGTCGGCCAGCGACGCCTCCACGAACAGCACGTCGCCGCCGGCCCCGGTGACCGCCAGGCCGGTGGCCACGCCCGGCACGGCGGTGCGGCGCTCGGCGGGGTCCTGGGCGGACTCGGGCACGTGGTGCGGGCGTCCGACGAGGTCCCGCAGGTCCTCGGCGCGCACGGTGACCGGCAGGTCGCGCTCACCCAGCTCGTTCCGCGCGGCGACCTTGCGCAGCAGCCGGGCGACGGACCGCTCCAGGTTCCGTACGCCCGCCTCCCGGGTGTACTCGCCCGCCAGCCGGCGCAGCGCCGCCTCCTCGATGGTCACCTCGCCGCTCTCCAGCCCGGCCCGTTCCAGCTGGCGCGGGATCAGGTGGTCACGGGCGATGACGACCTTCTCGTCCTCGGTGTAGCCGTCGAGCCGGACGATCTCCATGCGGTCGGCCAGCGCCTCGGGGATGGCCTCCAGGACGTTGGCGGTGGCCAGGAACACCACGTCGCTCAGGTCCAGTTCCACCTCCAGGTAGTGGTCGCGGAAGGTGTGGTTCTGCGCCGGGTCCAGGACTTCCAGCAGCGCGGCGGCCGGGTCGCCCCGGAAGTCGGAGCCGACCTTGTCGATCTCGTCCAGCAGGACCACCGGGTTCATGGACCCGGCCTCCTTGACGGCGCGCACGATCCGGCCGGGCAGCGCTCCGACGTAGGTGCGCCGGTGACCGCGGATCTCCGCCTCGTCGCGTACACCACCGAGGGCGACCCGCACGAACTTCCGGCCCATCGCGTGCGCGACCGACTCGCCCAGCGAGGTCTTGCCCACGCCGGGCGGCCCGACCAGCGCGAGCACCGCGCCGCCGCGCCGCCCGCCGACCACGCCCAGGCCCCGCTCGGCGCGGCGCTTGCGCACGGCCAGGTACTCGGTGATCCGCTCCTTGACGTCCTCCAGGCCGGCGTGTTCGGCGTCCAGGACCGCTCTGGCGCCCCGGATGTCGTACCGGTCGTCGCTGCGCTCGTTCCACGGCATCTCCAGCACCGTGTCGAGCCAGGTGCGGATCCAGGCGGTCTCCGGGTTCTGGTCGCTGGACCGCTCCAGCTTGTCGACCTCCTTCAGCGCCGCCTCGCGCGCCTTCTCGGGGAGGTCGGCGGCCTCGACGCGGGCCCGGTAGTCGTCGGACCCCTCGCCCTCCTGCTCGCCGTTGAGCTCGCGCAGCTCCTTGCGCACGGCTTCCAGCTGGCGGCGCAGCAGGAACTCCCGCTGCTGCTTGTCGACGCCCTCCTGGACGTCCTTGGCGATGGACTCGGCCACGTCCTGCTCGGCGAGGTGGTCGCGCAGCTGCTCGGTGGCGAGCCTCAGGCGGGCGACCGGGTCGGCCGTCTCCAGCAGCTCCACCTTCTGGGCGGTGGTCAGGAACGGCGAGTAGCCGGAGTTGTCGGCAAGGGCGGAGACGCCGTCGATCTGCTGGACGCGGTCCACGACCTGCCAGGCGCCGCGCTTCTTCAGCCAACTGGTGGCGAGCGCCTTGTACTCCTTGACGAGCTCGGTGACCGCTCCGGGCAGCGGGTCGGGCACGGCCTCGTCGACCTCGGTGCCCTCCACCCACAGGGCGGCGCCGGGCCCCGTCGTCCCGGCACCGATCCTGATCCGGCCGCGGCCCCGGATGAGCGCGCCGGGGTCGCCGTCGGAGAGCCGCCCCACCTGCTCCACGGTGCCGAGGACACCGGTCCCCGCGTAGGTCCCCTCGATGCGCGGCACCAGCAGCACCTTCGGCTTGCCGCTGCCGGACGCGTCGGCCCGGGCGGCGGCCTGGGCGGCCTCCACGGCGGCACGCACCTCGCTGTCGGACAGGTCCAGTGGCACCACCATGCCCGGCAGCACGACCTCGTCGTCGAGCGGCAGCACGGGCAGGGTGAGCGGTGTGGACGTCGAAGCCATGATCTTCCTTTCGGCAGTCAAGTTGAGCTGTACAGGCTCAATGTGACGGAGCCGCCGAATGTTCCCGGCCCTCTGTTCGCTCTTGGCGATCACCGTTCCGGCTGTCCACGGCTGGCCGAAAACCTCCCGGCCGCGCGGTGAATCCACTGGCCGCCCGGCCGGTGCGCAGTGCGTAATGGCTCTATGCGCAATTCAGCTATTACATCTGTCTGGGTGCGGGGCTGGGCCGTCTCCCGTGGCACCCCCGCTCCGGTGGTGGAGCCCTGGGGTTACCGCATCGACGTCGGCCTGCCGCACCACGTGTTCCGGCACGTGCTGCCGGAGCCGGACGAGGTCTCGGTGCGCGAGCTCTGCGAGGCCGTCACCCGGCCGGGCGCCTGGCTGAAGGTCCTGGCCCGGCCCGAGGAGGTGGCCGGCTGGATCACGCCGGGCTGGACGGTGCCGGACGACCCCGGCTTCCTGATGTTCACCGCCCTGCGCCCCGCTCCCGCCCCGGCGCTGCCGCCGGGGTACGCGCGGGAGACCTCCTGGTACGACGGGGTCTTCCGGGTGCGGTTCCTCGCCACCGACGGGGCGCTCGCCGCCCGGGGACAGCTCGCCCCGACCGGGCACACGGCGGTGGTGGACCAGATCGAGACGTACCCGGGCCACCGGCGGCGCGGGCTCGGCCGGGCGGTGATGCGCGTCCTCGAAACGGCGGGCGCCCGGGCGGGCGCGGTGACCGGCGTGCTGGCGGCGACCACCCAGGGCCGGGCGCTGTACCGCGCCCTGGGGTGGCGGTACCAGGGGCCGCTGACCGGCGTGGTGCGCGGTGCGCCCGGCGGCCGGGCGGACGGCTAGCGCCGCCGGGCCACCCGCCGCACCGGCTGCCAGCAGGCGATCCCCACCAGCAGCGCCAACGGATGGCCCCAGTTGGTGAGCGGGTCCTCGAACCGGACCAGGTCCTGGACCAGCATCAGCGACACCCAGGCCAGCACGGCTCCCCGCACCACCGGCGTGAGCAGCCCGGCCAGCGCGCCCACGCTCGCCATCAGCCCGAAGCTGATGCCGTAGTCGAGGCGGTGCAGGGAGGTCGCGGGCAGGTGGCCGGCCAGCACGGACAGGCCGACCGGGATCTCGGTGGCCAGTGTCGCCACCACGTGCCCCACCAGGAACACGGCGGCGGTGCGCCAGGCCCCGATCCGCCGTTCCAGCGCGGTGAGGACGAAGACGAAGCCCACCGCGTACGGCGACAGCAGCCCGCCGGCCACCCACAGCGCGCTGGCGACCAGCACGAGCAGGGGGGTGCGCACCAGATGGGCCACGTCGGTGCTGGAGCCGTTGAGCAGCGCGGTGACGGTCCCGGGGTCGCCGTACTCGGTGAACAGCGAGGTGGCCAGCAGGATGAGGCCGTAGCCGAAGGTGAAGGGCGTGCCGGCCGGCGTGGGCAGCAGCCGCGCGAGACGCCGCCACCGGGCGGGGGCACCACCGGGAGCGGCCGGGCGGGCGACGCCTGGAACGGCCTGCGGCGCCGACTCGACAGCGGATCCGGATCCGGTTCCGGTTCCGGACTCGGCAGCGGTGGCAGCGGGTCCCGCTCCGGCCACGGCTGTCCTCCCGGGCACGGAGGCCGCGGTGGATCCGCACCCGGACGAGGCGGTGGCGCGCTGGGCCGGGACCGCGTCCAGCAGCGCGGCGCTCGGGCCCGCTCCGGCGGCCCCCGGGGGTGCGCCGCCCGTGCCGCCGGTCACGTGGGCCGTTCCGGTCGCCCGCGCCTCGCGCGTACGGAGCTGCTGCACCGAGAGGCCGTCCTTCCGTGTCCGTTTCCCCCGGTCCACCTTGCCCCACCCAACGCGATCACCACCGCGCCCGTCCATGACCTGCGTCACACCCGGGAACGGCCCGCACCCGCCCGCGGTTCCGTGCCCGCCGGCCCCCGACGGCCCGGACCGCCGCCGGGCGCCGCTCACTACGCTGAGGCCCATGGCTCCCACGATTCTCGACCGACGCGAAGGCCCGTACGGCGAGGTGGTCCTCCGGCAGGACGGCGACCACTTCGAGATCATCGCCAACGGGACCTTCCTCATGGACACCTCCGACGGCCGCTCGGAACGGCTGCTCGTGGACGCCGCCCGGGAGGCGCTGGGGGACCGCGCGACCCCCACCGTGCTCATCGGCGGCCTCGGAGTGGGCTTCTCGCTCGCCCACGCCGCCGCGGACCCGTTCTGGGCCCGTATCACGGTGGTGGAGCGGGAGCACGCCATCATCGACTGGCACCGCGAGGGCCCGCTGGCCGCGATCTCCGGCCGGGCGCTGGCCGACCCCCGCGCCCTGCTGGTGCACGACGACCTGCTCACCCACCTGGGCACCTCCCCGGACACCTACGACGCGCTCTGCCTCGACATCGACAACGGGCCCGACTGGACGGTCACGCAGGGCAACGAGAACCTCTACTCGCCGGACGGTCTGGCGGCCTGCGCGGCACGGCTGAATCCCGGCGGGATCCTGGCCGTGTGGTCCGCGCGGCCGTCCGCCGATTTCGAAGAGTCGTTGCGCAATGCCGGATTCAACGGGGTAAGGACCGAAGAGATCCCGGTTGCCCGGGGCGTACCGGACGTGGTCCACCTCGGCGTTCGCCCTGCGTAGCCGGGACGCGGTCGCTGCCTTTACGCTGCTGACCGAACACACGGATCTACACGCGGTTCGCGCCCCGGGGCGCGACAGGGGCGGGGCGATGGAGCAGACACACACCAGCCACAGCGGGACGGCGGTCACGCCGGGTGCCCAGCGGCGAGTTCTGGTCGTGGAGGACGACACCACCATCGTCGAGGCCATCTCCGCCCGGCTGCGGGCCGAGGGCTTCCTGGTGCAGACGGCGACCGACGGCCCGGCGGCCGTCGACGCCGCCGAGGCGTGGCAGCCGGACCTGATGGTCCTCGACGTCATGCTGCCGGGCTTCGACGGCCTGGAGGTGTGCCGCAGGGTGCAGGCCCAGCGCCCGGTACCGGTGCTGATGCTGACGGCCCGGGACGACGAGACCGACATGCTGGTCGGGCTCGGCGTCGGGGCCGACGACTACATGACCAAGCCGTTCTCGATGCGGGAGCTGGCGGCCCGGGTGCACGTGCTGCTGCGCCGGGTGGAGCGGGCGGCGCAGGCCGCGGTGACGCCCCGCAGCGGCATACTGCGCCTGGGCGAGCTGGAGATCGACCACGCCCAGCGCCGGGTGCGGGTCAGGAGCGAGGACGTGCACCTGACGCCCACCGAGTTCGACCTGCTGGTCTGCCTGGCCGGCACCCCGCGGGCGGTGCTCTCGCGCGAGCAGCTCCTGGCGGAGGTGTGGGACTGGGCGGACGCGTCGGGCACCCGGACGGTGGACAGCCACATCAAGGCGCTGCGCCGGAAGATCGGCGCGGAGCGGATCCGTACGGTGCACGGCGTCGGCTACGCGCTGGAGACCCCGGCACCATGAGGTGGCCCGCGGGGCGGCTCCGCCGCCGGGCGCGGTCGGTGACGATCTCGATCAAGACCAAGCTGTGCAGCCTGGTGGTGGTCTCGGTCTTCATCACCACCGGACTGCTGATGGTGGCCCTGCGCACCGAGACCGAGCTCCGTTTCATCACCGTGTTCTCGGTGATCGCCACGCTGCTGATCACCCAGTTCGTGGCGCACGGCCTGACCGCGCCGCTGGACGAGATGAACACCGTCGCCAAGTCCATCTCGCACGGCGACTACACCCGGCGGGTGCGCGGCGCCGGGCGGCGTGACGAGCTCGGCGACCTCGCCTCCACCATCAACCGCATGGCGGACGACCTGGAGGCGGTGGACCGGCACCGCAAGGAGCTGGTCGCCAATGTCTCCCACGAGCTGCGCACTCCCATAGCGGCGCTGCGCGCGGTGCTGGAGAACGTGGTCGACGGGGTCTCCGCCGCCGACCCGGAGACCATGCGGCTGGCGCTCAAGCAGACCGAACGGCTGGGCAGCCTGGTGGAGACACTGCTGGACCTGTCCCGGCTCGACAACGGTGTCGTACCGCTGCGCTCGCGCCGCTTCGAGGTGTGGCCGTACCTGTCGGGGGTGCTCAAGGAGGCCAACCTGGCCGCCTCGCAGCGCTTCCTGAGCTCGGGCTCCGGCCGCCACACCCGTACCGACGTCCATCTGCACCTGGACGTCTCGCCGCCGGAGCTGACCGCCCACGCGGACGCCGAGCGGCTGCACCAGGTCGTGGCGAACCTGATCGACAACGCGGTCAAGCACTCGCCGCCGCACGGCCGGGTGACGGTCAGGGCCCGGCGCGGGCCGCAGCCGGAGTCGCTGGACCTGGAGGTGCTGGACGAGGGCCCGGGCATCCCGGAGTCGGAGCGGCACAAGGTCTTCGAGCGCTTCAACCGCGGCATCGCCGCCTCGCCGCAGGGCCCGGGCAGCGACGGCGGTACGGGACTGGGGCTGGCGATCGCCCGCTGGGCGGTCGATCTGCACGGTGGCCGCATCGGAGTGGCCGAATCCGCTCGCGGTTGCCGAATCAAGGTCACCCTTCCGGGCATTCCTCAGCAGCGCGGTTGACGTAGGGTTCGAACCGGAAGTCGTGGTTCTGCGTGTACCGGGGCAGGACGTCGGCCGGGGTGCGGCGGGTCGGAGGCCGTAGCCGCGCCGACGTGTACCCGATCATGCCCGAACCACACTTGTTTCCCGCCATTTCTCGTGCTGAAACCAGGCTTGCGATGTGATGTACGCGACGAAGGCATGCCCGGCCTGCATCTCCAGGCCAGGGAGGCGTAGCCTTTATTTCCGCTGTCCATCACCTTGTGAAGCGGAAGAGGGCGGTTACCGCCGTGTCGTCTCAGTCCCCCAGTAACTCGAGCACATCGACCGACCAAGACGGGCAGGGTCAGAACCCTGCTGCCGCGTTCGGTCCCAATGAGTGGCTCGTCGACGAGATCTACCAGCAGTACCTCCAGGACCCTAATTCGGTCGACCGCGCCTGGTGGGACTTCTTCGCCGACTACAAGCCGGGCACGTCCGGCTCGGCGGACAAGCCCGCGGGCGAGGGTGCCGCGGCCGCGGGGGCTGCGGGCACCACGACGCAGCCGGCCCCGACGTCCCCCGCGGCGCCCCAGGCCCCGGCCGCGCCCGCCACCCCGGCGCAGCCCGCGGCCGCCGCCCCGGCCCAGCCCCAGGCCCCGAAGCCCGCAGCGGCCGCCGCACAGCCGGCCGCTCAGGCTCCGGCGCCCCAGGCCCGGGCCACCGCCGAGCCGGCCGCCAAGGCCGCCGAGGCCAGGCCCGCCGCCGAGAAGCCCGCCGCCAAGGCGGAGCCGGCCAAGGAGGCCGCCGAGGGCCCCGAGATCGTGCCGCTGCGCGGCCCCTCGGCCGCTGTCGCGAAGAACATGAACGCCTCGCTGGAGCTGCCGACCGCCACCTCGGTCCGCGCCGTCCCGGTGAAGCTGCTCTTCGACAACCGCATCGTCATCAACAACCACCTCAAGCGGGCCCGCGGCGGGAAGATCTCCTTCACGCACATCATCGGGTTCGCCATGGTGCAGGCCATCAAGGCCATGCCGTCGATGAACTGGTCGTTCGGGGAGAAGGACGGCAAGCCCGTCCTGGTCAAGCCCCCGCACATCAACCTCGGCCTCGCCATCGACCTGGTGAAGCCGAACGGCGACCGCCAGCTCGTCGTCGCGGCCATCAAGAAGGCCGAGACGCTGAACTTCTTCGAGTTCTGGCAGGCCTACGAGGACATCGTCCGCCGCGCCCGCGCGAACAAGCTGACGATGGATGACTTCACCGGCGTCACCGTCTCCCTGACCAACCCCGGCGGCCTCGGCACGGTCCACTCCGTACCGCGCCTGATGCCCGGTCAGTCGGTCATCATGGGCGTCGGCTCGATGGACTACCCGGCCGAGTTCCAGGGCACGTCGCAGGACACCCTGAACAAGCTGGGCATCTCCAAGGTGATGACCCTCACCTCGACGTACGACCACCGGGTCATCCAGGGCGCGGCGTCCGGCGAGTTCCTCCGCGTCGTCGCCAACCTCCTCCTGGGCGAGGACGAGTTCTACGACGAGATCTTCAAGTCGCTGCGCATTCCCTACGAGCCGGTCCGCTGGTTCAAGGACATCGACACCTCGCACGACGACGACGTCACCAAGGCCGCCCGGGTCTTCGAGCTGATCCACTCCTACCGGGTCCGCGGCCACGTCATGGCCGACACCGACCCGCTGGAGTACCGCCAGCGCAAGCACCCGGACCTGGACATCACCGAGCACGGCCTCACCCTGTGGGACCTGGAGCGGGAGTTCGCGGTCGGCGGCTTCGGCGGCAAGTCGATGATGAAGCTCCGCGACATCCTCGGTGTCCTGCGCGACTCGTACTGCCGCACCACCGGCATCGAGTTCATGCACATCCAGGACCCCAAGCAGCGCAAGTGGATCCAGGACCGCGTCGAGCGCCCGCACTCCAAGCCGGAGCGCGAGGAGCAGCTTCGCATCCTGCGCCGGCTGAACGCCGCCGAGGCGTTCGAGACGTTCCTGCAGACCAAGTACGTCGGCCAGAAGCGGTTCTCGCTGGAGGGCGGCGAGTCGGTCATCCCGCTGCTCGACGCGGTCATCGACTCCGCGGCCGAGTCGCGCCTCGACGAGGTCGTCATCGGCATGGCGCACCGCGGCCGGCTGAACGTCCTGGCGAACATCGTCGGCAAGTCGTACGCGCAGATCTTCCGCGAGTTCGAGGGCAACCTCGACCCGAAGTCGATGCACGGCTCCGGCGACGTGAAGTACCACCTGGGCGCCGAGGGCACCTTCACCGGCCTGGACGGCGAGCAGATCAAGGTCTCGCTGGCCGCCAACCCCTCGCACCTGGAGGCGGTCGACCCGGTCCTGGAAGGCATCGTCCGCGCCAAGCAGGACATCATCAACAAGGGCGGCACGGACTTCACCGTCCTGCCCGTCGCCCTGCACGGTGACGCGGCCTTCGCGGGCCAGGGCGTGGTCGCCGAGACGCTGAACATGTCGCAGCTCCGCGGCTACCGCACCGGCGGCACGGTCCACATCGTCATCAACAACCAGGTCGGCTTCACCGCCGCCCCGGAGTCGTCGCGCTCCTCGATGTACGCCACCGACGTGGCCCGCATGATCGAGGCGCCGATCTTCCACGTGAACGGCGACGACCCGGAGGCGTGCGTCCGCGTGGCGCGCCTCGCCTTCGAGTTCCGCCAGACGTTCAACAAGGACGTGGTGATCGACCTCATCTGCTACCGCCGCCGCGGGCACAACGAGGGCGACAACCCGCAGTTCACCAACCCGCAGATGGTGAGCCTGATCGACAAGAAGCGCTCGGTGCGCAAGCTGTACACCGAGTCGCTGATCGGCCGTGGCGACATCACGCTGGAAGAGGCCGAGCAGGCGCTCCAGGACTTCCAGGGCCAGCTGGAGAAGGTGTTCACCGAGGTCCGCGAGGCCACCTCGCACCCGGCCCCGGCGCCCAGCCCGGGCGTCCAGGCCGAGTTCCCGGTCGCCGTCACCACCGCGGTCTCCCAGGAGGTCGTGAAGCGGATCGCCGAGTCGCAGGTCAACATCCCCGACCGGATCACCGTCCACCCGCGTCTCATGCCGCAGATGCAGCGCCGCGCGGCCTCCGTCGAGGACGGCACGGTCGACTGGGGCATGGGCGAGACCCTCGCCATCGGCTCGCTGCTGATGGAGGGCGTCCCGGTCCGGCTCGCCGGCCAGGACACCCGCCGCGGCACCTTCGGCCAGCGCCACGCGGTGCTGGTCGACCAGGAGACCGGCGAGGACTACACCCCGCTGATGTACCTCTCCGACGAGCAGGCCCGCTACAACGTCTACGACTCGCTGCTCAGCGAGTACGCGGCGATGGGCTTCGAGTACGGCTACTCGCTGGCCCGTCCGGAGTCGCTGGTCATGTGGGAGGCCCAGTTCGGCGACTTCGTCAACGGCGCCCAGACGGTCGTGGACGAGTTCATCTCCTCGGCCGAGCAGAAGTGGGGCCAGACGTCCGGCGTCACGCTGCTGCTGCCGCACGGCTACGAGGGCCAGGGCCCGGACCACTCGTCCGCCCGCCCGGAGCGCTTCCTCCAGCTCTGCGCGCAGAACAACATGACGGTCGCCATGCCGACCCTGCCGTCGAACTACTTCCACCTCCTGCGGTGGCAGGTGCACAACCCGCACCACAAGCCGCTGGTCGTCTTCACGCCGAAGTCGATGCTGCGCCTGAAGGCCGCCGCGTCCAAGGCGGAGGAGTTCACCACCGGCGGCTTCCGCCCGGTGATCGGTGACGAGTCGGTCGAGGCCAACGCGGTCCGCAAGGTCGTCTTCTGCACCGGCAAGGTCTACTACGACTTGGACGCCGAGCGGAAGAAGCGCGGGGTCACGGACACGGCGATCATCCGTCTCGAGCGTCTGTACCCGCTGCCGGGTGCCGAGCTCCAGGCGGAGATCTCCAAGTACCCGAACGCCGAGAAGTACCTGTGGGCCCAGGAGGAGCCGGCGAACCAGGGTGCCTGGCCGTTCATCGCGCTCAACCTGATCGACCACCTCGACCTGGCGGTCGGCGCGGACATCCCGCACGGCGAGCGCCTGCGCCGCATCTCGCGCCCGCACAGCTCCTCCCCGGCGGTCGGCTCGGCCAAGCGCCACCAGGCGGAGCAGGTCCAGCTGGTCAACGAGGTCTTCGAGGCCTGACCGGCGGCGGCACGCACGGAGGGCCCGGCACCCCGGAGGGGGTGCCGGGCCCTCCGGCGTGCGCGGTGACGCGGGTCAAGCGCGGATGTGCGGCTCCCGCGGACCGTCGCGGGTCTCGGGCACCCGGATGACGACGACACCGCTGCCGAGGTCTATCGGCCCCTGGCCGGGGTCCGCGTCACCGACCTCGTCCAGGGTGATCTCCTGCCGGCGCCGCTCCTCCTCGGTGTGACGCCGCCCAGGAGCGAACAGCTCGTTCAAGGCACTGCCGAACATCTGTCGTACTCCTGTCGATCGGCGACCGCACCGGCTGCGGCCGACTTCCATAGTGCGCCAGAACCGGGTCGTGCGGCCCACCGGGGTGACCCGCCCGGCCTTCTCATGCAGCACGGGGCAGGGCGGCTCAAGCCCCGGTGCCGGGCGCTGTGAAAGTCACGCCGTCGATCGGCAGGTGCTCCGGCAAGTCACGGGCTTGAAGGGCGGTATGGCGCTCCAGGTCGAGCAGGCGCTGCGAGAAGGCGTCGAGCGCTGTCACACGACCCTCGGCAACGGCCCTCACCTGACTTGAGCGGCCCTTCGACGACGGTGCCACCGGACAGGCCCACCAGCTCGCGCGGCGGCGGTGGAACCCCGAGAAGTCGAGCAGCGGTGCCGCTGGACGAGCCTGCGGCAGCGCTGTGCTGTGTCGTTGGCCGACCGCCCGCCCCCGGGGCCGACGGTCGGCGGTCGGCGGTCGGGCTACCCGATCGGCAACTCCGGCTGGGGCGTGATGACCCTGGCCTCGCCGGGCGATCTCGACGGGGACGGCCACGCCGATCTCACCGCCAGCACGACGGCCGGTCTGGAGTTCCTCCCGGGCCGCAGGACCGGCCTGATCGGCGCCCCGGCCGTGGTCGGCTACGGCGGCTGGCAGGCCATGAAGGCGATCTCCTGACGCACGGCGTTCCCAGGGGACGGCTTCCGCGTGATCCGCGGGAGCCGGGCCCTTCCCCTGTCGTTAGGCTTGTCCCATGTACTTCACCGACCGTGGCATCGAGGAGCTGGAGAAGCGGCGCGGCGAGGAGGAGGTCACCTTCGAGTGGCTCGCCGAGCAGCTGCGCACGTTCGTCGACCTCAACCCCGACTTCGAGGTTCCCGTGGAGCGGCTGGCCACCTGGCTGGCGCGGCTCGACGACGAGGACGAGGACGAGTAGTCCGCCACCCCGCGCCCCCGTGAGGCGGGGCGGGCGTGACGGTGAGGGCAGCGGCGGGAAGCCGACCCACCGCACCGCGCTCGCTCCACCCGCCGCACCGCGCTCGGCACCACGTTCGGTCGACCCGCCGCACCGCGCTCGGCCGATCCGCCCCGATGGCTCACCCGTGACGTCCGCCCGCCGCGATATAGCGCGTATAGGGACAAACGCGATATGTTGCGTCTGGCGGAGCCGTCCGCCCCCGTCCCGGGACGCACCGGCACCCTCGGGGCCGGCGGGGACGGGGCTGTGTCCGGTCCCCCGGCGCTGCTGCGGCGGCCCCCGCACGAGTCCGGGGACCCACGGGGAAAGGTGCTGTGAGATGCCGCCCGTCTTCGCCCACGGCCGCCTGCGGCTGTATCTGCTCAAGCTCCTGGCCGAGGCGCCGCGCCACGGCTACGAGGTGATCCGCCTCCTGGAGGAGCGCTTCCAGGGCCTGTACGCGCCCTCGGCCGGCACGGTGTACCCCCGGCTGGCCAAGCTGGAGGCGGAGGGGCTGGTGCGGCACACCACCGAGGGTGGCCGCAAGGTGTACTCGATCACCGCCGCGGGCCGCGCCGAGCTGGCCGGCCGGGGCGCCGAACTGGCCGACCTGGAGCTGGAGATCCGCGAGTCGGTCTCCGAACTGGCCGCCGAGCTCCGCGACGACGTGCGCGGCGCGGCGGGCCGGCTGCGCGGCGAGGTGCGGGCGGCGGCGCACGGGACCCGGCACTCCCCGCCCGGCGGCGGTGTCGAGGCGGACGCCTGGCACACCGCCAGGGAGGAACTGCGGCGGGCCGAGCGGGAGTGGAAGGAACAGGCGCGGCGGGCGAGGGACGAGTCGCGCAGGGCCCGCGAGGACGCCGCCGCGGCCCGCCTGGAGATGCAGCGGTTCGCCCAGCAGGTGCGGGACCGCGTCACCCGGGGCGAGGGCCTGCACGACCTGGTCGGCCACCTGGGCGGCCTGCTCGGCGGTACGGCGGCGAACCGGGCGGCGGGGGCCGGGCCGGGCCCGGCCGCGCCCGGGCCCGCTCCCGGCCGGGCGCGCGCCACGGAGAGTTCCGGTGACCCGGCACGCGACCTGGACCGGCTGCTGGACCGTTTCCGCGACGACATCCGGGACGCGGCTCGCGATCACGGCGTGACGGAGCCGCAGCTCGACGAGGCCCGCCGCCACCTCTCCACGGCGGCGGCCCACATCGCCGCCGTGCTGCGGACGCCGGGGGTCTGAGCCGCCCGCCGAGGGCACCGCCCGTCGCACCGCCGCGCCGCCCGTCTCACCCCGGGCTGACGGAGACCGTGACCGGGGCGCCCGGCACGGCGCGTACCACCACCCGCGCGGACGGCCCCGGCGCCACCAGTGTGGTGCGCGGCCACGCGCGCCCCTCCGCCGCGACCCGCCAGCCCCGCGCGCTCGGCGGCAGGGACAGCACGGTGGCCCCGGGCCCGGCGGTGTAGGAGAGCCGGTACTCGGTGTGGGCGTGGGACTGCGCCACGACCCGGCCCGCCACCGCCTCCGCGTAGGGCGCTGCCGTCTGCTCCTTGTGGGTACGGAAGGCCCCGGCGGCGTCCACCGCGCAGTACCCGCCGCCGTAGCACCACACGTAGGCCGCCCAGCCCGAGCTGTAGCGGTTCAGCGAGGCGAGCGCCTCCCGGTGGAAACGGCCCATGTTGGGCAGGGTGTTGTTGAGCGGGCCCCACTCCCCCACCACCACCGGTACCCGGTACTTCTTCGGATAGGTGGTGACCGCGGCCTCGTACGCCTCGATCCAGCCGGCCGCCGGGTCGTAGTCGGCGCCCGCCTCCATCGCGGCGTTGTAGAAGTGCGGGGCGTAGACGACCTTCGGGTCCTCGATCCTGCCGAGCCCCGTGGGCACGCCCTCCCCGACGATCGGGGTCGGCTCGACGAAGACCCAGTTGCCGTCGTCCACCGAACGGACCGCGTCCGCCAGGCGGTTGTACAGCGGCGTGAGGTGGTCGCGTTCGATCCGCCGGGCCGCCGTCGCCAGGTCCTCGCCCCCGCGCAGCTCGCCCATCGGCTCGTTGATGAGGTCGTAGCCGAGGACAGCCGGGTGGTGCGCGAAGCGGGCGGCGAGCACCCGCCACATCGCCGCCTGGGCGCGCCGCAGGTCCGGGTCCTGGTACAGGTGGGTGAAGGCGCGCTGCACGGCCGGCTCGAAGTACTCCGCGAACCAGTCGCCGGGGTGCGGGGTGAAGGGCAGCCCGTCGGTGCGGGTGGCCCATTCCGGGATGCCGCGGTGGCCGAAGGCGGGGCCGAAGACGTCCTGGTGGGCGTCGATCACGACGTGGATGTCGTGCGCGTGCGCCCAGTTGAGGATCCGCTCGATCTTGCGGAGGTACGCCCGGCTGTACTGGCCGCGCCTGGGCTCCAGGTCGTCCCAGAAGACGAGGAGACGGGCGAAGTCGAAGCCCCGGGCGCGCATGTCGCGGAAGTGCTTCTCGGTGATGGCGGACAGCGCCGCGGCGCCGCGGTGGGTCTTGTCCTCGACGTTCCAGCCGCGCAGGGTCAGGACCCGGCCCCGGTCGTCGGTGAGGCGGGGTATCCCCGGGGCCTCCGCAGCGCCCGGGGTGTGGGCGCGGGCGGTGGCGGGGGCGACGGCCAGCAGGGCGGAGAGGGCGAGGGCGACGGTGCGCTTGACGGGCATGGGGACCTCCGGCGTCGGGTGCCGGAGATCCCATCAGCGCGGCTGACGCTCCATCAAGGGTTCGTCAGGACAATCTTGCCGAACAGGTCGCCGGCCGCCATCCTCTCGAAGCCCTCGCGGGCCCGGTCCAGCGGCAGCACCTCGTCGATGACCGGCCGCACCCCGGTCGCCGCGCAGAAGGACAGCAGGTCCTCCAGCTCGTCCTTGGAGCCCATGGTCGAGCCGACGACCTTGAGCTCCAGGAAGAAGATGCGGGTCAGCTCGGCGTGGGAGGGCCGGTCGCCGCTCGTCGCGCCGGAGATCACCAGGGTGCCGCCGGGCCTCAGTGACTTCACCGAGTGCGACCAGGTGGCGGCGCCGACCGTCTCGATGACCGCGTCCACCCGCCGCGGCAGCCGTGCCCCCGGCTCGTACGCCTCGACCGCCCCGAGCTCGACCGCGCGCCGGCGCTTCGCCTCGTCGCGGCTGGTGGCGAAGACCCGCAGGCCCGCCGCCCGGCCCAGGACGATCGCCGCGGTCGCCACACCGCCGCCGGCGCCCTGCACCAGGACGGAGTCCCCCGGCCGGACACCGGCGTTGGTGAAGAGCATCCGGTACGCGGTGAGCCACGCGGTCGGCAGGCAGGCGGCCTCCTCGAAGGACAGCTCCTTCGGCTTGGGCAGCACGTTCCAGGCGGGGACGGCGACGCGCTCGGCGAAGGTGCCCTGGTAGCGCTCGGTCAGGATGGAGCGCGGCTCGTCCGGGCCGACACCGTGGCCGGTCTGGCCGATGACGGAGTGGACGACCACCTCGTTGCCGTCCTCGTCCAGGCCTGCGGCGTCGCAGCCGAGGATCATCGGCAGCTTCTCCTCGCCGAGTCCCACCCCCCGCAGGGACCACAGGTCGTGGTGGTTCAGGGAGGCGGCCTTGACGGTGACGGTGGTCCAGCCGGGGCGGGCCTCGGGGGCCGGGCGTTCGCCCAGTTCGAGTCCGTTGAGCGGCTGGTCGCGGTCGATGCGGGCGGCGTAGGCAGCGAACATGACCTTGACCATAGGGCGGACCGGTGCGCGGCGGAACCGCGCACCGGTGTGACGTGCGTCAGCCCCGGGTCAGTCGCGGCGCCACTGGGCCGGGCTGTTCTTCGTCGCCGGGTCCTCGTAGGAGCCGGCCTTGCCCCGGTCCACGTGGAAGGTGGTGAGCGTGGTCACCGGGGAGACCGGGTCCCGGCGGTCGGCGATCACCCGCATGTGGGCGCTGAACCGGGAGGGGGTGACCTCGTAGACGTCGTAGCCGTACCGGTTGCCCTCGAAGTACTTCAGGTGGGGGTTGGCCCTGCCCATGAGGGGGCCGTTGGCCGCGTTCCAGTCGGCGGAGTACGCGCCCGAGGTCACCGAGTGGGCCGTGAACTCCGTGCCGACCAGCGGTGAGGAGATGTCGTCGAAGTCGGTGCGGATGTCGTCGACGAACGCGGAGTGCCAGTCGCCGGTGATGACGACGAGGTCTTCCAGGCCGCTGCCGTGCACGTGGTTCAGGACCTCCTCGCGCTCGGTGAGGAAGCCGTCCCACTGGTCGGTGAACATGTACGGGCCGCCCGGCCGGCCCCGGAGCTGGCTGAGCATGATCGAGTTGGCCCACACGTGCCAGGAGTCGGGCGCGCGGTCGATGTTCCCCTTGAGCCAGGACTTCTGGGCGGCGCCCAGGATGGTGCCGTTCGCCAGGTTCTGCGCGGAGCGGTACGAGCGCAGGTCCAGGACGGTCAGCTCCAGCAGGTCCCCCCAGCGGCGGACCCGGTGGATCTCCGGGTCGGGCAGGGCGGAGGTGGCCGAGTCGTCGCGGTGCGGCATGTTCTCGTACCAGGCCTGGTACGCGGCGGCCCGCCGCCGCAGGAAGGGCGCCCCGCCGCCCGTGCCGCTGTAGTCGTTGACGACCTCGTGGTCGTCCCAGGTGAGGAACCAGGGATGGGCGGCGTGTGCCTCGCGCAGGGACGGGTCGCCCTTGTACAGGGCGTGGCGGCGGCGGTAGTCCTGGAGGCTGAGGACGGCGGGCGCGTCGTGGTCGCGCACGTGGTCCCCGCCGACCGGGCCGTGCTCGTAGATGTAGTCCCCGAGGTGGACGACGAAGTCGACGTTCTCGCGGGCGATGCCGCGGTGCGCGGCGTAGTACCCGTCGTGGAACGCCTGGCAGTTGGCGGCGGCGAACCGGACCCGGGGGACGCTGCCCACCGGAGCGGTCCTCGTCCGTCCCACCCGGCTGGTCCTCCCCAGGGCCTTGAAGGCGTACCAGTAGTGGCGGCCCGGGCCGAGTCCGGTCACGGGCACGTGGACGCTGTGGCCGAGTGTCGCCGACGCGGGCGTGGTGCCCCGGGCCACGACCCGGGTGAGCGCCTGGTCCTCGGCGACGACCCACTCCACCTCGACGATCTCGGGGAGCCGCTGTTCGGCGGCGAGCGGCTCGGGCGCCAGGCGGGTCCACAGGACCACGCCGGAGGGCTGCGGGTCGCCGGAGGCCACTCCGAGAGTGAAGGGCGCGGGGTCGTAGTCGGCGCCGAGCGCCTCGGCGGCCTCGCGGGCCCGCGCCGGGGAGAGGCCGGCGGCGAGCGGCCAGACGGTGCCCAGCGCGCCCGCCGCGCCGGCGGCCTTCAACAGGTCGCGTCGGTTGAGGGTCATAGCGGGCCTCCGGTCGCCGTGAGGGTGAGCGAGATGCCGTCGGCGTAACCGTCGTTGGAGGTGCCGCCGCCGGTGCGGGTGAGGACGAGCAGCACGCGGGCGGTGCGGGCGCCGGGTGGCACGGCGGCGCCCGCCGTGCGCTCCACCAGCGCGGTACGGCCGTGCCGCTCGGCCGCGGTGACGGGGCCCAGCACGCTGAGCGCGAGCGGGGTTCCCTTGGTGTCGCGGAACTCCACCGAGAGCCGCGCGCCGTCCTCCTGGCCGGCGTACCCGCCGAGCCAGGCGGTCACCGCGTACCGCACCCGGCCGGCGTCCACGGCCGCGTGGCCGGTCGCCCCGGTCGCGGGCAGGGTGACGTCCTGGAGGAGCGCGGTGCGGGGCGAGTCGCCGCCCGAGAAGAACCGGCTGCCGCGCCGGGCGGGGCCGGGGTCGGACGCGGTGGGGTAGCCGCCTGCGAGGCCGTACGCGACGAGGGCGGGAGCGCCCTGCGCGACCCGCCAGCCCGTCACGGTCGCGACGGGTTCGGCGGTACCTCCGGGGCCGCTCTCGGCGTCACCGTTGACGACCAGGTTCACTCGCGCCTCCTGTGGTGGGGTGGATGCCGGCGCGCGCATCACAGCAGCCGCACATGAACCGGTGGAAGAGCGGCGGCGAACATCGCGCGGCCGGTCCGGGCACCGGCCAGGAAAGTCCAAGCGCCCCGCCCCCGCGCCACGGCGGTGGGGCCCGCCCCCGGGCGGACGAAGAGCCGCGCCGCACTCCCGGGGGAGTACGGCGCGGCTCTGGTGTTCTCATCCGGGGCCCACACCCCTCGGACTACCGGCGGCCGTGAACCGCCCGGCGCCGCACGCGCCGGGTTGTGCGGGGCTCAGCGGCGGGCGACGCCCTCGGCGCGGGCGGCGGCGGCGACCGCGGCGGTGACCGCCGGGGCGACGCGCTCGTCGAACGGCGACGGGATCACGTAGTCGGCGGCGAGCTGGTCGCCGACCACGTCAGCCAGGGCGTTCGCCGCGGCGATCTTCATGCCCTCGGTGATCCGCGAGGCCCGCACCTGGAGCGCGCCGGCGAAGATGCCGGGGAAGGCCAGCACGTTGTTGATCTGGTTGGGGTAGTCCGACCGGCCGGTCGCCACCACCGCCGCGTACTTGTGCGCGACGTCGGGGTGGACCTCGGGGTGGGGGTTGGCCATCGCGAAGACGAACGCGCCGGGGGCCATCGCGGCGACCGCCGCCTCCGGCACCGTGCCGCCCGAGACGCCGATGAAGACGTCCGCACCGGCCAGCGCGCTCTCCAGCGAGCCGGTCAGCCCGGCCCGGTTGGTCAGCTCGGCCAGCTCCCGCTTGACCGGCGTGAGGTCCTCGCGGTCCCGGCTCACGACGCCCTTGCGGTCGGCGACCGCCACATCGCCCAGTCCCGCCTCCAGCAGGAACTTGGCGATGGCGACGCCGGCCGCGCCCGCGCCCGAGATCACACCGCGCAGCTCGCCCAGGCCGCGCCCGGTCAGCTTGGCCGCGTTGCGCAGGGCGGCGAGGGTGACCACCGCCGTGCCGTGCTGGTCGTCGTGGAAGACCGGGATGTCCAGCCGTTCCTGGAGCCGGCGCTCGATCTCGAAGCAGCGCGGCGCCGAGATGTCCTCCAGGTTGATGCCGCCGAAGGACGGCCCGAGCCGGACGACGGTGTCGATGATCTCGTCCGTGTCGGTGGTGGCCAGCGCGATGGGCACCGCGTCCACGCCACCGAACTGCTTGAAGAGGATGGCCTTCCCCTCCATGACCGGAAGGGACGCTTCCGGACCGATGTCGCCGAGCCCGAGCACTGCCGTGCCGTCCGTCACGACGGCGACGACCTGCGACTTCCAGGTGTAGTCGTGGACGAGCTCGGGATTGTCGGCGATGGCGCTGCACACCTTGGCCACGCCGGGCGTGTACGCGAGGGACAGGTCGTCCCGGTCGCGGATGGGCACGGTGGCCTGCACGGCCATCTTGCCGCCCCGGTGGAGCGCGAACGCCGGATCGAAGGGCTCGTCGGACGCGCCCTCGGCGGCGTTGTCACTGTCGCTGCGAGGATTGACGATCTCCGCTGCCATGTTGTTGACCCCTTAAGTCTTCATCTGTTGAGGGTGGCCGCTCCTGGTTGAGGAGGGGTGGGCGGGCACCGCGTCCGTGCCCCGCGTCAGGCGGTTGGCCCGCCTCGCAGGGGGAGGTACGTACGCGCGGGCGCGCCGCACACGCGCCCTGAGCCCCGGATGAGGGGTGTAAGGATCCTTCTTACCTGACGGACGGCCCCGCCGACGAGTCCATATCCGGAGGGTGGCTCGACCCTGTCGCGGATCACCTTCAGGTGATATGACTCATGGCAGGAAATCTGGACAAGTCCGCACGGAATCCGAATTGTGCCCGATCCCACGTCCGGATGACGAGATCAACCGGAGATTTTCCGGCTGAAGTCAGGTAACCCCGCAGAAGGTCCGGCCTTGATGTACCGGCCCGTTGGGGTTCGGGGGTGTCCCGTTATCCGATTTTGACATGCGAGGCCCCCTGTTCGGGCTGGTCCGAATGGCAAGATGCCGTAATCACACGAGGTCGCGACACCCGAAGGTGCGTGCCCGACCGTTTGGCAACTCCCTCACCCGCCGGAGGAACCCGACCATGCCCGCAAGCACCACCCGCTGTACGACCGCCGCGAGGACCGGTACGTCCCGGACGTCCCGGATAGCCGCGGTCGCCGCGATCGCGGTCGCCGGCTCCATGCTGCTGACCGCCTGCGGCGACCAGACCCAGAGCGGCCCAGGGGGTACCGGCGGCAAGGAGACGAAGGCGTCCGCGCCCGCGCCGCTCGCCGACAAGCTGCCCGCGGCCGTCCGCGACAAGGGCGTCATCAAGGTCGGATCGGACATCGCCTACCCGCCCGTCGAATTCAAGGACAACAGCGGTAAGACGGTCGGTATCGACCCCGATCTCGCCGACGCCCTCGGCAAGCAGCTCGGCGTGACGTTCGTCTTCGAGAACGGCACGTACGACACGCTGGTCACCGGTCTGCGCGCCAAGCGCTACGACCTGGTCATGTCGGCCATGACGGACACCAAGGACCGCCAGAACGGCATCGACTCCGAGACCCGGAAGAAGGTCGGCGAGGGCGTCGACTTCGTCGACTATTTCAGCGCGGGTGTGTCGATCTACACCAAGAAGGGCGCCGACAAGGGCATCCGGACCTGGGCCGACCTGTGCGGCAAGAAGATCGTCGTGCAGCGCGGGACCGTCTCCGAGGAGATGGCGAAGGCCGAGTCGAAGAAGTGCGAGACGGCCAAGAAGGGCAAGATCGCCATCGAGGCGTTCGACAACGACCAGCAGGCCCAGACCCGGCTGCGCGCCGGCGGCGCGGACGCCGGCTCCTCCGACTACCCGGTCGCCGCGTACGCCGCGAAGACCTCGGGTGGCGGCAAGGACTTCCAGATGGTGGGTGAGCAGGTCCAGGCGGCGCCGTACGGCATCGCCGTGGCCAAGAACAACACCCAGCTGCGCGACGCGATCAAGGCGGCCCTGGACGCCGTCATCAAGAGCGGCGAGTACAAGAAGGTCCTGGACAAGTGGGGTGTCGCCGCCGGCGCGGTGACCGAAGCGAAGATCAACGGCGGTTCCTGACCGGCCACTGGCACTACACAGGCCCCTGAAAGGCACCACCGTGACAACTGACATCAAGAAGACGGGTCCGGAGGAGGCGGCGACGCCGCCCTCCGGCCCGGAAGCGATCAAGGCCATCCCCGTCCGGCACTACGGCCGGTACGTCACCGCCGTCGTGGCCATCGCGGCCTTCGTCGCCATCGTCTACGCCTTCTCGCAAGGCCAGATCAACTGGGGCGCCGTCCCCGACTACTTCTTCGACGGGCGGATCCTCGACGGCGTCGGCCAGACCCTGGTGCTGACCGTCCTGTCCATGGCGATCGGCATCTTCGGCGGCATCCTGCTGGCGGTGATGCGGCTGTCGAAGAACCCGGTGACCTCGTCCATCGCCTGGTTCTACATCTGGTTCTTCCGGGGCACGCCGGTCCTGGTCCAGCTCATGGTCTGGTTCAACCTGGGCCTGGTCTTCGAGTTCATCAACCTCGGCCCGGTCTACAAGGACGAGTGGTCGGACTTCATGACGCCGTTCCTGACGGCGCTGCTGGGCCTGGGCCTCAACGAGGCCGCGTACATGGCCGAGATCTGCCGCGCGGGCCTCCTCGCGGTCGACGAGGGCCAGACCGAGGCGTCCCACGCCCTGGGCATGAGCCACGGCAAGACCCTGCGCCGGATCGTCATCCCGCAGGCGATGCGCGTGATCGTGCCGCCCACGGGCAACGAGGTCATCAACATGCTGAAGACGACCTCGCTGGTGGCGGCGGTGCAGTACTACGAGCTGCTGCGCAACGCCCAGGACATCGGCCAGACGTCCGGCACCCCGGTGGAGATGCTCTTCGTGGCCGCCGCCTGGTACCTGATCATGACCTCGGTGCTCAGCGTGGGCCAGTTCTACCTGGAGCGCTACTACGCGCGCGGTTCCTCGCGCCAGCTCGCGGCCACCCCCTTCCAGAAGATCAAGGCCAATCTGTTGTCCCTGTCCAACCGCCCGGCGGGAGGTGCCGCATGACCGCCATGGTGAAGGCCGAGGGCGTCCACAAGTCCTACGGCGCCGCGCACATTCTCAAGGGAATCGACCTGGAGGTGGCGGCGGGCGAGGTGTTCTGCCTCATCGGCCCGTCCGGTTCCGGCAAGTCGACCTTCCTCCGCTGCATCAACCACCTGGAGAAGGTCAACGCCGGCCGGCTGTACGTCGACGGCGAGCTCGTCGGCTACCGCCAGAAGGGCGACAAGCTGTACGAGCTCAAGGACAGCGAGGTCGCGCTCAAGCGCCGGGACATCGGCATGGTCTTCCAGCGCTTCAACCTGTTCCCGCACATGACGGCCGTCGAGAACGTCATGGAGGCGCCGGTCCAGGTCAAGGGCGAGACCAGGGCGGTGGCCCGTGAGCGCGCGCTGAAGCTGCTGGACCGGGTGGGCCTGGGCGACAAGGCCGGCAACTACCCCTCGCAGCTCTCGGGCGGCCAGCAGCAGCGGGTCGCGATCGCCCGGGCACTGGCGATGGAGCCGAAGCTGATGCTCTTCGACGAGCCGACCTCGGCGCTCGACCCCGAGCTGGTGGGCGACGTGCTGGACGTCATGCGCGACCTGGCCGAGTCCGGCATGACCATGGTCGTCGTCACGCACGAGATGGGCTTCGCCCGGGAGGTCGGCGACTCGCTGGTCTTCATGGACGGCGGTGTCGTGGTCGAGTCGGGCGACCCCAAGGACGTCCTGACCAAGCCGCAGCACGAGCGGACGAAGGCGTTCCTGTCCAAGGTGCTGTAGCCGCGCTGGCACAGGCCGCGTACGTCACACGTGCGGCGAGGGGGGCGGTACGGGAGGGTTCCCGTACCGCCCCCCCTCGTGCGTGCCACGGCTACTTCAGCGCCAGCACCAGCGAGTCCGACGGCGAGGCCCACACGGCCCTGGCCTCGGCGAACCCCGCCTCGCGCAGGGTGCGCGCGTGCCACTCCAGGGAGGGGGTGTCGCCCTCGGCGTGCTCGCCGTAGATGGCGAACCGCTCGGCGGTCGGCCCGGCCAGCACCGGGTCCTGGGCGGCCAGCTCCCACCAGTCGGCCCAGTCGAGCGCCCCGGCGGCCTTGGCCCGGTCCATGCCGGCGTGCCGGTGGGCGCGCTCGGCGGCGTTGATGCGCGGTGTGGACTCGTCCTTCATGTGGTCGGCGTTCATGAAGACCCCGCCCTCGCGGACCAGGCCGCCGATCTGCCCGTAGAGGACGGCCAGCGGCCCGGTGCGCAGCCAGTGCAGGGCGGTGGCGGTGAGGACGGCGTCGTAGGAGTCGTACGGCAGTGCCGCGGCCCACTCCGGGTCGGTGAGGTCCGCCCGTACGAAGGTGACCCGCTCGTCGCCCGCGAAGTACCCCTCGGCGATGGCCAGGAGCGCCGGATCGAGGTCGACGCCGGTGCTGACGGCGTCCGGGAACCTCTTGAACAGCCGGTCCGTGATGCTCCCGGTGCCGCACGCGAGGTCCAGGACCCGGGGCGCGGGGCCGGCGAACGCCTCGACCATGTCGAGCATGACCCGGAACCGCTCCTCGCGGTCGGGCATGTACCACTCCTGCTGGCGGTCCCAGCTGTCCTGCCAGGCCCGCCAGTCGGTGCCCGCGGTCGTCTCCGCCATCCCTACCTCCGGTCCGTCCACTCCGTAATACCCTCGTAGCCAGCAGGGCTCTTACCCGTTCGCCTCCCGACCCTAGACCGCCGCCGTAAGGACTACAAGTGGAACTGGCCTATTACTCGGACTACGCCGTACGACTGGTGAACACCGAGGAGCCGGCGCGCAACAAGGACTCCCTGACCTCGGTCGAAGCGGTACGCGCCCTCTTCGGGCAGGCCTCCCAGATGGCGCGGCGGGCCACCGACGCGGACGTCACCCGCTTCCGCTCGGTCCGCTCCCGGCTGCGGGCGGTGTTCACCGCGGCCGACGCCGGCGACCAGACGCACGCCGTGGACCTGCTGAACTCCCTGCTGCTGGAATTCCCGGTCAGTCCGCAGATCTCCGGCCACGACCTGCTCGACGACGAGGGCCGGCCGCGCTGGCACCTGCACCTGGCGGACCACCCGTCGAACGCGACCGCGGGGTACGCGGCGATCGCCGCGATGGGCCTGGCGTTCCACCTCACCGAGTTCGGCGTCGACCGGCTCGGCCTGTGCCAGGCGGCCCCGTGCCGCAACGCCTACCTCGACACCTCCACCAACCGCTCCCGCCGCTACTGCTCCGACCGCTGCGCGACCCGCGCGAACGTGGCCGCCTACCGGGCCCGCAAGCGCCTGGAGACCGACCGGTCGGCGAGCACCGGACGCACCGCCGTCAGCAGCCAGGAGAGCACCACGCCCAGCGACCGCTGACGCCCGGGCCGGATCCCCCGGTACCGGGCCCGCACCCGCCCCAGCACCAGTTCGGCGGGCACCGCCCCGAACGCGCGGCTGTCCACCGCCTCGGCGTCCGTGTTGTCGCCCAGCACCCACCAGCCCCCGTCGCGCCGCTCGACCAGCCGCTTGACGATCAGCAGGTCCTGCTGGAGCGGATGGCGCAGTACGGCCACATCACCGGCCCTGGGCCGCGCCCCGTAGTGGACCAGCAGCCGGTCGCCGTGCCGGAGGGTGGGCACCATGGAGATTCCCGTCACCTCGGCGACCCCGAACGGCACACCCGGCTCCCGTCCTTGATCACTCACTCGCGCACCTCCCGGTCCCTTCCTCCACGAGTCCCATGGTGACCCTGGACTTTTGTCCTAAGCCCCCGGGGGCACTCGCGAAAAGCCGTCTCCCACGGAGTAATGTCCCACCTGAGAAGACGATCACGAGGAAGGACAGCTCCATGCTCTCCCGCCTGTTTGCCCCCAAGGTGAAGGTCAGCGCGCACTGCGACCTTCCCTGCGGTGTCTACGACCCGGCCCAGGCCCGCATCGAGGCCGAGTCGGTCAAGGCCACCCAGGAAAAGATGCAGGCCAACGAGGACCCGCACTTCCAGTCCCGCGCCACGATCATCAAGGAGCAGCGCGCGGAGCTCGCCAAGCACCATGTCTCGGTGCTGTGGAGCGACTACTTCAAGCCGCCGCACTTCGAGAAGTACCCCGAGCTGCACCAGCTCGTGAACGACACCCTGAAGGCCCTGTCGGCGGCCAAGGCCTCGACGGACCCGGCGACGGGCCAGAAGGCGCTGGACTACATCGCGCAGATCGACAAGATCTTCTGGGAGACCAAGAAGGCTTGATCTCTGGTTAGGCGTTCTGACCTGCGGTTTCGCTGGCCATGTCGCCTACCTGTCCGCACCCGGTCCGCAGGCCGCCGAGCACGGCGTCCATGACGGCCCGGGTGCGGTCTTCTTCCCCGGGCCAGAGGTGCGCGTAGATCCGCAAGGTGATGACGGCGGACGCGTGCCCGAGGACGAGCTGCACCTGCTTGACGCTCGCGCCGCCGGCGATGAGCGCGGAGGCGTAGAAGTGCCGCAGGTCGTGAGTGACCATGTGCGGCAGCTCGACGGCCTTACGGCCCTCCCGCTCGGCTGCGCCGTTCTCGGCCGCCTGGAGTGCGCGACGGGCGCCGTTCCACTCGGTCTTCCACCGCCGGTAGTTGAGCGGCTCGCCCTCCTCCATGGTGAACAGCCATTCTTTGGAGGGCCGTGCGGCGAGATGCGCGAGGAGTGCATCGGTGACGACCTCGCCGACCGGGACCGTGCACCGCGACTTGGCGGTCTTCGGCGGCCCGATCTTCCCGGACTGGAGCCGCTGCCGGTCGACCCGGATGGTGCCGGCCTTGAAGTCGACGTCCGACACCTTAAGGCCGAGCAGTTCGCCGATGCGCAGCCCTGATCCGGCGAGGGTGACGATCGCCGCGCGGATGTACGGCGGCATCACCCGTGCCATCGCCTCGACCTGCTCGACGGTGGGCGGGGTGACCTCCTCATCCGGCATGGCCGGGAGGGTGATCCGGCGGCACGGGCTGGAGGCGATGACCTTGTCGTCCACCGCCGCCGTCATGACGCGTACGAGGACGTCGTAGACGTTCCGCACGCTGCCGGGGCCGAGCTGGTCGGACAGGTGCTTGAAGAGCACCTGTATGTCGTTGCGGCGTATCGCCGCCATGGAGCGGGCGCCCAGCGCAGGTACGAGGTGGAGCCGGAGCGCGTTGTCGGTGATGCGCTCGCCCGCCTCGCTCGCGATGAGCGAGCCCTCCCACTTCTCGGCGTACTTCTCGAAGGTGACGCGGCCGGCGCGCGGGTCGACGTACTGGCCGGTGACCATGCTGGCCGTGACCTCGTCGAGCCAGCGCTGGGCGTCGAGCTTCCGCTCGAAGTGGCGGGCGTGCTCCTTGCCGTCGAGGTCGCGGTAGCGGGCCCGCCATTTGCCGTTGGGGCGCTTCTGGATGTTGGCCAAGTGGCCTCTCCTTCGTGTCGGTTGTCAGTAGTGACCGCCGTCCTCGATGTCGTTGCTGAGGGTGCGAGCGTCCCGCTCGTCACCCATGAGGCGGAGGCACTGCTCGTGGATGGCCCGCGAGCTGTCGGGGTGGGCCTTGATGTGGTCGGCGATGGCGACCACGGCACGGTGGAGGCGATCGCGCGCGTCGCGGGCCTCATAGAACGCTTCGACGGCCTCCTGGACGAGGCGCCGGCTATCGATGTCGAGCCCCTCCAGGGGCGGAGACATCAGCTCTTCGAGAGGGAGCTCGAAGACGCGGCTGAAGGCGAGGGCCTCATCGAGATTGATGCGCCGACGCGGCGTGCCGTTCTCGATGCGCCAGACCGCCGTCTGGTTCATCTTCACGCCGGCTCTGGTCACCCGATCCGCCAGCTCGGTCGTGCTCCACCCTCTGACCTCGCGCTCCAGGGCCACACGCGCGGCCACGTTCCCTTCGCTGTAGAGCAGCGGCACCTCGCCGCCTTCGGGCCTGTCGCCTGCCATCGAACCTCCATCATCACCGTCGCTATCCCAATTGAAACATGAGCTTCCCGATTTGGTTAACCGCCGATCCCGAGGTACAACTCTATGCATATCGAATCGCCACCTAGCCGAATGGGAATGCATGCGATACCTGACCACTGCCGAGGTCGCCGAGCGTTACCGCACAGCCGAGAGCACCGTCCGGTACTGGCGCCAGATCAAGAAGGGGCCGCGCGGGATCAAGGTCGGCAAGCGGGTGCTCTACCCCGAGGCGGAGCTCCTGCGCTACGAGCGCACGCTGATCGACGGCCGAGACGAGTGGGGCCTGGCCTCATGAGCCGCCGCCAGGCGCGGACACAGCAACGGCCCCCGGCGCGCCAACGCCGAGGGCCGGAGATTCCCCTGCACGTCGCCCATCCCTGCACGAACGAACCGGTGAGGGGCGGGACCTTGCCCGTCCCGTCCCTCACCTGAGAGGAACGTCGATGGAGGACTCTACGTCCCCCGCCACCTCGAACACATCCCGCAAGGTCGTCTGGCCTGCTGCTGCGGTCCCCGGCCAGGGCATCCCGTGGCTCGGTCCGGACCGAGCGGACGGCCGGTCCGCCTCTCCGGGGACCGGCGATCGACCGGACCGTGCCGCTGGTCCGGTCGGTCCGGGACCGGACCGACCCGCGACCGGAACCCGGACCGGAGTTCCGGACAACCCGGACCAGGAACCCGGACCGACGGAGAACGCGCAGCTCAACGGCCTACCGGACCGGACCGGGAACCCGGACCACGGCCCTGGTCCGGAAGCCGAGGACCGGACGGAGAGTTCCGGTCAGTCGGACAGCGAACCCGGACCGCCGGTCCCGGTGGGCCACGGTGCTCCGGGGACGGTCCCCGAACCCGGACCGGGAACTGGGGACCGCGAGCACGCCGGCCTCACGGCAGACCGGGACCAGGACGGGACCGCCGTACTGGACGACGTGCGTGCCGCGATCGGCCGGTACGTCGTACTGCCGAGCGAGGAGGCACTGACCGCGGTCACCCTCTGGGTGGCGGCCTCCCACATCCAGCCCGCCCTCCAGCACGCGCCGCGCCTGGCGGTGGTGGGGCCGACCAAGGGCTGTGGCAAGTCCCGCTCCTGGACGTGCTCCACGAGACCGTGTCCCGGCCGATGATGACGGTGAACACCTCACCGGCGGTGGTCTTCCGCGTCATCGGCGAGGACCCGCCGACGCTGCTGGTGGACGAGGCCGACACCATCTTCGGCCCCAAAGCCGGCGACAAGGAGGACCTGCGCGGCCTGCTGAACGCGGGGCACCAGCGCAACCGGCCCGCCTGGCGAATCTCCGGCCCGGAGCACAAGGCGACGGCGTTTCCCACCTTCGCCATGGCGGCGCTCGCCGGGATCGGCGACCTGCCAGACACGATCATGGACCGGGCGGTCGTGCTCCGCATGCAGAAGCGCAAGCCGGGTGAGCGCATAGCCCCGTTCCGCTCGCGGTATTCCGTCCCGGAACTGAACGCGCTGCGCGACCGTCTGACCACCTGGCTGGCCCCGCTGCGGAGCACCGCAGAGGGCTTGGTTCCGCAGATGCCGGTCGAAGACCGTGCCGCCGACACGTGGGAACCGCTGGTCATCGTCGCCGACCTGGCCGGCGGGCACTGGCCCTCTCGGGCCCGTGCGGCCTGCCTGGCGATGACCAGGAACGAGGTGGTCCAGGACGAGCAGACGACGCTGAAGACGCGGCTGCTGCGCGACATCCGCCGCGTGTTCGAGCAGCAGGGCGACACGGAGGCGCTGCGCAGCCATGACCTGCTCGCCGCCCTCGTCCAGGACGCCGAGGCGCCGTGGGCCGAATACGGGACGAAGGGCCTGAACGCCTACCACCTGGCCAACCTGCTGCGCGACTTCGGCATCAGCCCGGCCAACCACCGCTTCGAGAACGGCAGGCAGGCCAAGGCGTACGCCCGTAACCAGTTCCTCGACGCCTGGGCCCGCTACTGCCCCTACCCCGCCCAGTCGTCGCCCGCAGTCAGCGAGACCGGGCCCGCACGTCGGGCCCAGGGCAAGCCGCCGGCCCCTCCGTCGGGGACGCTACCCGTCGGCCCGCCCGGCGGGCCTGCCGGCCCCAGGCCCACGCGCTGACACCAGCTCCGTATCAATCCGTCGCATCCGTCCCCGCGCAGGTCAGCGCGGGGACGGAGTTTCTCTCCGATACGGATCGCTCCGTACCTGCGACCGCTTCCGTACCTGTCCTGACCAGCCACGGGACGGATGCAACGGACGTGACGAAGCCCCACCCCACACGACCACCGGAGCACCACCATGCCCGAAACGAGCACCGGCAACACCCCCATCCGCCGCCGCAAGGGATTCTTCGGCCTGACCCGCCGATCAGCAGCAAGCTGGAGCGAACGAGCCTCTAACGAGGCTTCGTCCGCGCTTGCCCCCGCCCCAGAGGTGGCGGAGGAGAAGGCCGGGCGCCAGGGGGCGCCCGAGCCGGAGGAGGGCATAGCCGAGACCAGTTGCCCGCCCGCAGCCGACTCCATCGCCTCTCGCATTCAGCCGCCGGCCGATGTCCACCCGCTCGTCGAGCAGCCCTCCCGGCGAGATCTCGACGCCCCCACCCTGCCCGCACTGATGAACCGCAAGCGCACCGTGGAGAAGCGCGACCAGGAGAAGACCATCCGCTTCACGCGAACCGCGGTCGGCGTGATCAGCGCCGCCGCTCACCAGCGCGGGCAGAAGTTCGCCGGATTCGTCGGAGACGCCGCCCTCGCCGTCGCCCTCGGCAAGGCGGGGCTGGTCGGCAGCCCGGAGGACGACCCGGTCCGCCCACTGATCGAGGCCGTCGAGGCACACACGGTCGCGCTGAACCGCATCGGCGGCAACCTCAACCAGATCACCGCAGCCATCCACCGAGGAACAGTGCCCGAGCGCGCCGAGGCGGTGCTGGACCGCGTCGAGCAAGCCGCCGAGAACAGCTACCGACTGATCGACCAGCTCCTGACGGAAGGCACCGCCCATGGTTCCTGACGTCTCCACCGGCTCCGACAGCCGCGGACTGATCGTCTACCTCTTCGGCCCTGGCCGCCGGGACGAACACACCGACCCTCACATCGTCGCCGCCTGGGACATGGCCGGCGCCCCAGACCCGGGCCGCAACCCGGCAGCCACCTACTCCCAGCTCGCCAAGCGCCTCGACCACCACGTCGACCTGCGCACCCGCGAGCTGGGCGGCAAGAAGCCACCTCAGCACGTCTGGCACTGCCCGGTCCGTACCGCGCCCGGCGACCGCTACCTCACCGACGCCGAGTGGGCCGAGGTCGCGCGCCGCATCGTGCACGCCACCGGCATCGCCCTCGAAGGCGATGAGAAGGCATGCCGGTGGATCGCGGTGCGCCATGCCGACGACCACATCCACATCATGGCCACCACCGTCCGCGCCGACGGGCGCCGCCCGCGCACCAACCGCGACGGACAGCGGGCCCAAGCCGAGTGCCGCAAGATCGAGGCCGAGTTCGGCCTGCGCCGCCTGAAGTCCGGTGACCTCACCGCGCCCCGCACTCCCACGGGCGCCGAACGCGCCAAGACCGAGCGCCAGGGCCAGACGGTCACGGCACGGCAGTGGCTGCGCGAGCAGGCGTACGCGGTCGCCGCCGCCGTACGAACCGAGGCCGACTACTTCACCGTGCTCCAGTCCCTCGGCATCAAGGTCAAGACCCGCCTCGGCTCCGAGACCGGCGACGTGATGGGCTACAGCCTCGCCGCCCCCGGCGACACCAACGCGGCCGGCGAACCCGTCTGGTACGGCGGCTCGAAGCTCGCCCCCGACCTCTCCATCAACCGCCTACGCGAACTCCTCCCCGACCAGGAGATGGCCGACCACCCGCGGTATGTGGCGGACCCCACGGACCCATGGCGCCGCACCACCATCGCCATCCACACAGCACGCACCGTCCTCGACTCCGATGACGATGCCGCCGCCCAGGGCCACCTGGCCGCCTTCGGTGACGCCCTGTACAACATCGCCAGCGCCACGACCGGCCCACACCGAGCGGAACTACGAGCGGCGGCCATGGCGTTCAACCGCGCCCGCCGCTCCGCCACCCGCGCCGACCACCAAGCCGCCACCGCCCTACGCAAGGCCGCCAAGGAACTCGCCTACGCCTCCAACGAGCCGGGCGGACTCGCTATTGCCCTGCTCTTCGCCACCATGCACCTGGCCCGCGCCGCCGCCAAGTGGCACGAACAGCGCGGCCACGAACAGCAGGCCGCTGCGGCCGAGGAAGCCCTCCGCCACCTCCAGGCGGGCTACCAGCAGGCCGCCCCACCCGTCCTGGCGGACTTGGCCCGCCGCGCACCACGAGCCGCGACCGCCCGCCGCTTCGAGCAGGACGTATGTGCGGCCCTCCCCGACCACGCCGACCGGATCCTCGCCGACCCCACTTGGACCGCCCTGACCACAACGCTCGCCCAGGCCGAGACCGCCGGCTACAACCCCCGTCACCTCCTGGCCGAGGTGGGCACCCAGCGAGAGCTCGACAGCGCCGAGCACCCCGCCGAGGTCCTGAACTGGCGCATCGCTGCTCGGCCGAACCGGCGGACGCAAGCCGCTCGCAGCCGAAGCACCACCAGCGGAACGCCGTCCATGTCCGCCACGCCGCGCCCTCCGGCCACACCAGCGGCCACGAGGCCCGAAGAGCGCAGTCGGCACCGCTGACCCCGGCCGGATGCCCCGCCACGCCTCGTGGCGGGGCATCGGGTCCGGCTCAACGGCAGAGCTTCATGATGGTGTCGTCGAAGTCAGGAAATTCCTGTGTGGCCTGCGCGGTGATCGCCGTTGCCGACGCGCGGCGGTCCGGAGCGAATTGCTGGGCGATGGCCGCCAGGTCGCGACTGGCCTGGGGAGCCCAATCAGGCTCGGGCTCGTACGACGTGGCTGCTTCCCACGGGCCGAAGCCGTCAGCCAGCAGCCACAAGAAGGCACCCAGGTCGCGAGCGACAACGCCTGTCTCCCCCTCGGAGCCCAGGAAGACAACGGGCTGCTCTACCAGTTCCCGACCTTCACGAACCAGCCACAACGCTGCGTTCCCGCCGGTGCCGTCCTGGCCAAAAACGCGGAAGGCGTCGCCGTTCAGCTCGCCGTTGCCGGTCCACGCGCGAAACCACTCGGTGGTCTCATCGGCGGTCAGGAAGGACTCGTAAGGCTCGAAGTCGACACCATCCTCGCCAATGCACTCGAGCCGGACCGCCATGGCAGCGGCGAGCGCGGCGGGGAACTGGCGGTCTCCGTTCACGGTCATGCGAACAGAGTAGTGATCGGCTTGGGGGCCAAGCTGCTGATAGTGCTGGCGGATCTCCAGCCGAGGTGCGCGTGGGGCATGCTGTCACGGTGAGTGAATCCTCAAACGAGTGGCAGGCTTGGTTGAACAGTCTGGACGCGCGTGAAAGGGCGGCAGCGGAGTCGCTGCGCGCGCGATTCGAAGCACTCGGCGCAGCCGATGCTGGCGACTGGGCCAAGTCGGAGATCTGCGAGGACCTTCCACACCTCGCGCGGTTCATGCTGCTGCGAAGTCTGTGGCGCGGTCCGATCGACGGTTGGGCCGATCCGGATGCCATCGATCAGCTTCCTGTCGCCCAGCGGCTTCTTGCTGCTGGGGCGAGCAAGGAGGATCTCGCTCGCCTGGCGCGAGCGGTCGCCTATGAGGCAGTGTTCGCAACGCTCGATGAGCTGGACACCGGGAATGATGTAAACGTATCGGGCATCGATGTCGGCTGGCTCGTCATGGAGTCAGCCGAAGACGGCGCCCCGACTGGTCGAGCCCTCTCGGGCCTACACGAAGATCTCTTGGCCATGGACCCGAGTGGGCGCGATGGAGCGGACTTGTGGGAGTAGCCCTGGTGCAGTGCCAGCAGCGCACCCTGATGCCCTCGCTGCTCGTGGCAGCTAGGGCATCAGTCGTCAGGCGGCGCGGGCTGTGCGTAACTGCGCGACCCACCTCGTGACCTCGGTCAGGTGCTCGGTCTGCAGCCCGAGGTGCGGGTCGGGCTGAATGAGGAGGGTCGCCGTTCCCTTCGCAGTGCGTTCCACCGCCCATTCATGGTCGAGGCCGGTGAAGTCGTCGTCGATCCACACAGCAGGGGCGTCGCCGAGCCAGGCGTCGACGTGGTCGCGCTTCCACAAGTAACCGTTGGGGTGGCTGGTGGTGATCTGCGGACGCGGCAGGTCGACGCACGGCAGCATCGGGAGGCCCAGGAGGGGCCCAATGAGGGTGGTGGCGTCCTGGCGCCAGCTGGTGCACCAGACGGGGGTGACCAGACCGGTGCGGATGACGTCCATGAGCAGGCGGCCGTGGTCGGAGTTGAGCCAGACGGTGACCGGGGTGTCGGCGCTGCGGCCGGTGGGGACGACGTCGTGGCGGGCGTGGGTGGCCGGGGTCGAGCCGTGCTTGTCGGGGAAGGGTATGAGGACGCCGTCGATGTCGAGGAGCAGGTAGGGCGTGCGCATCGGTCCTCCAGTGGTCGGATGAACGCGGCTGTCAGAGCTTGCGGGCGCGGATCAGCAGGGTGGTGGGCCAGTGGCCCATGCCGGGGTCGTGGAACTCCTGGGCCGAGGTGAGCCAGAAACCGGCCTGGCTGAGGTGCCTCCCCCAACGGTCGGTATCGAACTCCCAGCGGGCGATGGGGAGTCGTGTGCGGTCGGGCAGGGTGACGAAGTCGCGGCGGGGCCGGTCGTCGCCGGAGGGACTGCGGCCGCCGCGCTGCGGGTGGGGGACGGAGAAGGCGAGCACTCGCCCGGGCGTGAGGCGTTGGGCGATGGCCGGGAGCAGGAGCTCGGGGGCGACGAGACCGATGGCTCCGAAGACGGAGTAGATCGCGTCGAACTGTTCGTCGGAGGCGTGCAGGTAGTGCAGGGCGTGGCCGGCAACGAAGGTGAGGTTGTTCAGCCGTCCGTAGTGGGAGCGGGCGCGGCGGACTTGGAGGCCGACCAGGTCGACGCCGGTGACGGCGGCGCCGTGGCGGGTGGCGAGGTGGGCGGCGTTGTGGCCGGGGCCGCAGCCGAGTTCCAGGAGTCGCTTGCCGCGCAGGTCGGGGCCGAGGATCTCGGCTCCGGGACCTTGGCCGGGTCTCGTGGTCCATTCCATCCGGGCGGGTACGGCCAGAGGTTCGGCCAGTCCGGCGGCGGTGCGCTGGGCGGCGTGGGCGTGCCAGGGGGATGCCTGGGCGAGCACGTCAGATCTCCAGGAGGTGGAGGACGTCGGTGAGGTGGCGGCGGACGGCCTTGATGTAGGCGGGGTCGGTGGCCGGGTCGTTGATCCAGCGGATGGACTGCTCCATGAACCACTCGACGGCCCACATGCGGTGCCAGCCCAGGGCCCAGTTCTCGGCGGTGAGCCCGCCGCGCCGGGCGAGGGCGTCGGGGGTGCCGCCGGCGGTGACGTACTGCTCCAGGAAGACGCGCAGGCGCACGGGGTGCGGGGGCTCGATGGTGCCGTGCCAGCTGGCGAGGTCGAGCAGGCCGGGGCCCGTGAAGGCGCGGGCGAAGTCGAGCAGCCTCCAGCCGCGCTCGCCGATGTGGAGGCTGGTGGGGTGGAACTCGGAGTGCACCCAGCCGAACGGCTCCAGCGTCGCTCCGGCCGAGCGGGCCTCGGCGGCCTGGGCGATCCGGTCGAGCGCGTCCTCGACGTCGTCGGCCCCCTGCCATCGGTCGGCCTTGCGCAGCCGTTCGAGGTGCTCCAGCGCCCGGGCCGGGAGCGTCCGCAGCCGCTCCTGGTCGAGGACGGGCAAGGGCGGAGCCGTACGGGTTCCGTGCAGGATTACGGCCGCGGCGACGCCGTCGAGGTCGTCGGCCTCGCGGACGGACGGTCCGAGGTCCTCCATGAGCATGCCGAGCCAGCCGTCCAGGACGGCGGAGGCGTGGACCTGGGGGACGGGTACACCGAGGGTATGGGCCAGGCGGAGGGCCTGGTCCTCGCTGTCGAAGGGCTTCTTGGCGTACTTGAAGATGGCCGTGGAGCCGTCGGGGAAGGTCACGCGCTCGACGCC
The DNA here is from genome assembly GCF_040653855.1 of Streptomyces sp. NPDC050856. Classification (NCBI taxonomy): domain Bacteria; kingdom Bacillati; phylum Actinomycetota; class Actinomycetes; order Kitasatosporales; family Streptomycetaceae; genus Streptomyces; species Streptomyces sp. NPDC050856. Next base: position 325,008 of record NZ_JBFAGV010000001.1, on the reverse strand, counting down.
GGACATGGACCACACACGCTCCTCCTCCCGTACGGCGGTGGTCTGGCCGGTCGCGGTGAGCAGGTTGTCGAGGAGTTCGGCGCTGGGGTTCGTGGTCACGTGGGGCTCCGGGGAGGGGTGGTGGCGTCCGGGGCGGGCGAGGGATGCCGGCCCGCCCCGGAGCCTGATCGGGTGGGTTACGCGGCGGAGTTCACGCGGTGGGCGTAGACCTGCTCGATCCAGCCCGCCTTGAACGCGGCGAGGTCGTCGCGGAAGTTCGCCATCGAGGCACCGTAGGGCGCGACCACGCCGCCGGACTGGTCCGGCACGGACTGGCAGCCGTGCACGAGCCGGCCGCCGAGCGCGGCGTGCGCCTTGATGGACTCGATGCGGCGGTGCTCGTTGAACCAGCCGCCGTGGTAGACCTCGTCGAGCATCTCGCCCATCTCGTCGTCCAGGTCGAAGACGACGGAGGTGGCGGCGGGGAAGAACCAGCACGGGCCAACGTTGGAGATGTGCCCGTCCAGCTCGACCTTGTTGAGCGCCATGAGCGTGGCCGCCTCGCGCAGCATCCGCAGATGGTCAGCGGTGATCTGCGGCAGACCGAGGCCGGCCAGGTGCTCGTCGCGGAAGAGGTACGCGTACACCTCGTACGCGGTGGCCAGGACACGGGCCGCGTCGGACGTGGACTCGCTGTGCTGCTTGATGAAGTCGAGCGCGAGCTGCTCGACCGCGCTCTCGGTCGTCTCGTCCACGTCCAGGAGCTGGGACTTGACCAGCTCCCAGTCGGCGACGAGCCAGGTGTTCGACTCGAAGCGGAAGAAGTACTCGGCCGGGTCGATGGTGATGCGCCGGCCGTCGACCTGGACGCCGGGCAGGCGGCTCCAGCGCGGGTCGAACGCCTCGGGCAGCTCGACCGTGATGGCCGTGGTGTCGATGGTGGTCACCGTGTCTCCGTCTCTGATTGGCCGGTCTCGGGCACAGGAATGCCCGAGCCTGGTGTGGGCGTACGGAACTTCGGGGTGCCGCCCGGACCCAAGGGGGAGCCTGGATCACGGTCGCGCCGTTCCGGGCGGCTGCTGATAAGTGAACCGGTGGTCACGCTCAGTGGGTACGGTGGAAGGCAGTTGAAGCGGTATACGCGGTTTACAGCTCCGGAGTGGAGGCGATCGTGGCGGCGCAGAGAGACCCCAATTCCCGTCTGCGCGACGTCATCGCGGCGGTCGACTGCACCTACGAGGCCCTCGCCAGAGACGTGCGGCGCATCGCGGCCGAGAACGGCGAGATCCTCCAGACCAACAAGTCGGCCATCTCGCACTGGGTGAACGGCACCCGCGCCCCGTCGGGCCGGGTAGGTCAGTACCTGGCCGAGGCGCTGTCCCGCCGAGCGGGGCGCACGGTCTCCCAGACCGAGATCGGCCTCCAGGCCAGCGATGACGAAGCGCCGGCGGAATCCGACCCTGTCCTCGCCGCCACCGACCTGGGCCGCGCCGACGTCGAGCGCCGCCGCTTCCTCGCCATCGCGGCCTTCACCACCGCCGGCGTCGCCATGCCGCTCGGATACGACCACGAAGCCACTGCCCGCATGCTCCGCGCCCGCACCGGCACGTCCCTGGTCGGCGCGGAGGACGTGGACGTCGTACGGCAGATCACCGCGGCCTTCAGCGCCGCCGACGAGCGCCTCGGCGGCGGGCACGGCCTGACCACCGTCACCGCGTACCTCGCCGACACCGCCGCCCCCATGCTGCGAGGACGCTTCCCCAGCGAAGCCTTACGCCGGGCCGCCTTCGGCGCCGTCGCCGAACTCGCCTACCTCGCAGGATGGAAGCACCACGACCTCGGCCAAGAAGGCGCCGCCCAGCGCTACTACCAGGTCGGCTACAAGCTCGCCTGCGAAGCCGACCCCCACGGCCACGCCGCCTGGATGATGCGCGCCCTCGCCCACCAGGCCCTCAGCCTCAAGCAGCCCCACCACTGCGTCGACCTCGTCGAAGGCGCCCTCCGCACAGGTCTCGGCCACGTCGACGGCCAGACCGAAGCGCTCCTCCATATCACGCACGCCCGCGCCTACGCCGCGGTCAACGAGAACCCCTTGGCCGCGCGCGCCCTACTCGCCGCCGAGGACGCCCTCCTACGAGACGACGGCCCCCAGCCCAGCTACTCCCGCGTGAGCGGCCCCGCCGCTGGCACCGTGGCCAGCCACACCGCCCGCACCCTGACGGACCTCGCCGACCACATCGGCACGGAGCAGCAGCACCGGGACGCCCTCACACGCTGGGACCCCCAGAAGTACAAGCGCGTCCACGCCCTCACCCACGCCGACCTCGGCGACAGCCTCGCCGCCCAGGCCCGCGCCGACGAAGCCGTCGCCGCCTGGACCCAGGCCCTCGTGCTCATGGAGGGCATGACCTCCGACCGGACGCGCAAGGCGATCACCTCGATCCGTTCCACTCTGGCGATCTACCAGAGGCGCAAGGTACCCGGTGCCGCCGATCTCGCCCGCCGTGCTCGTGAGGCCCTCGCCTAACATGCCCAACAACCCGCCCGACGAAGGGAACACCGTGACCCAGCAGACCGACGACCAGCCCAAGGCCCTGAAGCCGGCGCTCGAATCCATGACCCTGCTGGTCGCCGCCGTCATCGTCCACGACAAGGCGACCAACCGCGTCGTCCTCCTCCAGCGCAGCGAGAACGCCAAGTTCGCCCAGGGCCTGTGGGACCTCCCCGTCGGCAAGAGCGAACCGGGCGAACCCATCACGGAGACGGCAGTCCGCGAGCTCTACGAGGAGACGGGCCTCACGGTGAAGCCCGAGTCCCTCAAGGTCGCCCACATCATCCACGGCGCCTGGGGCGTCGAGGCCCCCAACGGCTTCCTCACCGTCGTCTTCGCCGCCCACGACTGGTCCGGCAAACCAGAGAACCGCGAACCGCGCAAGCACGCCCAAGTCCGCTGGGTTGACGCCGACACCATCCCCGAAAACTTCGTGGACACCACCGCCAGCGCGCTCCGCCGCTATCTCTCCGACGGTCCCGAAGTATCCCTCGACGGCTGGCGGTAGACCTACCGGAGCCAATCTCCCGGTCTCGGTCCTCACGTCCGGCTCGCCGCAACAGCGGTTCTGAACGGCGAAAACCAACTCCGCACCTCTCAGAGCAGAGCGCGTTCAGTTCGAGTCCTCTACTGTCCGCACGCCGGCTAGTGTTTCCAGTCTCTCAACAATGCTGCGCCATTCATCGATAATCACGGCTGGGGCATCCACCATGCTCGACCTGCCATGCAGAATGTCCGATGCCCGACCATAAACATGCCTAACTAGACGCACCAAGCCGACCGCTTCCAGTACATTTTCTGGAGGGACTAGGGCGATCACCATAGAGAGCCGCCCCGTCACGTTATTAATGTACAGAAGTGGATTCTCTGGCTGGCATACCCGATGGTATGCCTCGATAGTTGCCAACTCGATGCGAAGCCTCAACTCAAAAACTTCAATGCGCCGCCGAGATGCACCGTCAAGCTTCACGAGAAGACCCAGCCAGTGATCAATGCGCACCCTTCTCGCGCCTTATCGATTTCCAAGTTCAGATCCGCTTTCGCGTCATCCGATCCGTGGACTGCCTTGTTCCAACCACGCAGGTACGGTCCACAAATCCCGTTGAATTCATCGATCGGGTTTTTGCCAGCATGGGTCGCATTAATCAACCCTTCTGCGAAAGCCACCCTTTTCAAGGTGTTATCGAGCAGATCGATCGATTCGAGGTTGCGCGCCACATCCTGCCCTCGCGCCAACGAGTAGCGGACAACGCAGGAATGCAGGGCATGGTCAACCGCCTGCCTACACAGCCCTCTCACAACCTGACCTTCAGTCAAATAGGCAGTGGGAGACGCCCGTGGCGCCCAAGTGACGATGTTTCGGGCATCATCCAGCAATACTCTCCACATCTCGTCCGTCGACTCGATGTCGATTTCACCTTTCTCGACATCACGGCTCACTCTCCAAGCTTGTCCGTTTACCGCCCGAGCAAGGAGATGCTGCTTCAAGCGCTCATCATGAGTAAAAACTATCACTCGTCGCTCGGAACTGAGATCGACCAAAACCGACGCCAGACGGTCAACTCGAATCTCATCAAAAGCATGAACAGGGTCATCCAGAATCAAGAAAGAGAACGGCCCGGACTCGGCAGTAGAGAGCAACGGAGCAAGTAGAAAAGCGTTTCTCTGCCCAGCGCTCAGCATTGACAGCTGCAATTCTTGACCACTCGAATTGCTTACGCTTACATCAGCCCGGGTTGTCGTCAGGTGAATTCCGTTCAAGTAGATCCCAACATCCTCCAGCAGCTGCCTGACTCGCTTATCCGCCCTCTCCTTGAAGCGTTCAGTCCGCTCTTTGCGCAGCTTGTCGGCGAGAGTCGTAGAGCACTTCTTAGTCTCTTGCCACAGAGCGCTTTCCTTAGCTGTTTCCTGCTCCGTCCGCCACACATGCAGGAAGTTTTCAAGAGCCCCCCTGCGCTCACGAAGCCACTTACGTGTCACCTCGCTTGCTTCGACCGCCACGCCACTCGCCTCGCCCCAGCCGGCGGTATTAGTGGAGTTCCTCAAGGCCAGGAATGCGTCCCGTACCTCCAATGCAGGCCGACTCCCGTGGTAACTCATTGCAGTGCGAAGGCGCTCTGCAACTGCCGCTGCACTCGCCGATGCAGTCCTGTGAGCGCCACTTGACGAATGGATCAACTCAAGAACTTCTGCGACGTGACTCACAACAGCAGAAGCATCCCTGAGTTCACTCAATGCATCACGCATCTCTTCGTGGATTGGCGCCAGTTCAGCGTGCCGCTCCACATTCTCATGCAGAGTCTGCACCCAATTATCAACTGCCGAATTACAAACGGGGCATGCTGAGCCCGGTGCAACCTCAACAGCATCTTTGTAAAGCGCGTCCAAATGCTGAGAGATTCTCGGACTCGTCAGCTCAGGGACGCCCTCCAGCTTCTGGAATGCAGCATCCACGGACGACAGTGACAACCTCAGGCGTTCCACGTCTGCACTGGTTACTTCTACCGTCGGCAAACCACCGTCTACGAGCTTGTGACTAATCAGCCAGCCCTCGATGCTGTCGGTAATTTCCGGCCAGGAGACATCTTCTATATCGACCGCCGGCTCCTTGAGGCGAAATAGACGGTCAACTTCGGCGACTCGAACCTTTCCATCCCTGAGGGCGACATCGATCTTCTTCTTACTAGTAGAGGCAGCCTCACTCAGCTCGGAAACCAGCGCCTCCAGATGCGTGAAAGCCCCGCCCAGCGCGAGAAGATTGGCAATGTAACGCTGCAAATCATTGCTCTGCTGGACTCGCCTTTCCACCTCTGCGTAGGAAAAGACGGGCGGATGCCCTTCCAGTGCGTGACGCCATGTGCTTCCCATGTCAACACGGCGCACTTCCGCAGAGGAGGTCTTCCATTCGCCGTAGGCGTCGCTAACTTCACCGCCGTCGGTGAGTACGCACTTCAAGGTCAGCTCTTCACCCGTTCGTACGAGTGTGACCTCCGCCCACGATTTCGAACTGTCACGGGCCCGATTAATCTTTTCCCAGAGCGGATCGAACTTGCTTCGCCCCGTCGGCGCGGCTACCTCAGTCCACCATCCTGTCTTGCCTGACATCGCGGTACGAATCCCATCAGCAATGGTCGACTTGCCGGATCCGTTCGGGCCGTGATAAATGCTGATTCCAGGAGAAGGATCGATCGTCATGGAGAGCTCAGACGTAGTCCCCTGGAACCCACAGAGACGCAACCCCTTGATACTCCAGGCTTCGCCCTGAGTAGGATCGAGTGCGCCTGAGTTCTCACCCTGAAGTTGGTTAAGCAACGCCCGAAGGTTTTCCCATCCCGCCTTCGTCTTTGTAGCGCCGGCCTGCATCCTCGCGGCAGCTTCAGCAAGGTCGGCATAGGTGAGCAGAGAAAGCTTGTGCCCCGCACCACTGCGCTTCCTGCTCTCCGGAACTGCCGCATCAGGGGTTTGGTTGTTCATGACGGTCATGCCGACTCCACTGCATGGTGCTCGTGCCGCATGTAGGGACGTAATGCTAGCTGTGTGACGGGGCAGAAGTATGGGGTTTTTTGGAGCCCCTCAGCATCCACGACGCATTTATGCCTTTAGCTGGCTACGTTCCTATTTCTTACGTTGTGACCCATATGATGCTGGTCGTTCCACTCGCCGGGTTCACATCAGACAGCGGAGGATCGCCTTGAGGGTGCGGGCGCCTGGCTCAGGATGCATCGACGTCGCTGCTATTTCGTGAGCGCCCGGAGTCCGCACACAGTCCGCAGGACACCCGATCAGGACCGTCGCACCCCATCGCCAGTCAACAGCAAAAGGCCAGGTCAGCGACCTACAGGAGAGATCCCCGCAGGTCACCGACCCGGCCCGTTACTAGGGAGACCAAGAAGGCCTGATCGTCCTCGGACGATCGGCCGGAGGCCCGCGGTTCCGCCGCGGCTCAGAGGCACCGGGAAAGCGGCCCGCCCATCCGAGATGGGCGGGCCGTCCGGCGTCCCGGTGAGCATCCGCGAGACCGTCCGGGAGACGGGACCGGGCTGAGCGCCCGACGCTCCGCCTTCCGGCCGCCCGCGCGTCCGGGCCACGTCGGCCGGGCCACCTCTTCCGGCCCGATCCGGCGCGGGATCAGGGACCGGGCCGTATCGCCCGCGGAACCCGGAGGGTCCAGCATGGAAGAGGAACCACAGCCACGAGGACCTGGAGGTGTGGGAGTCATGGGAACGTACATGGACGTCCACCACGGGATGAAGGGCATCACGTCGGAGCAGTTGCGGGAGGCCCACCGGGCGGACCTCGCCGTCGAGAAGGAGGAAGGGGTCCACTTCGAACGGGCCTGGGCGGACCCGGAGTCGGGAACGATCTACTGCCTGTCCACCGGCCCGTCGGCCGAGGCGGTGCAGCGCGTCCACGAACGGACAGGCCACGCCGCGGACGAGATCCACGAGGTGCCGCTGTCGGTGTGACGGACCCGGCGGTGTCCCTGACCTCGGCCCGCAGGGGTGCCCTCACCCCGGACCGGGGAGTGACCTTTTCTTGCTCGTGTGCGACGTGATCATCGGGCTCGGCGCCCTACGGCGAGCGGGACAGGCTCGGCATCGGGCGGCTTGCGCACCGGCGCGGTCCCGGCCGTCCTGACAGGCGTGGCAGCCGGGCTTTCGCCGCCGGTACCGTCCAACGGCATCGGTGCCTCGGCCGGTAGCCGCTCGGGCCGGCGCCGGCGCGTGGGTCCACCCCGGCCGTCGCGGGGAGCTCACCTCGCGGCTGGCAGCCGCACCCGGCGGCTGGGGCCCGAATGGCGCCGCCCCCGCGGGAAGCAGGCCACTGTGGGGCGCCGGTACGCGCATCGCCGAACGGCCCGCGCGCTCCCGACGGTCGGCAGGCGCCGGTGACCGCTGAAACATGCCTGCCGCCCGGAGCGTTGGGACTTCTTTCGTGCACGGATCCGGCAACTGCCTGCGCCCGCCGTGTCGTTGCCGGTACGTTCACCATCCCCCCCACACCACCGTCACCACCGCACTCAGGGGACACCGTGAACCAGCCGCCGCCCGACCACCAGCCCTACCCGTCCCAGCAGCCCCACCCCCAGCCGCCGGGATGGGGCACTCCCCCGCCGGAGCCCAAGAAGAGCAGCGCGGGGAAGATCGCCGGGATCGGCTGCCTCGGCGTCGTCGCCCTCGTCGTCGTCATCGGTGCCATCAGCGCAGCCGTCGGTGGCGGCACCGACACCAGCGACAAGGGCTCCGGCGCCCCGGCCACCACCCGCTCCGTACCGACTCCGGCCGAGAAGGCGCCAGCCGCCGAGCGCAAGGAACTGTCGCAGACGGACCAGTTCAAGGCGTTCGTCGCCAAGAGCGGCACCGCCGCCGAGAAGGCCGCCGCCAAGCACGTCACGCGGGTGCAGGGCGCGGGCGAGCAGAACAATGTCCTGGACGCGGCCGAGATCCACACGGACTACACCGGTGGTCTCCTCGGCCCGCACGGTGGGGACGGCAAGCTCCTCGCAAGCGTCTTCGCCGAGTGGAAGACCTCGAAGAACGGTCTCGTCACCGTGTACGACGGCGGCGGGGAGATCCTCGCCAACGGAAAGTTCTAGGCCCTACAGCAGCGGGGTCACCCGTGACCACCGCGACGAGTGGCGTCCGCTGAGTGCGGGGGAGGATCCGCCCCCCGTCAGTTTCGCGGGGCAGCGTGAGCGCCTCGGCCGGCGTACGGGTCCCGGGTACCCGGCTTCAGGCAGACACGGGCAGTCGCCGCCCGGGCCGGGTCCGGCCCGGGCGGCGGACGGGTTCCCTGACCGGCTCGAGGTACCGGTGCCCGTCCCCGGGCCGCGCCCATGGCGAGCCTTCCAGGAGTTCCGGCCCGGCTCGCGTCACGCTGGTTACACCCTCGTGTGGGTGAATGCCACGAACGTGCGCCGCCTGCGCGCCCCCGCCCCGTAACCTGCCCGCGTGACCGGATTTGCTGATGAGGCCCGCTCCAGAGCCGCCCGCCTGATCCGCATGGCCCGCACCGACGACCCTCGGCTACGCGACCGGCTGATCCAGTACGCGGCGACCACGCCCGACCCGCCTCTCATGGGCCCCGACGGCATCCAGACCACCGGTTGCCCCAGTTGCGCCTCCACCATGTGGCGCCAGCGGGACCTGTGGGTGTGCGCCTCCTGCGGGCGGATCGAGGACGCCTGAACGCTCTGCCCCCTGTGCGCCTCGACGGCGTACGAAAGGGGTGGCGGCCGCCTGTACCGCCGCCGGTGCCCCGGGCACATCGGCCCGGGCGGACGGGCCGCCGACCGATGTCCAGCCGTGCGCGCGGCGCGCGCAGACGCTCCGGCGTCCGTTCCCGCGCCGGCGTGACATCGGCCTGCCCTGTCCGCCCGGGTGCGGGTGGCGCCGCGGTTCAGGCCGCGTGCGGGAGCGGGCTGCCGTGGCGCAGCAGCCACTGGCGGTACGCCGGGATGCGCAGCGCCGCCTCGCGGTACGCCGCCGCCAGTTCCTCGTAGACCGCGTCCGCCCCGGTGCCCGGGCGGCTGTACAGCAGCAGGCGCACGGCCAGCGGGTCGCCCCGTAACGGGCGGATCGCCATGTCGTCACGGGGGCCGGAGGTCGGCTGGCAGGGGGCGACCGCCTCGCCGGCCACGATGAGGGACGCCGCCGTGTGGTAGTCCCCGTGCAGGACGGGCGGGTCGATGCCGGCGGCGGCCAGCACCCGGCGCAGCCCGTCCCACTCGCCGTCCACCGTCGGGTCGACCATCCACCGGTCACCGGCCAGGTCCGCCAGGTCCACGACGGGCGCGGCGGCGGCCGGGTGGTCCAGGGACAGGGAGACGAACTGGGGCTCCCGCTCGACCAGCACCCGTCGCTCCAGCCCGTCCGGGACGCGCAGCGGGCTGCCCTCCACCTCGTGGACGAACGCGACGTCGAGCTGCCCGGCGGCGAGCGCCCGCAGCAGGGCGTTGGCCGAGACGTCCATGTGCAGCGGGATGTCGGTGCCCGGCAGCCGCTGGCGCAGCCGGCGCAGCCAGCCCGCCAGGGCGCGGCTGGCGGTCGAGCCGACCCGCAGCCGCGTGCCGTCGGCGTGCCCGGCGGCCGCCCGGGTCTCGGTGACGAGCTGGGCCATCTGGGCCACCAGGGGCCGGGCGCGGCTGAGCACGGCACGGCCCAGCGGGGTGGGCCGGCAGCCGCTGCGCTCCCGTGCGAAGAGCTGGGCGCCCAGGGCGTTCTCGATGCGCCGCAGCTGGGTCGTCAAGGACGGCTGGCTGGTGCCGAGTTGCCGCGCGGCCTTGTGCAGGCTGCCCGTGTCGGCGATGGCGCACAGCACCCGCAGATGTCTCACCTCCAGCTCCATGGGCCGAGAGTAGGCCGCGCAACGCGCGTCACACCAGACACTTTCGGGGAGTTGGGGTGTGATGCGTCGGCGTTATCGCCCGTTGACATCATCCCCGCGGGCGCCGGCTCCCCCGACACTCTCCCCAACCGAACGGAACCACCCAGCCGTTCAGGACGAGTAGGAGCCCCCCATGCGACACCCCAAGGCCGTGCTGGCCGCTGCCCTGAGCGTTGCCGCCGCTCTGGCAGCCGTGCCCGCGACCACCGCGACCGCCGCCCCGGCCCCCACCGGGCAGGCCGCACCCGCCGTGTCCGGCTCGTACGCCGGGTACGCCGGGTCCTCCGAGGAGGCCAGGGCGAACAAGGCGTTCTTCCAGGCCGTCATGGAGTCGGTCGCCGAGAAGCGTGCCGCCAACCCCGGCGCCCAGGCCGTCACCGTGGTCTACTCGGCGGCGAACGCCCCGAGCTTCCGCACCCAGATAGCCCGCTCCACCCAGATCTGGAACAGCTCCGTCACCAACGTGAAGCTCCAGGAGGGCGCGAGCCCGGACTTCCGGTACTACGAGGGCAACGACTCGCGGGGCTCGTACGCCTCCACCGACGGGCACGGCCGGGGCTACATCTTCCTCGACTACCGGCAGAACCAGACCTACAACTCCACCCGGGTCACCGCCCACGAGACCGGGCACGTGCTCGGGCTGCCCGACCACTACTCCGGGCCGTGCAGCGAGCTGATGTCCGGTGGCGGACCCGGCCCGTCCTGCCAGAACGCCGTCCCCAACAGCCAGGAGCGCTCCCGGGTCGACTCCCTGTGGCGGTATGGCCTGACGGCGGCCGTCGCCAAGGCCGCCAAGGCCGCCAAGGTGTCCTAGCCGGCACGGGAGAACACCCGGCGGTCCGGGCGCCCCGCCCCACACGGGGCGCCCGGGCCGCCGACGGCGTTCAGGCGGCTCGCGGACCGTCGGGGACCTCGCCGGCGGTGGTTCGGGCGGCGGCTCGCCCGAGCCGGCGGAGCGGCTCGCCCGAGGCGGTCAGGCGGCCTGGAGCAGCGTGCGGGCGAACCGCGCTCCGGGCGGCAGCTGGCGCAACAGCCGCTCCAGGGCCAGGTCGAAGTCGCCGCCGGCCAGGCCCGACTCGTACGCCGCTCCGCCGCAGTGCAGGGTCAGCTGCAGGTCGACGCGCTCGGGTGAGCCGTCGGGCAGGGCCTCGCCCAGCGTCAGCAGGCAGCTCAGTGTGCCCTTCTGGACCGTGCCGTCGAGGGCGACCGGCAGTGGCAGGTCCCACTCCAGCACACAACCGGCCAGCGGCAGGCCGCCGTTCTCCTGATCCGCGCGCAGAGCGGCGAGACCCGGCCCCGCGTACCGGACGCCCCTGACCCGGGTGGCGACGCCCCGCCCGTCCGCCGTGAGGGTGACCGCTTCCGCGCCCCGGCGGTCCCGGTACCAGCCGGTCCAGATTTCCGTCGACTCCGATGACATGGCGCGGACTGTAGCGGTACGACCGGCCGCGGTGTGCGGCCGGTCACCTCCGGACCGGGAAAGGGAGCCGGGCTTTCAGCCGGTCTCTCCGCTCTTGCCCGGCTCGTCCGCGGAACTCTCCCGCTGGTACCGCGCGCACTCGGGGTTGTGGCAGGGGCGGGGGCGCCAGACGGGAACCCAGGCGCCGAGGATCTTGCGTCGTTTGATGGCCGTGCCGACCGGCTGTCCGCAGGAGGGGCACTCGGGCTCGGGTGCGGGTCCCTGCCCCGCTTCCTGCGGGCGGCGGACGGTCCGGTGTCCTTCGCTGCCCATGCCCCCAGGATATGGCGATTCGGGCGAACCGGACAGTTCGCGGTGGTGGTGCTTCCGGAGCCCCGTGGCGTTACCGGGAGACCGCCGGTGACGGCGCGCACCGGCGCGGAGTGGCCGGGCGCGCACCCGGGCACGGATCGGGTCCGCCCCACGGCACCCGCGACCACCGGACGGCCCACCCGGGGGGCACCCGCGGCCACCGGGCGGGCCCGTCCGTGGATCAGCGGGTGCGCCGGGTCACGAACTCGGCGAGGGCCAGCAGATCGCCGGCGGCCGCCAGGTCGGGCACCGCCCGGGAGAGCTGGTGCACCGCGCGGGACATCCGGTCGGCCGCCTGGGCCTGCGCCCAGTCCCGACCGCCCGCCCGCTCCACGGCGTCGGCCGCGCGCCGCACGTCACCACCGCCCAGGACCGGCCGCCCGTACAGCGCGGCGAGCTCCGCGCCGGCGGGCGTACCGGAGGCGAGCGCGGCGACCACGGGCAGCGACTTCTTGCGGGCGGCCAGATCCGCGCCGGCGGGCTTGCCGGTGCGCTCGGGGTCGCCCCAGATCCCGATCAGGTCGTCGATCAACTGGAACGCCAGGCCCGCCTCGCGGCCGAACGCGTCCATCGCCGCCACCTCCGCCTCGCCGGCCCCGGCGTACAGCGCGCCGAGGGCACAGGCGCAGCCCAGCAGCGCCCCGGTCTTGGCCGTCGCCATGGTGAGGCACTCCTCCAGCGACACCTCGTGCGGCCCGCGCGTCTCGAAGGCGCAGTCGGCCTGCTGGCCGGCGCACAGCTCGATCACGCAGGTGGCCAGCCGGGCCGAGGCGGCGGCGGACGCCGGATGGCGGTCCTCGGCGAGCAGCCGCAGCGCGAGGGCCAGCATGGCGTCCCCGGCGATCAGCGCGTCGGGTATGCCGAAGACGCTCCACGCGGTGGGCCTGCTGCGCCGGGTGGCGTCCTCGTCCACGATGTCGTCGTGCAGCAGGGTGAAGTTGTGCGCGAGCTCCACGGCGGCGGCGGCCCGTACGGCGGTGCGCGGCTCACCGCCCAGTGCCCGCGCCGCGGCCAGCACCAGGGCGGGCCGGATCGCCTTGCCGGCCTGCCCGGTGGCCGGAGTGCCGTCGGCCCGCTCCCAGCCGAAGTGGTACATCGCCACCCGCCGCAGGGTGCCGGGCAGGGACTCCACGGTGGCGCGCAGTTGGGGATCGACGACGGTACGGGTCCGGTCCAGGAGGGCCGCGGCGCCCTGGCCCTCCGTCGCGGCGCCCGTGCTGATCATGGTCACAGTCTCTTCCTTCCCAGCAGGAGGGGGACGGGTGGGGACGCGGCGCCCGGCGCGGCCGGGCGCTCCCGCCCGTCACGGGCGGTCACCGCCAGCGGCTGATTTCCACGTTCTCCAGCACACCGAGCGCGTCCGGCACCAGGACCGCCGCCGAGTAGTAGGCGGTCACCAGGTAGGAGATGATCGCCTGCTCGTTGATGCCCATGAACCGGACCGACAGACTCGGCTCGATCTCGTCGGGGATACCGGTCTGGTGGAGGCCGATGACGCCCTGGTCCGCCTCGCCGGTACGCATGCAGATGATCGAGGTGGTGCGGGCGTCGGAGACCGGGATCTTGTTGCACGGGAAGATCGGCACTCCGCGCCAGGCCGGGATCTGGTGGCCGGCCACCTCCACCATGTCCGGGACCAGTCCGCGCCGGTTGCACTCGCGGCCGAAGGCGGCGATGGCGCGGGGATGGGCCAGGAAGAGCTTGTTGCCGCGCCGGCGCGAGAGCAGCTCGTCCAGGTCGTCGGGGCTGGGCACCCCGTCGCTGGGCTGGATCCGCTGCCCGTAGTCGCAGTTGGACAGCAGCCCGAACTCCCGGTTGTTGATCAGCTCGTACTCCTGGCGCTCGCGCAGCGCCTCGACCGTGAGCCGGAGCTGCTGCTCGGTCTGGTTCATCGGCTGGTTGTAGAGGTCGGCGACGCGGCTGTGGACCTTCAGCACGGTCTGCGCGACGCTCAGCTCGTATTCACGCGGCAGGGGCTCGTAGTCGACGTAGGTGTGCGGGACGCGCGCCTCGCCGACATGGCCGGCGGACAGGTCGATCGCCTTCTCGCCGTACTTGTTGGTGCGCTGGTGCGGCACCGAGGCCATGCGCGCGAGCTGCTCGGCGAGCGAGCCGGCCCGCTCCGCCAGGTTGAGCACATCGCTGCGGGACAGCTCCAGGACGACACAGGCGGTGGCGGCGCGCGCGGTGCAGTCCCAGGTGGCGTCCGGTTCGATCAGGGCCCGGTCGCCGAAGTAGGCGCCGTCGGCCAGGACGCCGAGGACCGCCTCGTCGCCGTAGGGGCCGGTCCCGACCTGCTCGACCTTGCCGTGCGCCAGCAGGTGGACCCGGTCGGCCTGCTCCCCGGCGACCGCGATGATCTGGCCCGCCTCGTACGTCTGCTGCCGGCACCGGCCCGCCAGTTCGGCCAGCGCCTCCTCGTCGTCGTACCCCCGCAGCGCGGGCAACTCGGTCAGCTCGCCGGGGACGACGTCGACCTGCTCGCCGGTCTGCACGAACGTCAGCCGCCCGTCGCCGACGGCGTAGCTCAGCCGCCGGTTCACCCGGTACGTACCGCCCTGCACCTGCACCCATGGCAGCATCCGCAACAGCCACCGCGAGGTGATCTCCTGCATCTGCGGCACGGACTTGGTGGTGGTCGCCAGGTTGCGGGCCGCGGCCGTGCCGAGACTCTGCTGCGGCGGCACCTGCTCCGAGCCGATCTCGTCACCAACCGAACCAACCGAACCAACGGACATGAAGGTCCCTCTCGATCATGGGCTGAGCTGCGAGAGAGAGCCTTTCACCACACGATGTGACGACACCATCACACAAATGAGTGGGACTGGATCATGGCCGGGTGGGGCAGGACACGGCGTTTCGGCCCGGTCCGGCGGGGCCTGGCGTGTCGGTGGTGGCCTGTCCGGATCGGCTCGCTCGCCCAATCCGAACAGCGCGCCCGCCCTGTACGTACAGGAGGACGCGGCACGAGCCGAACCGCTCACCACCCTCCGCCGCACCCGCTCTAGCACGAAGGAGGCGGTCATGGCCCCACCCATGTCCGCGAACAGCTTTCTGGACGCGCTGCGCGACGAAGGCCTCACCGTCGTCGAGGTAGGCGACTGGCGCACGCACAACCGCAACCACAAGGGCCCCTGGGGGCCCGTCCACGGGGTGATGATCCACCACACCGTCACCAAGGGGGCCGAGAAGACGGTCCGCATCTGCCGGGACGGTCATCCCACCCTGCCCGGGCCGCTCTGCCACGGTGTGATCACCAAGGACGGCCGGGTCCACCTGGTCGGTCACGGCCGCGCCAACCACGCCGGGGCCGGCGACGACGAGGTGCTGCGCGCCGTGATCGCCGAAAAGGGCCTGCCTCCGGACAACGAGTCGAACACCGACGGCAACCGGCACTTCTACGGCTTCGAGTGCGAGAACCTCGGCGACGGCGAGGACCCGTGGCCCGAGGCCCAGCTGGACGCCATCGCCAGAGCCGCGGCCGCCGTCTGCCGCCGCCACGGCTGGACGGCCCGCTCGGTCATCGGCCACAAGGAGTGGCAGCCGGGCAAGATCGACCCCCGCGGCTTCACCATGGCGTCGATGCGGACCCGGGTCGCCGACCGGCTGAAGTGACCCAGCGGGGACAATGGCCGGGTGAACCCGCTCGACCTGTCCCGCCTCCGGCCGCTGCTGCCCTCCCCGCTGCTGCCGGTCGCGGACGAGCGGTTCGCCCGGCACGGCGTACGGCTGCTGCTCAAGCGCGACGACCTGATCCACCCGGACCTGCCCGGCAACAAGTGGCGCAAGCTCGCCCCCAACCTGGCCGCGGCGGCCGGCCGCCCGGTCCTGACCTTCGGCGGCGCCTACTCCAACCATCTGCGGGCCACGGCCGCCGCCGGCCGCCTGCTGGGCTTCACCACGACCGGCGTCGTCCGCGGCCAGGAGCTGGCGGACCGTCCGCTGAACCCGTCCCTGGCGCGGTGTGCCGCGGACGGGATGCGGCTGCTGTTCGTGGACCGGGCGACCTACCGCGCCAAGAGCGACCCGGACGTGCTGGCGGCCATCCTGCGCGACGCCCCGGACGGCAGCTTCGTCGTGCCCGAGGGGGGCAGCAACGAGCTCGCCGTGCGGGGCTGCGCCGGCCTGGGACGGGAGCTGCGGGGGGCGGCGGACGTGGCCGCGGTGGCCTGCGGTACCGGCGGCACGCTCGCCGGGCTCGCCGCCGGGCTGGCCGCGGGGCAGCGGGCGCTGGGCGTACCGGTGCTCAGGGGCGGCTTCCTGGGCGGGGAGATACGCGCCCTCCAGGAGGCGGCGTTCGGCGGCCCGGCGGGCGACTGGAGCCTGGACGAACGGTTCCACTTCGGCGGCTACGCCCGTACCTCCGCGGCGCTCGACGCCTTCGCCGACGACTTCGAGGCGCGGCATGGACTCGCCATCGAGCGCATATATGTCGCCAAATTGCTCTACGGACTGTTCCGTCTCACCGAGGAGGGCGCCTTCCCGCCCGGCACCACCGTCGCGGCGGTGGTCACGGGTCAGCCGTCCGACGCCGTCTCCCGGTAGGCGGCCGCCTCCTCCAGGTCCAGCCGGCGCAGCAGCGTCCGCAGCATCTCGTCGTCGATGCGCCGCTCGTCGCGCAGCCGCGCGAACACCTCCCGCTCGGCGTCGATGACCTCGCGGGCCAGGCGCCGGTAGGTGTCGTCCGCCGATTCCCCGGTGGTCGCGCTGACCGCGCCCAGCCGCTCCCACACGGCGTTGCGCCGCCGCTCCAGTACCGTGCGCAGCCGGTCGGCGAGCGGCTCGGGCAGGGCGTTGCGCTCGTCCGCCAGAAGTGCCGCCAGCCGCTCCTCGGCGGCCCGTGACGCCTCGTTCTGCGCCTGGGCCTCGGCCAGGGTCTCGGCCCGCGCGTCGCGCCCGGGCAGCCGCAGCGCCCGGATCAGCGCCGGCAGGGTGAGGCCCTGCACCACCAGGGTGCCGATGACCGTGGTGAAGGTGAGGAACAGGACGAGGTTGCGGGCGGGGAACGGTTCACCGCCG
Organism: Streptomyces sp. NPDC050856; assembly: GCF_040653855.1. Taxonomy (NCBI): domain Bacteria; kingdom Bacillati; phylum Actinomycetota; class Actinomycetes; order Kitasatosporales; family Streptomycetaceae; genus Streptomyces; species Streptomyces sp. NPDC050856. Next base: position 308,302 of record NZ_JBFAGV010000001.1, on the reverse strand, counting down.
GTGGCCACCGGGATGGTGAAGGCGATCGCCAGCGAGACCACACCGCGCATCCCGGCCCAGCCGACGATCACCGGTGCCTTCCAGGTGGTGTCCGGCTCGCGTTCGCGGACACGGGACGAGAGCAGGCGGGGCAGATAGGTGGCCGGGAAGACCCACACGAACCGCACGAGAACGACCGCCGCGAAGACCGCCACCGCGTACCAGACGGCCTCCCCGATGCCGTACGGGCCCAGGCCCCGCACCACGTAGGGCAGCTGGAGCCCGATCAGGGCGAAGACCGACGTCTCCAGGATGAAGGCGACCATCTTCCACACGGCCGCCTCCTGGAGGCGGGTGGCGAAGTCCACCTGCCAGGAGCGGTGCCCCAGGTAGAGGGCGACCACGACGACCGCGAGCACCCCGGAGGCGTGCACCCGCTCGGCCAGCGCGTAGGCGACGAACGGGATGAGCAGGGACAGGGTGTTCAGCAGCAGCGGTTCGCGCAGCCGCCGGCGCAGCCAGTGGATCGGCACCATCAGCACCAGCCCCACCCCGACCCCGCCGACGGCCGCCAGGGCGAACTGCCCGATGCCGCCGGCCCAGCCGACCCCGGCGCCCACGGCCGCGGCCAGGGCCACCTTGTAGGCGGTGATCGCGGTGGCGTCGTTCACCAGGGACTCGCCCTGCAGGATGGTGGTGATCCGGCCGGGCAGCCGCAGCCGGCGGGCGATGGCCGTGGCGGCCACCGCGTCCGGTGGCGCGATCACCGCGCCCAGCACCAGCGCGGCGGTCAGCGGCAGGTCCGGCACCAGCAGGTGCGCCAGCCAGCCGACGGCGACGGTGGCGAAGAGCACGTATCCGACCGACAGCAGCGCGACCGGCCGCAGGTGGGCCCGCAGGTCGAGGTACGAGGAGTCCAGCGCGGCCGTGTGCAGGAGCGGGGGCAGCACCAGGGGCAGCACGATGTGCGGGTCCAGGGTGTAGTCGGGCACCCCGGGCAGGTAGGAGGCGGCCAGTCCGGCCGCCACCAGCAACAGCGGCGCCGGCACCGGGGTCCGGCGGGCCGCTCCCGCGATCACGGCGCTCACCGCGATCAGCGCCACCAGTGGAGTCGCTTCCATCATCTCCCCGCTCCCGCCCGTCCCCGGTCCGTCGTACCGTGGTCATCATGAGCGAGTGCCGCCACGTTGCCGAATTGCCGCGCCCCGAGCCCGCCCCGCTGACGGGCACCTGCCCGGAGTGCCTGGCCGACCGGACGCACCCCGTCCACCTGCGGCTCTGCCTGGCCTGCGGGCACGTCGGCTGCTGCGACTCCTCTCCGGGCCGGCACGCCTCACGCCACTTCCGGGACACCGGCCACCCGGTGATGCGCAGCTTCGAGCCGGACGAGGACTGGCGCTGGTGCTTCGTCGACGGTTCGATCGTCTGAGGGTTGGGTACGTCAACCCTCCCCTGGATTCTCGCGATTGGGCACCGCAAACCCCTAGCCACTGTGCGTACTCATATGCTTACCATGAGTGACAGCCGTCGGACCGGGGGTCCCGGCGACACGGCACCATGGATCGCGATAGCGTCACGGCGGACTACGCACACCTGCGTGTCCGCCATGGCTCCGGGGAGATTCCGCCTTCCCCGGGCCCCGATTGAGCTTGTGCCACCTTGGAGGTGAGGGTGTCCCAGATCGCAGGCGAGCCCGGGACCGAGGACTTCGTGGAAGTCCGGCTGCCCGCTGCGGGTGCCTATCTGTCCGTACTGCGTACGGCCACCGCCGGCCTGGCGGCGCGTTTGGACTTCACCCTCGACGAGATCGAGGACCTGCGCATCGCGGTCGACGAGGCGTGCGCGATCCTGCTCCAGCAGGCCGTGCCCGGCTCCGTGCTGAGCTGCGTCTTCCGTCTGGTGGACGACGCCCTGGACGTGACCGTCTCGGCACCCACGACCGACGGCCGCGCCCCCGAGCGCGACACGTTCGCCTGGACGGTGCTGTCCGCGCTGGCGGGCAAGGTCGACTCGTCCGTCGCCGACGACCGGACGGTCTCTATCAGCCTGTACAAACAGCGCGGCGCGGGTCCCGGGCCGGCGTGAGGAATGGGGACGGTCCCGTGCGGAACGAGGAGCGCGGCCCGCGGGGAGTGAGCGCGGCGGGGGGAATCCCGGAGCAGCAGGCGCGACCGCATCCGGTGGACGGTCTTTTGGACGCGCCGGAGCAGGCGCAGGCAGAGCGGGCGGACCGGATGAGCGAACACGACCAGCAGGAGCAGACCCGGCAGCAGGCCCGGCCCAACGACCACGACCAGCACCAGCGCCACCACAGGCACGACCCGCAGGACCGCAGCGGGGCCAGGGCGATGTTCATCGCGCTGCGCGAGCTGCCGGACGGTTCGCCCGAGCGGGCCGAGCTGCGCAACCAGCTCGTGCGGATGCACCTGCCGCTCGTCGAGCACCTCGCGCGGCGCTTCCGCAACCGGGGAGAGCCGTTGGACGACCTGACCCAGGTCGCCACCATCGGCCTGATCAAGTCGGTGGACCGGTTCGACCCGGAACGGGGCGTCGAGTTCTCGACGTACGCGACCCCCACGGTGGTCGGGGAGATCAAGCGGCACTTCCGGGACAAGGGCTGGGCGGTGCGCGTGCCGCGCCGCCTCCAGGAGCTGCGCCTGTCGCTGACCACCGCCACGGCGGAGCTGTCCCAGCAGCACGGCCGCTCCCCGACCGTGCACGAGCTGGCCGAGCGTCTCGGCATCTCGGAGGAGGAGGTCCTGGAGGGCCTGGAGTCCGCCAACGCGTACTCGACGCTCTCGCTGGACGTGCCCGACACCGACGACGAGTCCCCGGCGGTGGCGGACACCCTGGGCGCGGAGGACGAGGCGCTGGAGGGCGTCGAGTACCGCGAGTCGCTCAAGCCGCTGCTGGAGGACCTGCCGCCGCGCGAGAAGCGGATCCTGCTGCTGCGGTTCTTCGGCAACATGACCCAGTCGCAGATCGCCCAGGAGGTGGGCATCTCCCAGATGCACGTCTCGCGCCTGCTGGCCCGCACGCTGGCCCAGCTCCGCGAGAAGCTGCTCGTGGAGGAGTAGCGGCGGGCGGGCCGGGGCCCGGCGGGGCGCGGCCCGGCGGTTCAGCCGCGGGCGCGGATGCCCAGGGCCCGGGTGGTCCCCGGGTGCACCAGCAGCACCAGGCCGGTCACCGCGGCCGCCGCCAGCGCGATCCCGGCCGGGATAGCCGCGCCGGCGGCCCGCAGCAGTGTCCACGCCACCGGCAGGGCCATCAGCTGAGTGATGATCGCCGGGCCCCGGCTCCAGCTTCGGCACAGCAGCAGTCCGCGCGCGGCCAGCAGCGGGATCAGGCCCAGCGCGACGAGCGTCACGCCGCCGGTCAGCGCCTGGGTGAGGTCGTCGGGACGGCCCATGAGGCCGGTCACGAGCAGGTACAGACCTCCGGCGAACAGCGCCAGCGCCTCCGCTCCGGTGACGGCCGCGGCGGCCGTCACCCGGGCGGGGCGCGGGGCGGGGGCGGGGGTCTCGGGGGTGCGGCGTTCGGTACTGCTCACCCCTGCAGGGTAGCCGCCGCCGGCGCCGGCGGGCCGGACCGGGGCGCGACCCCCCTGGGGCCGGTACCGCGCGGTAGGTAACCTGGCGCACATGCGCGCACTCCTCGTGGTCAACCCGGCAGCCACCACCACCAGTGCCCGCACGCGTGACGTACTGATCCACGCGCTCGCCAGCGAGGTGAAGCTGGAGGCCGTGACCACCGAGTACCGGGGGCACGCCCGCGACCTGGGCCGCCGGGCCGCCGAGTCCGACGACATCGACGTGGTCGTCTCCCTGGGCGGCGACGGCACCGTCAACGAGATCGTCAACGGCCTGCTGCACCACGGCCCCGACCCCGACCGGCTGCCGCGCCTGGCGGTCGTGCCGGGCGGCTCGACCAATGTCTTCGCCCGCGCGCTGGGCCTGCCCAACGACGCCGTCGAGGCGACCGGGGTGCTGCTGGACGCGCTGCGGGAGGACCGCGGGCGGACGGTGGGCCTGGGCCTGGCGGCCGGGGTGCCCGGCACCGAGGACGAATCGGTGCCCGCGCGCTGGTTCACCTTCTGCGCCGGGTTCGGGTTCGACGCGGGGGTGGTGGGCCGGGTCGAACAGCAGCGCGAGCGCGGACGGAGATCGACGCACGCCCTCTACATCCGCCAGGTGGTGCGCCAGCTACTGGACGAGCCGCACCGCCGGCACGGCACGATCACCCTGGAGCGGCCCGGTCAGGACGCCGTGCACGACCTCGTACTCTCCGTGATCTGCAATACCGCCCCCTGGACCTACCTGGGCAGTCGCCCGGTGTACGCGTCCCCGGACGCCTCCTTCGACACGGCCCTGGACGTGCTCGCGCTCAGCCGCCTGTCGGCCGCCTCGGTGGCCCGGTACGCCACCCAATTGCTCACGTCCAGCCCGGAGCGGGGGCCGCGGGGCAGGCACGCGCTCTCCTTGCACGACCTGACCGACTTCACCTTGCATTCCAAGGTTCCGCTCCCGTTCCAGATGGACGGAGACCACCTCGGTCTGCGCACAAGCGTGGCGTTCACAGGCGTTCGCCGTGCACTGCGTGTGATTGTGTGAGTGGAAGGGCCCTAAGTCCTTTATCTCGAACGTATGGGCCAGGGTCCACCCCATAGAAGTACGGCTGTGACCTAGCCGACACCGAGGAATCAAAAAAAACTTTCCGGAAGGGGTTGTATCCGCCGCCGAGGTTTGCGAATCTCTACATGGCGATCGGGACGGCCCGCAGAACCGGCCTCCAGGGAAAGCCAGAACCCCTCCTCAAATCCAGGACCACACCAGTTCATCTGGCGTTCGGCCCTTCACTTGTTGAGGGATTCGTGAAAGCGTTCACATTCACAAGCAACTTGCATGCAACACCAAGGAGAGGTAGCAGCCATGGACTGGCGTCACAACGCCGTTTGTCGTGAGGAAGACCCCGAGCTGTTCTTCCCCATCGGCAACACCGGTCCTGCGCTGCTGCAGATCGAGGAAGCCAAGGCTGTCTGCCGTCGCTGCCCCGTCATGGAGCAGTGCCTGCAGTGGGCGCTCGAGTCCGGCCAGGACTCCGGCGTCTGGGGTGGCCTCAGCGAGGACGAGCGTCGCGCGATGAAGCGCCGCGCCGCCCGCAACCGGGCGCGCAACGCCAGCGCCTGAACGACGCCACCGCTACGAGCCTGAGCCAGGCGGCGCGTACAGCGTGTACGCAATGACCCGTCTCCCGAGCCGCAGCGCGCAGCAGTAACCCAAAGCGTTCGAGCCCCGGACCGCAGTCGCGGTCCGGGGCTCGCTGCTGCGCGCGGACGCCCCGGTCCCGGACCGGACCGCCGAGCCGGGGCCGGGGCCGGGCGGCGGCGGACCGGCCCCCGGGCGACCGGCCGGCCGTCACTTCTGCGGCTGTACGGGGATGTCGAGCACCACCCGCGTGCCGCCCGCCGGGGCGGGCCGCATGTCGAAGGTGCCGCCCAACTCCCCCTCCACCAGGGTCCTGACGATCTGCAGACCCAGATTCCCGGCACGCTGCGGGTCGAACCCCTCGGGCAGGCCGCGGCCGTCGTCCTGAACGGTGATCAGCAACCGGGCGTCGGCGCGGGTGCCGCCCCGGACGGCGGAGACCTCGACGGTGCCGTGCGCGCCGGGGGCGAAGGCGTGCTCCAGGGCGTTCTGCAGGATCTCGGTGAGGACCATCGACAGCGGGGTGGCGACCTCGGCGTCGAGCACCCCGAAGCGGCCGTTGCGGCGGCAGGCCACCTTGCCGGGCGAGATCTCGGCCACCATGGAGATCACCCGGTCGGCGATCTCGTCGAACTCCACGCGCTCGTCCAGGTTCTGGGAGAGCGTCTCGTGCACGATCGCGATGGAGCCGACGCGCCGCACCGCCTCGTCCAGCGCCTCCCGGCCCTGGTCGGAGTCCATCCGGCGGGCCTGCAGCCGCAGCAGCGCGGCCACCGTCTGGAGGTTGTTCTTCACCCGGTGGTGGATCTCCCGGATGGTGGCGTCCTTGGTGATCAATTCCCGCTCACGGCGCCGCAGTTCGGTGACGTCACGGAGCAGGACCAGCGAACCGATGCGCGTCCCCTTGGGCTTGAGCGGAATGGCCCGCAGCTGGATGACGCCGCCACTGCTCTCCACCTCCGTCTCGCGCGGCGCGTATCCGCTGGCCAGCTTGACCATGGCCTCGTCCACCGGGCCGCGCGAGGGGGCCAGTTCGGCGGTGATCTGCCCCAGGTGCTGGCCGACCAGGTCGGCGGAGAGACCGAGGCGGTGGTACGCGGACAGGGCGTTGGGCGAGGCGTACTGGACGACGCCCTCGGCGTCCAGCCGGATCAGCCCGTCACCGGCGCGCGGCGAGGCGTCCATGTCGACCTGCTGCCCGGGAAAGGGAAACGTTCCGGCGGCGATCATCTGGGCCAGGTCGGAGGCCGACTGGAGGTAGGTCAGCTCCAGCCGGCTCGGCGTGCGCACCGTCAGCAGGTTGGTGTTGCGGGCGATCACGCCCAGCACCCGGCCCTCCCTGCGCACGGGGATGGACTCCACCCGGACCGGGACCTCCTCGCGCCACTCCGGGTCGCCCTCGCGCACGATGCGCCCCTCGTCGAGCGCGGCGTCGAGCAGCGGACGCCGGCCGCGCGGCACCAGGTGGCCGACCATGTCGTCCTGGTACGAGGTGGGGCCGGTGTTGGGCCGCATCTGGGCGACCGAGACGTACCGGCTCCCGTCGCGGGTGGGCACCCAGAGCACCAGATCGGCGAAGGAGAGGTCGGAGAGCAGCTGCCACTCCGAGACCAGCAGGTGCAGCCATTCGAGGTCGGACTCGCTCAGGGCGGTGTGCTGGCGTACGAGGTCGTTCATGGAGGGCACGTGTGCGAGCGTACCTGGGCGGATGCCGCTGGCGTTCTGCCGGTTCGTGGTGGAGGATGGGGCCGCAAATAGGCTCTGCATATGGATGGACAGACCCGATTGGTCTAGTCCAGAATGCGTGAGACGGTACACAACGAACCTCCGCCCTCCCCGCACAGGAGGGTGGACCGGGGTAACGGCGCTCTCTGCCCTGACTGCGCCGGGACCCCCACAGGGCCGCGGGGACCGCACGCCCTTCCCCTCAGCAGGGGCGGGGCACCCCGAGGCCGAGCAACTCCGGGCTGCGGTGCCGGACGGGTTGAGGGTCCCGTCGCGGCGCCGCGGCCCGCGGGTGTTTCTCCGCCCCTGAGCGGCCCGCGCACCGCCGCCCCCCGCCTTCGCCGGCCGTCCCTGCCGGGACCAGGCGCCCCGCGCCTTCGCCGGCCGTCCCTCCCTGCCGGGACCAGGCGCCCCGGGGCCCCGCCGCGGGCGAGGGGCACCGCGCCCCATGGGCCAGGATCCGGCGCGGCGGGACCGAGCCGGAACCCCCCGGGGCCGCCCCCGCCGGCCGGACGGACCGCCGCGGACGCCTCCCAGCCCGCGACCGGGGGCCTCCGGTACGGGGGCCGTGGCGCACCGGCCCACCCGGCGCGGGCGCAACCAGCCCGTGGGGCACGACCCCGCCTCCCGTGGGTACCCGGCCCCCAGGGGTACCCGGACGCCGGTGGCGCCGGGCGGACGTGGGGCCGGGAACCGCCCCCGCGGCCGGCCGGCGGCGCCTGCCCGGCGGGCCCGCCGAGCGGTGTCGTCCGACCAGCCGGGCCCCGGCGCGACCCGTCCGCGCGGGGCCCCGTTCTGCTAGATTGGTCTATACCACATGACCACTGAGTATCCCCCGGACCACTCTCCAGATCGGCAGGCCCAGCGTGGAAGTTGTCATCGTCCCCGACGCCAAGGCAGGCGGCGAGCTGATCGCCGAGGGCATCGCCCGGCTGCTGCGCCGCAAGCCGGACGCACTGCTCGGGGTGGCCACCGGCTCGACCCCGCTGCCCGTCTACGACGCCCTGACCGCCAAGGCACGCGCCGGCGAGGTGGACGTCTCGCATGCCCGGATCGCCCAGCTGGACGAGTACGTCGGGCTGCCCGCCGGGCACCCCGAGTCGTACCGCTCCACCGTGCTGCGCCAGGTGGTCGAACCGCTCGGGCTGAGCCCCGACGCGTTCATGGGGCCCGACGGTTCCGCCGAGGACGTCCAGGCGGCGTGCGAGGCGTACGACCAGGCGCTGGCCGACGCCGGCGGCGTGGACCTCCAGATCCTCGGCATCGGCACCGACGGGCACATCGGCTTCAACGAGCCGTGCTCCTCACTCGCCTCGCGCACCCGGATCAAGACGCTCACCCAGCAGACCCGGGTCGACAACGCCCGCTTCTTCGACGGTGACATCGACCAGGTTCCCCACCACGTCATCACCCAGGGCATCGGCACCATCCTGGAGGCCCGCCACCTGGTGCTGCTGGCCACCGGCGAGGGCAAGGCGGAGGCGGTGGCCCAGACGGTCGAGGGGCCGGTCGCCGCCCTGGTCCCCGCCTCGGCGCTCCAGCTGCACCCGCACGCCACGGTGGTCGTCGACGAGGCCGCCGCGTCCAAGCTGAAGCTCGCCGACTACTTCCGGCACACCTACGCCAACAAGCCGGCCTGGCAGGGCATCTAGCCGGGGCGAGGGGAAGGGGGGCCGGGCTCGATCGCGAGCCCGGCCCCCTTCCCCTCGCCACCCGCGCCCGGGCGGCGCTCACACCCCGGCGATGACCTCCGCCGCCGCCTGCCCGCACACCCGTGCCGCCCCGTACGTCGCGATGTGCGGCGAGCCCTTCGGCGGGGCCTGGCCGAGGCCCATCTCCACCACCACGGTGCCGGGGCGGGCGGCGAGCAGCCGGTCCAGCGCCTCCGCCATCCACGCGTGGCGGTGGGCGTCCCGTACGACCGCGACGACCGGCCGGCCCCCCGCGTCCCGCAGGACGGCGTCCACCGGGTCGCCGGCCGTGTAGGTACCGGTCGTGGTGCCCGGCAGGAGCCGGGCCAATTCCGGACCCACACCCCAGGGGGTCTCGTCGCCCACGGCGATGTTGGCCACGGGAGTGAAGGCGGCGACGTACGCCGGGCCGGTCAGGGGATCGCGCCGGCCGGTCACCCGGACCGCGCGGCGCGCCGCCTCCAGGCCGACGCCCGCGCCGGGCGCGCCGCCACCGGCCGGCCCCGCCGGGAAGGTCCCGGCCCCGGCCGGCGCGCCCGGCTCCGCGGCGGTGCCCCTCGCCCGGTGGGCCCGGGTCCAGGACGCCAGCTCGCGCACCCGGGAGGCCGCGTCCGCGAGCCGTTCCTCGGGCAGCTCGCCGGTGCGTACCGCGTTCACCAGCGCGTCGCGCAGCCGCAGGACGATCCCCTCGTCGGTCAGGCCGCCACCGACGCAGATGACGTCGGCGCCCGCCGCGACGGCGAGGACCGAGCCGTGCTCGATGCCGTACGTCGAGGCGATGGCCCGCATCTCCATGCCGTCGGTCACGATCAGGCCCTGATGGCCCAGCTCCTCGCGGAGCAGACCGGTGAGGATCCGGTGGCTCAGGGTGGCCGGGCGGTCCGGGTCGAGCGCGGGGAGCAGGATGTGGGCGCTCATCACCGCCTTGGAACCCGCGGCGATCGCCGCCCGGAAGGGCACCAGTTCACGCGCGTGCAGGGTGTCGGGGTCCGCCGGGACGCGGGGCATCGCCAGGTGGGAGTCCACATTCGTGTCGCCGTGCCCCGGGAAGTGCTTGGTGCAGGCGGCCACCCCGGCGGCCTGGAGGCCCTCGACGTAGGCGACGGTGTGGCGGGCCACCAGCTCGGGGTCCGCGCCGAAGGACCGTACGCCGATGACCGGATTGTCCGGGTCGGAGTTGACGTCGGCGGACGGCGCCCAGTTGAAGTCCACGCCGCACGCGGCGAGCCGGCCGCCCAGCTCCCGGGCCACCGCCCGGGTCAGCGCGGTGTCGTCGACGGTGCCGAGCGCCAGGTTGCCGGGGAAGGAGGAGCCGCTGCGCACCTCCAGGCGGGTGACGTCGCCGCCCTCCTCGTCGATGGCCACGAGCGCGTCGTCGCGCTCGGCCCGCAGCCGGGTGGTCAGCGCCGTGAGCTGGGCGGGCGTGGCGATGTTGCGGCCGAACAGGCCCACGGACACGAGCCCCTCGCCGATGCGGCGCAGCAGCCAGTCGGGGGCGGTGGTGCCGGCGAAGCCCGGCTGGAGGACGGCCAGCGCGTCCCTGGTCAGGGTGTCGGAGGTGCCACGTACGAGCGTCGTCATGGGTGTCGTTATCCCTTCACCGCGCCGGCCGTCAGACCCGCGGCCATCTTGCGCTGGACCAGGAGGAAGAGGACGACGATGGGAACGGCCATCATGGTGGCGCCGGCCATCATCGGGGCGTACTCGGTGCCGTGCTTGGTGGTGAAGTTGCCGAGCCAGACCGTGGCGGTCTGGTTCTGCTGGCTCATCAGCATCAGCGCGTACAGGTACTCGTTCCACGCCTGGATGAAGCCGTACACGGAGGTGGCGACCATGCCGGGGGCGAGCAGCGGGAACACCACGCGGACGAAGGCGCCGGTACGGGTGCAGCCGTCGACCATCGCCGCCTCCTCCAGCTCCCGGGGGATGTTGACGATGAAGCCGCGCAGGGTCCACACCGTGAAGGGGAGGATGAAGGTCAGGTAGGTGATGACGAGACCGGTGAGCTTGTCGTACTGGCCGAGGTCGTTCAGCAGCAGGAAGACCGGGATGATCATCGCGACCAGCGGCACCATCTGCACCGCGAGGATGCCGACGATGACGACCTTGCGGCCGCGGAAGGCGAACCGCGAGATGGCCAGCGCGGCCAGCATCCCGACGACGATGCCGATGAGGACCACGACCAGCGAGACGACCAGGCTGCGCCCGACCGGGCCCCAGAAGTCCGAGACCTGCAGGGCGCGCTCGAAGTTCTCCAGGGTGAAGGTCCTGGGGAAGAAGTGCGGGTCCGGGTCGATGGCGTCCCTGGCCGGCTTGAAGGCCGTGTTCAGCATCCAGTAGACGGGGAAACCCGCGGTGACGAAGACCAGCAGGCCGAGCAGGTTCCAACCGAGCCTGCTCTTCCCCGGCCCCTGGGGACGGCGGGTGACGCGTCCGGTCGTGGTGCTCACTCGACCTCTCCGATCTTGAGCATCTGGCGCATGTAGACGGCGACGACGCCGAGCAGCAGGATCACGGTGACGAGCGCGATCGCCGAGCCGCCGCCGTAGTCGTTGACGACGAAGGCCTTGTCGTACGAGTAGGTGGTCAGCAGCTGGAACTCGGCCTCGGGATGGCCGTTGCGCATCACGAAGACCTGCGGGAACACACCCATGTCCCAGATCACCGACAGCGTCGTGAGCATCACGATGATGGGCTTGAGGATCGGCAGGGTGACGTAGCGGAAGACCCCCCAGGCGCCCGCGCCGTCCAGCCGGGCGGCCTCCTCCAGCTCCTTGGGCACCTGGGTGAGCCCGGCACTGAGGGTGATGACGACGAACGGCACCGCTCCCCAGACGACCAGCAGCATGATCACCGCCAGGCCCTGCGGACCGCTGGCGAACCAGTTGTGCCCGATCATGTCGACCCCGGGCAGCCGGCTCAGCAGCCAGTTCAGCACGCCGTAGTCGGCGTCGAAGAGCCACTTGAAGATCGCGGTCGCGACGATGATGGGCATGCCCCAGCTGGCGATCAGCGCGATGTTGATGAGCGCCTTCACCCAGCCGGAGACCCGCTGGAGCAGCAGCGCGATCAGCATGCCGATGACCATGGTGAAGACGACCGCGCCGGCCGCGAACACCACGGTCCGCACGACGACGGCCCAGAACTCCGTGTCCCCGAGGATCTTGGTGAAGTTGGCAAGACCGACCGGCTCGGGCTCCTTGAAGCCCCACAGCTGGGGCTGGCCGAACTTCTGGAAGGAGAGGGTGACCAGCCGGACCAGTGGATAGCCCAGGACCAGCAGGAGGACGAGCAGGCAGGGCGCGAGCAGCGCCCAGGGCACCGCGGTGGTCCCCGCGGTCTTCTTCCGCACCGGCCGCCCGGGGCCACCGGGCGCGGACGGATCCGTTGCCGGTGACGGCCGGACCGGCGGCGTTTCGGCGGTGGTCGCGGCTGCGGCGGTTGTGTCTGCGGCACTCATCGCGCGCTCTCTTCTCGTACGGATGGCAGGGCCCCCGTCACCCGGCGCCCGGGGCGAGCGGGCCCGGGGGCGCGGCCGTGCCGGACGGGAGAACGCGCGGTGGGTCGTGAGGAACGAGCGACCCGAGCACGTCCCGGCCGCCGGCACGGCCTTGGGCGCCCCGGAGGTGGACCGGGCCCTCGGAGCCAGGGGCCCCGCTGTCAGGTCACTTGGTGTTGATGACCTTGTCGATGGCGGCGTCCGCGTCCTTCGCGGCGGCCGCGACCGACTTCTTGCCGGTGCCGATCTCCTGGAGCATGGTCTTGAGGGTCTGCGCCTTCTCGACCTGGCCCCAGCCCGGCGCCATGGGTACGAACCAGCTCGACTCGGCCGCGGTGGCGGGCACCGCCGTCTTGGGGTCGCTCTTCAGCGGCGCGAGGTCGGTCTTGTTGTTGGGCAGGTTGCCCTTGGCGAGCAGGCCCTTCTGGCCCTTGGCGCCGGTGAAGGCGTTGATCCACTCGGCGGCGAGCTCCTGGGCCTGGGACTTCACCGGGACCGCCAGGTCCGAGCCGCCGAGGAAGACGGGCATGTTCTTGCCGGACGGCCCGGGCATCACGAAGCTCTCGAGGTTGTCCTTGAGCTTGCCGACCTTGTCGTTCTTCGGGTCGGCGGCGGTAGCGCCCTCCCAGGCCGCGGCGAAGATCATGGCGGCGTTGCCCTGGCCGAAGACCACCGGACGGTCCGACTCGTCCTTGGTCTTGTCGGCCTTCATGTAGGAGTCGAGCACCTTCTTGTACTCGTTGAGCCCCTTGAGGGACTCGGGCGACGACAGGTTGGCCTTCCACCGGTCGCCGTCCTGCTTCGCGATGGAGCCGCCCGCGTCGTACACGAAGGACATCGCGGCGTACCAGTCCGGCGAAGGCTGGTACCAGGGGCTGAACTTGCCGCCCCGCTTCGCCTCGATCCTGTCCAGGGCGGCGGTCAGCTCGGCGTACGTCTTCGGCGGGGTCTTCACACCGGCCTCGGCGGCCACGTCCTTGCGCCAGGTGGCCACCCGGCCGCCGGCGTAGTACGGGACGCCGTAGGTCTTGCCCTCGTAGGTGACGGACTCCTTGAGGCCGTCGAGCCACTGGTCGGACTGGTCGAACTTCTTGGGGTCGACCTCGGCGAAGGCACCCTTGACCATGTAGCCGAGCATCTCGGTGTTGCCCATCTCGACCACGTCGGGCGCCTTGTCGGTGGCGAGGACGGCGTCGAGCTTGGCGTTCTTGTCGGGCCAGCCGTAGTACTCGTGCTTGATCCTGACGCCCGGGTGCTTCGCGACGAGCGCGTCGTCGGCGGCCTTGACCAGGTCGGGCCAGTTGTTCTGGGCGTCGACCGTCAGCCAGACGGTGAGCTCCTTGGCGTCGCCGCCGGCCGAGTCCCCGCCCTTGCCGGATCCGCCGCACGCCGCTATGCCGACCATCATGCCCGCGACGCCTATCGCCGCGATGAGCTTGCGCTTCACGCCACCCTCCTCAGGGATGCCTGCAAACCCTGCCCCCACCGCGAACACCGCGAAGCCATACTCGAGTACTGCCCGTGGGACCGGGACCTGGTCTTTAGTGGTTTAGACCAGTAACCGGGAGCTTGGCCTAGACCTTTAGGGGTGTCAAGGGTGTATAAGAAGGGCAGTCGGCTCCGTTATCGGACCGACACCTGAGGAGGGGCGACGACCCGTTACCGGTCCGTGCCACCATGTGAGCCGCAAGGGACGGAGGAGCCGGTGACGGCAACAGCACAGGAGTCGGGAAGGCGGGTCATGGCCACGGACGGCGGCGGCACCGGGGTGACGGAGAGCGGGAGCGCCACCCGCACCGCGCGCGTGCCCAAGTACTACCGCCTCAAGCGGCACCTGCTGGACATGACCGAGACCATGCCGCCCGGCACCCCGGTGCCCCCGGAGCGCACGCTCGCGGCCGAGTTCGACACGTCCCGCACCACCGTGCGCCAGGCCCTCCAGGAACTGGTCGTGGAGGGCCGGCTGGAGCGCATCCAGGGCAAGGGCACCTTCGTCGCCAAGCCGAAGGTCTCCCAGGCCCTCCAGCTCACCTCGTACACCGAGGACATGCGCGCGCAGGGCCTGGAGCCGGCCTCCCAGCTTCTCGACATCGGGTACGTCACGGCCGACGACACGCTCGCCGGACTGCTCGACATCTCCCCCGGCGGGCGGGTCCTGCGCATCGAGCGGCTGCGGCTGGCCAGCGGTGAGCCGATGGCCATCGAGACCACGCACCTGTCGGCCAAGCGCTTCCCCGCGCTGCGGCGGTCACTGGTGAAGTACACCTCGCTGTACACGGCGCTGGCCGAGGTCTACGACGTCCACCTGGCCGAGGCGGAGGAGACCATCGAGACCTCCCTGGCCACCCCGCGCGAGGCCGGGCTGCTCGGCACGGACGTGGGCCTGCCGATGCTGATGCTCTCCCGCCACTCCCTGGACGCCCGGGGCGAACCGGTCGAGTGGGTGCGCTCGGTGTACCGGGGCGACCGGTACAAGTTCGTCGCGCGGCTCAAGCGGCCCAACGACTGAACCCGGCCGGCCGGACGGACGTACAGACGTACAGACGGCCGGACGGACAGGGACGGACCGGCAGGAGTCGGGCTCGTGGGTCGGGATCGCGCCATCACCGAGACCCGTCCGTTATTCGGACGGGGGTTCCATACGCCGGAACGGTCCCCTAGATTGCGTGCGCATTACGCCATGTGATCAGTGAGGGGACGGAGTCGCCGTATGACACAGGAGAAACAACCATGGGTCACCCCGGCGCGGGTGGTGGTGGCGCTCTGTCTGATCGCGCCGTTCGTGGCGATGCTCTGGGTCGGGTCGTACGCGAAGGTGGAGCCGGTCGTCATCGGCATCCCCTTCTTCTACTGGTACCAGATGCTCTGGGTGCTGATCTCCACCGTGCTGACCATGGTCGCGTACCAGCTGTGGCGGCGTGACCAGCGCGCCCGCAAGGGGGGTTCGTCGCGATGAAGGACGGCGTGAACGGCGTCGCGCTCGCCGTCTTCATCTTCTTCTTCCTGGCCGTCACGGTCATGGGCTTCCTGGCCTCGCGCTGGCGCAAGGCCGAGAACGAGCACAGCCTCGACGAATGGGGCCTGGGCGGCCGGTCGTTCGGCACCTGGATCACCTGGTTCCTGCTGGGCGGCGACCTCTACACCGCGTACACCTTCGTCGCCGTCCCGGCGGCGATCTACGCGGCGGGCGCGGCCGGTTTCTTCGCCGTCCCGTACACGATCCTGGTCTACCCGCTGATCTTCACCTTCCTGCCGCGCCTGTGGTCGGTCTCGCACAAGCACGGCTACGTCACCACCTCGGACTTCGTGCGCGGGCGCTTCGGCTCCAAGGGCCTGTCGCTGGCGGTGGCCGTCACCGGCATCCTGGCCACCATGCCCTACATCGCCCTCCAGCTCGTGGGCATCCAGGCGGTGCTGGACGTGATGGGGGTGGGCGGCGGCGAGGACACCAACTGGTTCATCAAGGACCTGCCGCTGCTGATCGCCTTCGGCGTGCTCGCCGCGTACACCTACTCCTCGGGACTGCGGGCCCCGGCGATGATCGCCTTCGTCAAGGACACGCTGATCTACATCGTGATCGCGGTGGCGATCATCTACATCCCGATCAAGCTGGGCGGCTTCGACGCCATCTTCGGCGCGGCGGGCGACGCCTACGCGCAGACCAACCCGGCCACCGACAAGCCGCGCGGCGCGCTGGTGCCCGGCGAGGCGGCGCACTGGACGTACGCGACCCTGGCACTGGGCTCGGCGCTCGCGCTGTTCATGTACCCGCACTCGATCACCGCGACGCTCTCCTCGCGCAGCCGTGACGTCATCCGCCGCAACACCACGATCCTGCCGCTGTACTCGCTGATGCTGGGCCTGCTGGCGCTGCTCGGCTTCATGGCGATCGCCGCCGGCATCAAGGTCCAGAACGGGCAGCTCGCCATCCCGCAGTTGTTCGAGACCATGTTCCCGGACTGGTTCGCGGGCGTGGCCTTCGCCGCCATCGGCATCGGCGCGCTGGTACCGGCGGCCATCATGTCGATCGCGGCGGCCAACCTCTTCACCCGCAACATCTACAAGGACTTCATCAAGCCGGACGCCACACCGGCGCAGGAGACCAAGGTGTCCAAGCTGGTGTCGCTGCTGGTGAAGGTGGGCGCGCTGGCGTTCGTGCTGACCATGGACAAGACGGTCGCCATCAACTTCCAGCTCCTGGGCGGCATCTGGATCCTGCAGACCATGCCGGCGCTGGTGGGCGGCCTGTTCACCCGCTGGTTCCATCGCTGGGCGCTGCTGGCCGGCTGGGCGGTCGGCATGCTCTACGGCACGCTGGCGGCGTACGGCGTCGCCAGCCCGACCCAGAAGCACTTCGGCGGCTCGTCCGCCGAGATCCCGGGCATCGGCGAGATCGGCTACATCGGTCTGACGGCGTTCGTGCTCAACGCCCTGGTGACGATCGTCCTGACCTTCGTCCTGCGCGCCGTCAAGGCACCGGACGGCATCGACGAGACGTCCCCCTCGGACTACACGGCCGACGCGGGCGACCCGGGCGTCAAGGTCGAGCTCCCCCCGGCGACGGCGGGCGCCGCACACTGACACCACCCGCCACGGCGAAAGGCCGCCGCGCACCCCGGCAGGGGGCGCGGCGGCCTTTCGCCGTACCGCCGCCACGCGGTCCGGACCCCCGGACGGGACCGGACACCGATCCCGGACGTCACACTCCTCGCCTACGCGCTGGAACTCTGACATATCCCGGCGGACACAACATGTGGGGGGTGCCGCAGGGCGCGCACCCCACATGTATGCTCATGCTCGCTGTCGCCGCAGGGGAATCCGGTGCGAATCCGGAACTGTCCCGCAACGGTGTGTTGGTACGCCTTTGTGCACCACGAGTCCGAGCACCTGCCGGCAGTGCGCCCGGTCCGTCCGGCCCGGGTGCCAAGACGTCCGGGCCTCGCGGAGTGGGCCGGTGGACGCGGTGCACGCGCCCCTGTGCCAGGGCTGCGCCCCGCTCCCCTGCCCGCGTGCGCGGTGGCCCCGAGCCGAGCGAGGGAGAGCCCCCACGTGACCATCGCGCCAGCAGATCCGGCCACAGCCAGGGACGCGGAGAACGATGGACCCGGGACCGTGTTGCTGCGGGTCCTGACCGACCTCACCGCCGACCTGCCCGACACCGACCCCGGCCGGGTCGCCGCCGCCGCGCTGCGCGGCCGGCACGCCGGTTCGGACGAGGCCGAGCTGCGGGAGCTGGCCACCGAGGCGGCGGCCGGGCTGATCGCCGAGGACCCGGCGTACTCGCGCCTGGCGGCCCGGCTGCTGACCCGGACCATCGCCGACGAGGCGGCGGGACAGGGCGCGGTGGCCTTCTCGGCCTCGGTGGCCGTGGGGCACCGCGAGGGCCTGATCGCGGACCGTACGGCCGAGTTCGCCCGGCTGCACCGGGACCGGCTGGACGCGCTCATCGACCCGGCGGCCGACGACCGCTTCGGTTACTTCGGGCTGCGCACGCTGTACTCCCGCTACCTGCTGCGCCACCCCATCACCCGCAAGGTGATCGAGACGCCCCAGCACTTCATGCTGCGGGTCGCCGCCGGGCTGGCCGAGGACGACTCGGTAGGCGCGCTGGAGGAGGTCGCGGCGCTGTACCGGCTGATGAGCCGGCTGGACTACCTGCCCTCGTCGCCGACGCTGTTCAACTCCGGGACCCGCCACCCGCAGATGTCGTCCTGCTACCTGCTGGACTCCCCGCTGGACGAGCTGGACTCCCTCTACGACCGCTACCACCAGGTGGCGCGGCTGTCCAAGCACGCGGGCGGCATCGGCCTGTCGTACTCCCGCATCCGGGCGCGCGGTTCGCTGATCCGGGGCACCAACGGGCACTCCAACGGCATCGTGCCGTTCCTGAAGACGCTGGACGCCTCCGTCGCGGCGGTGAACCAGGGCGGCCGGCGCAAGGGCGCGGCGGCCGTGTACCTGGAGACCTGGCACGCGGACATCGAGGAGTTCCTGGAGCTGCGCGACAACACCGGTGAGGACGCGCGCCGTACGCACAACCTCAACCTGGCGCACTGGATCCCGGACGAGTTCATGCGCCGGGTCAACGCCGACGCCGAGTGGTCGCTGTTCTCGCCGTCCGACGTGCCGGAGCTGGTCGACCTGTGGGGCGAGGAGTTCGACGCCGCCTACCGCGCCGCCGAGGCCAGGGGCCTGGCCCGCAAGACCATGCCGGCCCGTGACCTGTACGGCCGGATGATGCGCACCCTGGCCCAGACCGGCAACGGCTGGATGACGTTCAAGGACGCCTCGAACCGTACGGCCAACCAGACCGCCGAGCCGGGCCACACCGTCCACTCGTCCAACCTGTGCACGGAGATCCTGGAGGTCACCGACGACGGGGAGACCGCCGTCTGCAACCTGGGTTCGGTCAACCTGGGCGCGTTCGTGGCCGGCGGGGACATCGACTGGGAGCGTCTCGACGAGACCGTCCGCACCGCCGTCACCTTCCTCGACCGGGTCGTCGACATCAACTTCTACCCGACCGAGCAGGCCGGCCGGTCCAACGCCAAGTGGCGGCCGGTGGGCCTGGGCGCCATGGGCCTCCAGGACGTGTTCTTCCGGCTGAAGCTGCCCTTCGACTCCCCCGAGGCGCGGGCGCTGTCCACCCGGATCGCCGAGCGGATCATGCTCGCCGCGTACGAGGCGTCCTGCGACCTGGCCGAGCGCAACGGCCCGCTGCCCGCCTGGGAGAAGACCCGCACCGCGCGCGGGGTGCTGCACCCGGACCACTACGACGTGGAGCTGACGTGGCCGGAGCGCTGGGCGGCGCTGCGTGAGCGCGTCGCGGCCACCGGCATGCGCAACTCCCTGCTGCTGGCCATCGCGCCGACCGCGACCATCGCCTCGATCGCGGGCGTGTACGAGTGCATCGAGCCGCAGGTCTCCAACCTCTTCAAGCGCGAGACGCTGTCGGGCGAGTTCCTCCAGGTGAACTCCTACCTGGTGGACGACCTGAAGAAGCTCGGCGTGTGGGACGCGCAGACCCGTGAGGCGCTGCGCGAGTCCAGCGGCTCGGTGCAGGGCTTCACCTGGATCCCGGCCGAGGTGCGCGAGCTGTACCGGACGGCCTGGGAGATCCCGCAGCGCGGCCTGATCGACATGGCGGCGGCCCGTACGCCGTTCCTGGACCAGTCGCAGTCGCTGAACCTGTTCCTGGAGACGCCGACGATCGGCAAGCTCTCCTCGATGTACGCGTACGCCTGGAAGCAGGGCCTGAAGACCACGTACTACCTGCGTTCGCGCCCGGCGACCCGGATCGCCCGCGCCGCGTCCGCCACCCCCGTGCCCGCGCAGGCGGCCCCGGCCGACCCCGACGCGGTCGCCTGCTCCCTTGAGAACCCCGAGTCCTGCGAGGCCTGCCAGTGATGTCCGATGCCAAGAACCTTCTCGACCCGGGCTTCGAGCTGACCCTGCGCCCGATGCGCTACCCGGACTTCTACGAGCGCTACCGGGACGCCATCAAGAACACCTGGACCGTGGAAGAGGTAGACCTCCACTCCGACGTCGCCGACCTCGCCAGGCTGACGCCGGGAGAGCAGCACCTGATCGGCCGGCTGGTGGCGTTCTTCGCCACCGGCGACTCGATCGTGGCGAACAACCTGGTGCTGACGCTCTACAAGCACATCAACAGCCCCGAGGCGCGGCTGTACCTGTCGCGACAGCTCTTCGAGGAGGCCGTGCACGTCCAGTTCTACCTGACGCTGCTCGACACCTACCTGCCCGACCCGGACGACCGGGCGGCCGCCTTCGACGCGGTGGAGAACATCGCCTCGATCCGTGAGAAGGCCGAGTTCTGCTTCAAGTGGATGGACTCGGTGGAGAAGCTGGACCGGCTGGAGACGAAGGCCGACCGCCGCCGCTTCCTGCTGAACCTGATCTGCTTCGCCGCCTGCATCGAGGGACTGTTCTTCTACGGCGCCTTCGCCTACGTGTACTGGTTCCGCTCGCGCGGCCTGCTGCACGGCCTGGCGACCGGCACCAACTGGGTGTTCCGCGACGAGACGATGCACATGAGCTTCGCCTTCGAGGTCGTCGACACCGTCCGCAAGGAGGAGCCGGAGCTGTTCGACGACGCGCTCCGGCAGCAGGTCACCGACATGCTGGCGGAGGCCGTCGAGGCGGAGCTGCAGTTCGCGCGTGACCTGTGCGGCGAGGGCCTGCCGGGCATGAACACCGACTCGATGCGCGCCTACCTGGAGTGCGTCGCCGACCAGCGGCTCCAGCGGCTGGGCTTCGCCCCGGTGTACGGCTCGGAGAACCCGTTCTCGTTCATGGAGCTCCAGGGGGTGCAGGAGCTGACCAACTTCTTCGAACGGCGCCCGTCCGCCTACCAGGTGGCGGTGGAGGGTTCGGTCGACCTCGACGAGGACTTCTGACCCGTCCCGCGGGGGCGCGGCGGCGGCCCTCCGGCCACCGCCGCGCCCCGTGGGCCGGTCAGATCCCGCAACTGGACGCGGACCAGAAGCGGCTCGCGCGGTGGTCGAGGTGGGTGTGGTCGCCGTGCCCGGGGTAGCCCGGTCCGAGGATGCCGTGGAAACCGTGGTACCGGGCCTGCTGGGCGAGCCTGCACAGGGAGTGCGGGCCGGCGCCGAGGTCCGCCGCGTCCCCGTACAGATGACGGCTGCCCGACGCCCCGCCGACCGCCTCGTTGCAGGCGTACGAGCGGAAGCCGCTGGTGACGGTGAGGGGCTGGTCGCCGAGCGCGTGCCGCATGGCCTCCAGTTTCCACATGGTGCGCAGGGCGTTGGACTTGGCGGTGGCGGCGCTCACCGCCCCGCCCGCCCAGGTGGTGTTGCAGTCGTTGAGTTCGCCGTAGCTGAAGTGGACGGGCGTGCAGTCGTCGTCCTGGAGGGCGTACAGCTTGGTGTAGGTGGCGTTCCCGGCGATCCCGTCCGCGGTGAGCCCGTACGCGGCCTGGAAGCGCTTGACCGCCGCGGTGGTGGCCGGCCCGTAGTCGCCGTCGACGGCGAGGACGCCGCCGTATCCCGCGTGGCCGGCGACCCGGATCTGGAGCTGGGTGACGTCGGCGCCGGTCGCTCCCTCGGAGAGCGTGCGCGACCAGGTGAAGCAGCCGTCCGCGTGCGCGGCGCCGGCCGTGGCCACCACCCCGGCCGACGCGACAGCCATGAGCATGACAAAGGCGAGCAGGAGTCGTGCGGTACGTCCGGGCATCGGGCCTCCAGCGGTGAAGAGGGACACCGCAGAGACTGGCGGCGCGGTCGACGCGCGTCAACCGGTCCGGCGCGGCCGTCATCCGTCCGTCCCACGGCGGTCATGCCACGGCCCCGCACCGGTCACCGGTGCGGGGCCGCGCGCACGTCACTGGTTGGGGACGACCTCGTAGCGCGGGGTGCCCTCCGCCATCTGGCGCAGCGCGTCCTTGCGGTCCCGCTTGGAGAGCCGGTCGATGTACAGGTACCCGTACAGGTGGTCCGTCTCGTGCTGGAGGCAGCGGGCGAAGTACCCGGTGCCGCGCACCTTGATGGGGTTGCCCTGGGCGTCCTGGCCGCGCACCACCGCGTAGTCGGGGCGCGCCAGCGAGGCGTAGGCCGTCGGCACGGACAGGCAGCCCTCGTTGGAGTCGTCCAGCACCCGCAGCTCCGGCGGCAGCTCCTCGAGCACCGGGTTGCAGACCACGCCCACGTGCCGTACGCCGTCGTCGTCCGGGCAGTCGTAGACGAAGACCTTCAGGTCGACGCCGATCTGGTTGGCGGCCAGGCCCACGCCCTCCGCCGTCCGCTGGCTGGCGAACATGTCGTCGATCAGCCGCGCCAGCTCGTCGTCGAACTCGGTGACGTCCTTGCACTCCTTGTGCAGCACGGGGTTGCCGACGACCGTGATCGGGCGGGAGGTGCCGCGCTCGCGGTACGCGCGCTCGCGCTCCTCGCAGTCCCGCGTGTCCACGACGAAGCCCTCGTCGTCCACGACGGGCCCGCCGTCGGTGTGCTGGTCCGTCTCCTGCTGCGCCATGTCCGCCTTCGCGCCTTCCTGGAATACCCGAATGTGAGCGAGTACAGCCTACGGGCAGGGCTCAGCAGACCTCTTCGAGATCCCGCCACTCACGGCTGTCCGGACTGTCGGCCACCCAGCCGTCCAGCAGCCCCCGCACCAGCCCGGCGGGCGCCGCGATGCCGCACTCGCGCTCCGGCACCCACAGCCCGCCCGGTGAGCGGTGGCCCAGCGGCCCGGGATGGCCCGGCTCGCTGTGGTCGTGCGGGTCCAGGTGCTCGCCCTCACCCTCGGCGCTGGGCATCCGGGACTCCGAGCAGGTCCGGCACAGCAGCCGCACCGACGAGGACCAGTCCTCGGCGGCGAAACCGGCGTCGGACGCCAGCTGCTCCAGCGCGTCCCGGTCGGCCTCGGTGGCCGCCTCCAGCAGGACCACCCAGGTCGGCACGGGTGACGGCGCCCACAGCTCGATCTCGTCGAACACCGGGAAGCTGTGGCCCGCCGATGTGGTGCGCTCCCCGTTGGGGACGCCGTCGTGCAGGACGACCTCGCCCCAGCGCCGCCCCGACGACGGCAGCGGGATGGACAGCACCTCCATGCGGGCCGGGTCGAGCCTGCGGCCCCACACCACCTCGGCCTCGCCCTCCGGCGACAGCCGCACGGCAGCGCTGCCCAAGTCCATCCCGGCCGGCTCGCCGTTGGCCGCGGCCGCCCCGGGCACCTTCAGCCCGTACGCCTGCCAGGCCCGCCGGGCCAGCGGCCAGTCCTGGAGCGCGGTGGCGGCGATGCCGACGTTCCACCAGTCGGGAGCCCCGGTCTCCTTGTCGAGCAGCGCCACCGCCCGCAGCCCCGCGGCCCGCGCCTGTTCCCAGTCGTGGCGGAACTTGTGCAGCAGCGCCAGATTGAACCAGGACTCCGAGAGCCAGGGCTCCAGATCGGCCGCCCGCGTCAACAGCGCGCCCGCGTCCTCGTACCGCCCGTCCCCGATCAGCGTGAACGCGCGGTCGGTGGCCTGCCGCCAAGAGGCGGAGGGCCGATGCCGTACCTTCCCGAAGATCCTCACGATTCCCGCCTGCCGGTCGCTGAAGGTCTCTGCCCCCGGACACCCTCTTGTTCGCATCCAACCATGCCCGGTCGCACGCCCGCTCATTACCCATGGGTTACCCAGGTCCGGGGCCCGCGACGCCGTCGCGGGCGAGCACTCTGGCGAGCGATTCGACCACCGCCGGGTGGTAGTCCCGGGCGGTGCCCAGCCTCAGCCGCTCCAGCGCGCCCGGCGCCTCCTCGGCACCTGCCCCCACGAGGTCGTCGTACGCGTTGACCGCGCGCACGATCCGCGCGGGCAGCGGCTGTTCGCGGAACGGGTCGGCCTGCCGCTCCACGACGGCGGCGACGGCGGCCGGCACACCGGTCCGGCGCACCACCGCGCCGCCCAGCAGCGCGATACGGCGCTGCTCGGCCGCCGGCAGGCGGACGGTGGCGCCCTCCGGCACCGGGTCGACCAGGGAAAGCTGTCCGATGTCGTGCATCAGTGCGGCGTACTCCAGAACGGTCAGGTCGGGCTCCGAGAGCCCCAGCTCGCGCCCCACGGCCCGGCTGAGCGCCGCCACCCGGTGGGCATGTCCCGGCCGCGTGTACCCGGCGACGTCGGTGGCACGCGCCAGGGAGGCGATGGTCTCGCGGTAGGTGGCGCGCACGGCGGCGTACCGGCGCAGCGACCGCTGGGTGAACAGCAGCGGTACGCAGACGACGGGCAGCGCCCACAGGCCCGCGACGGCCACCGCCAGCGCCAGCACGGCGCCGGTGGCGCACACGGCGGAGCCGATGCCGAGCAGGCCGCGCAGCTCCGCGCGCAGGAGCGAGCGGCGGGGGCCTCCGGTGCGGGCCCGCAGCAGCAGGGCGCCCAGCGCGGCGTCGGCCAGGCCGGTCAGCGCGAGCAGGAGGAGCAGGACGAGGGCGTGGTACGGGCCCTGGCCGAGGCCGCGCGCCCAGCCGCTCCCGTCGGCCAGCGGCTGGAAGCACGCGGCGGCGCACCCCACGGTGAGCACCCGCCGGGCCGCCTGGTCGGCGGTGGGCCCGTGGCCCCTGGCCACCCGCGGTACGGATCCGGCCAGGACACCCGCGACGACGACGGCGACGACCTGCGCCGTGCCGTGCCCGGTGGGCCGCCCCGCGCACTCCCCCAGCAGGGCGTAGGCGAGGGCGGCGGCGGCACCGAGGGGAGCCGGCTCCCTGCCCCACGGCTCCACCGGCCCGGCCGGCGCCCCGGCTCCGGGCGGGGGGCCGGTCCCGGTTCCGGGCCGGGGACCGCCGCGGACCAGCTCACCGGCGGCCACCAGCAGCCCGAAGGCGAGGGCCACTCCGGGGTCGGCGAGCCCGTGCCACAGGGTCCACCCGAGCCCGCCGGCGGCGAGCGCGGCGGCCAGCGTGTGCGTCAGGCGCGCGGTGAGCGGGGTGCGGGTGGGGGTCACCGGGCACCGCCCCGGGTGGGCCCGGGGGCCGCGCCGCGCGCCGGGGGACGGGCCGGAGGGACGTTTCGGCTGGGCGCTGCCGGAGGCTCGCCGTGGCCGGCCGGCGCCGGCCAGCCGTGCCGTTCCAGCGCGCGCGCCAGCGCCCGTACCATCCGGGGGTCGAAGTGGCTGCCCGCGCACCGCTCCAGCTCCGCCACCGCGGCGGCCACCGGCCGGGCGCGCCGGTAGGAGCGGTTGGAGGTCATCGCGTCGAACGCGTCCGCGACCGCCACCACCCGGGCCACCTCGGGGATCTGTTCGCCCTTCAGGCCGTGCGGGTAGCCCCTGCCGTCCACCCGTTCGTGATGGTGCAGGATCGCGGCACTCGCCTCGTCGAGGAAGCCGATGCCGCGCACGATCTCGCGCCCGTGGTGCGGGTGCTGTTCGATGATCCGCCGCTCCTCCCGGGTCAGCGGCCCGTCCTTGCGCAGCACCCGGGTGGGCACTCCGAGCTTGCCGATGTCGTGCAGGGTCCCGGCGAACCGGAGGACCTCCATGCGCGACTCGTCCATGCCCAGTTCCCGGGCGATCAGCATCGAGGCACGGCCCACCCGCTCGCTGTGGCCCCGGGTGTAGGCGTCCTTCAGCTCCACCGCCTCCACCAGGGCCCGGATGGTCGCCCGGTGCGCCGCGCGCTCCCGCCGGCACTGGGCGAAGGCCCAGCAGGACAGGCAGACGGGCAGCAGGACGGTCAGCGCCGCGGGCCAGCCGTAGGGGCTGCGCCACAGCACCGCCATCATCAGCCCGGCGAGGCCGTGCACCAGGTACGGCACCGGTGACCCGGGCGACGGGCGGCGGCCCCTGCCCGGGCCGTCGAGGGCGGTGCGCACCAGCCAGAAGACGAGGGCCGAGACACCGGCCGGCAGCAGGACGTACGGGAAGTCCGGCCGGCCGGCCGCCTGGGGGCCGTCGAGCAGGGCCGCGGCCTGCGCGGCGGCCCAGGTGGCGACGGCGAGCCGGCCCGTGCGCCGGACCCGCTCGACGCGCCGGGTGCGCGCGATCCGCCTCACGCGCCGGCGGCCGGTCCGGCGCTCCCCCGGGCGGGCCAGCAGCGCGCCCGGCACGGCCACGAGGGCCGCGGCGGCGGGCGGCAGCAGCAGGGCCGCGGCCAGCAGGACGGGCAGGCAGATCCCGCCGCCCCGGCCCGGCGGGCCGTCGGCAGCCGTGCCCAGGAAGGGGTGCCGGGCGAGCCGGGCGCAGACGGCGTACAGCGCGGCGAGGAGCGCGAGCACCGGCCACCGGGCGGGGGCGGCCGGGACGGGGGAGGCCGCGAGCAGCGGCAGGAACACGCACAGCGCGAGGGTGACGCGGCCGGCGACGGCCACCGGGGGCCCGGCCGTGCCCGGAAGGTACGCGCGCGCCACCGCCGCCATGCCCGCCACCGCCCCGCCTCCTCACCCGCCGTCCGACCGGCCTCGCAGATCGTCCGTCAGGCTAGCGAGTTGCGATGATCACAGCGGCGGGTCGGAGCCGATTAGCACCTTTGGGTGACGCGGAGGTGACCGGCGGGCGACGTCAGGGCGACGGCGGACGCGAGCGCGCGGGGTGGTGCGGCGTGGCAGCGGGAGGGTGCGGCCCGGCCGTCCGGCCGGCCAGGCGGTGCCGGCGGCCCGGGGGCGGCCGGCGCGGGGCCCGGTGGAGGGGGAGCCGGGCCCGGCGGGGTCACTCCTGGGACGCGAGCGGGAGGTCCTTGCCGGGCAGGGTCTGCCCCGACCTCATCAGCTCGATGCGCCCCATGACCTTGGCCCGCAGGTCAGTGGGTACGTCGTCATGCCCGCAGCACCGCTTGACCAGCTTCTTCATCGCCTGTTCCACCCCGTACTTCTCCAGGCAGAACGAGCACTCCTCGAAGTGCGTCTCGAACTTGGTGCAGTCGCTGTCGGGCATCTCGCGGTCCAGGAACTCGTAGAGATGCTCCAGGATCTCCGAGCACTCCATCTCGTGCGGATCTCCGCAGCTCATGAGCCCGAGCCTTTCCCGTTGTTCGACGACTCTCCGGCGCCCGCGGGTACCAGCCCGCGTTCGCGGGCGTAGTCCTCGAGCATGCCGCGCAACTGGCGGCGGCCACGGTGCAGTCGGGACATCACCGTACCGATGGGTGTACCCATGATGTCCGCGATCTCCTTGTACGCAAAGCCCTCCACATCGGCCAGGTACACGGCGATGCGGAACTCCTCGGGGATCGCCTGGAGGGCTTCCTTCACGTCGGAGTCGGGCAGATGGTCCAGCGCCTGGGACTCGGCGGACCGCAGGCCGGTGGACATGTGCGACTCGGCGCGGGCGAGCTGCCAGTCCTCGATCTCCTCGGCGGCGCTCCGCTGGGGCTCGCGCTGCTTCTTGCGGTACGAGTTGATGAAGGTGTTGGTCAGAATCCGGT
The DNA here is from genome assembly GCF_040653855.1 of Streptomyces sp. NPDC050856. Taxonomy (NCBI): domain Bacteria; kingdom Bacillati; phylum Actinomycetota; class Actinomycetes; order Kitasatosporales; family Streptomycetaceae; genus Streptomyces; species Streptomyces sp. NPDC050856. The sequence continues at coordinate 281,327 of NZ_JBFAGV010000001.1, read as the reverse complement.
ACAGCCACGCCTTGAGGTTCGTACCCTCACGGAACTGGTGGAAGGACCCGTACGCCTTGGCGTACGTCTCCTGCACCAGGTCCTCGGCGTCCGCGGGGTTGCGCGTCATGCGCAGCGCCGCCGAGTACATCTGGTCGAGGAAACCGAGGGCGTCCCGCTCGAAGCGCGCGTTGCGCTCGGCCGTCGTCTCCTCGGGGCCGTCGTCGGTCCCTGTGTCGGTCCCAGTGACCGGACCCACCTCCTCCAGCGCTGTTGCGGGACCGAGTGCGGACCCGCTCGAATCGGAGAATAGTCGACCTTCCGGCGCCAGTCCCTTTCGTTTTGTTCCGCCCGGTGCTCCACCCGGTCCACCCGGCGCCCCGGCGGGAGCGGTCCTGGCCGCGGGCAGGACCGTCCAGTCCAGCTCAACGGCGTGCGACCGGTTCGGGCAGATGGTCGAACCCATGCGACGGACTCCCTCTGCTGGCTTGTTCACTCTCATCGACGCCCGTCACAACGTCACCGCCCCGGCCGGCATTCCCGCAGCCCGGCCAGCCACTTCCCGGCTCCCTCGGTGATCGTCCGCAGGGTTTCCTCCTGGCTCACCGGTGACCGCTTCGGCACGGCGAAACCGTGGTCCGCGTGGGCCACCTCCACCAGCTCGTGACCGCCCTCCGGGAACTCCCCCGGCCTGCCGAACGGATCGTTGCCACCCTGGACGACCAGGGTGGGCACCCCGGCGCCGAGCAGCTCGTCCGCCCGGGAGCGCTCCGGCCTGCCCGGCGGGTGCAGCGGGAAGGACAGGGCCAGTACGGCGTGGGCGCCCAGTTCACGGGCGGTGCGGCAAGCGACCCGGGCGCCGGCGCTGCGCCCCCCGGCCACCACCGGGGCGCCGGGCGCGCGCAGCGCGGGCCACACGTCGCGCCAGGCCTCGTCCAGCCGGGCCGGCGCGGGGGCGAGCCTGCGCCCGGCGACCCGCCAGGGCTGCTCGACCAGGGCGACGGTGATCCCGGCCGCGGGCAGGGTGGCGGCGAGGGCCTGGAGGTCCCTGGCCTCGACGCCGCCTCCGGCCCCGTGGCCGAGGGCCAGTACCAGGCGGGCGGCGCCTTCGGCGCCGTACCAGGTGACGCGGGCGTCGCCGGCGGACGTGGGAACGGTCTCGGTGCGCTGTTTCACGGCGTCCATCCTGCCGGGCGGCGCCCTAGAAGAGGGTCTCCTCCTCGGGGGCGGCGAGTTCCTTCAGCAGCTCGGGACCGTTGTTGCGGACGTTGCTGACGGCCGTCGACACCGGGTAGGCCCGCATCAGTCCCTCCGGCGGCGGGGCGAGCAGGCCGCGGAGGTCGTCCGGGTCCGTGCGGGCCGGGTCCAACCAGGCGTCCCACCGGTCCTCGGTGAGCATCAGCGGCATGCGCGGGTGGATGTCCGCCAGCGAGCGCGGGCCGTCGGCGGGGGCGACCCCCAGCGGGCCGGTCTCCGCCTCGGTGGTGATGACCGAGCAGGTCACCCACCAGGCGGCCGGGTGGTCGTCGGGCAGGGTGCGGTCCCGCCAGAACTCGTAGAGGCCGGCCATCGCGAAGACCGAGCCGTCGGCCGGGGCGACGAAGTAGGGCTGCTTGCGCGGCCGCTTCCGCTTGCCCTGCTCCTCCAGCTCCCGCTCACCGGCGCCGGTGACCCACTCGTAGTAGCCGTCGGCGGGCAGGATGCAGCGGCGCTCGGCGAAGGCCCGCCGGAAGGACGGCTTCTCGTGCACCGTCTCGGCCCGGGCGTTGATCATGCGGGCCGCGCCCTCCGGGGTCTTCGACCAGGACGGTACGAGTCCCCACTTCAGGGTGCGCAGCTGCCGTACCGGCCGGGGGCTGTCCGAGCCCTTGACCGGGCGTTCGAGCACCGCGTGGACCTCCTTGGTGGGGGCCACGTTCCAGTCGGGTTCCAGGGCCTCCTCCGGCTCCCACTTCTCGACCTGGAAGAGCCCGGTGAGATCCTCGGGCCGGCGACTGGCCGCGTACCGTCCGCACATCTGGCTACCACCCCTCATATGTGTGCGCCACGAGCCTACGGCGGAACACCGCCATGGCGGCGGGCTGTTCCGGGAGCCGGGTACCCGCTTAGGTTCCAGGGGTCCCCGCAGCCCGTCCCGTGCGCCGGTCCGCCGGTCCGCCCGTTCGCCCGTCCGCCAAGACCCCAGGAGTCGCCCGCACCATGAACAGCACCAGCCTCGGAGCGCTGTGGGACCGGATCACCGGCACCCAGCCGCCCCCGGACGTCTGGCTCGTCGTCGTGGCGGCCACCGCCGCCCTCGCCGTGACCGGGCCGCACGTCCTGTGGCGGATCTCCCGCAACGCCGTCACGATCGCCCACGAGGGCGGGCACGGGCTGGTCGCGCTGCTCACCGGCCGCCGGCTGGACGGCATCCGGCTGCACTCCGACACCAGCGGCCTGACCGTCAGCCGGGGCCGGCCGACCGGTCTCGGCATGATCCTGACCGCCGCCGCCGGCTACACCGCGCCCTCCCTGCTGGGCCTGGGCGGTGCCTGGCTGCTGGCGGCGCACCGCGTCACGCTGCTGCTGTGGGTGGCCACCGCGCTGCTGGTCGCCATGCTGGTCATGATCCGCAACGCCTACGGGGCGCTGACCGTCGTCGTGACGGGCGCGGCCTTCCTGCTGGTCTCCTGGCTGACCGGCCCGGACGTGCAGTCCGCCTTCGCGTACAGCGCCGTGTGGTTCCTGCTGCTGGGCGGGGTGCGGCCGGTCTTCGAGCTCCAGGCCAAGCGGCGGCACGGCGGGGCGCCGGACTCCGACGTGGACCAGCTTTCCCGGCTGACCCATGTGCCGGCGGCGCTGTGGCTCTTCCTGTTCCACGCGGTGTCGCTGTGCTCCCTGATCGGCGGCGGTCGCTGGTTGCTGGGGCTGTGAGCCCGCGGGCCGGTGGCGGGCGGCCGGTCCGCGAGCCGCCGGGGCCCGAGGTCCCTACTAAAGTGTGGGCATGACCGAAAGCCCCGCCCACCTCGACCTCTGGCCGGCTCCGCACGCGAGCGGGGCCGTCGAAGCGACCGTCACCGTCCCCGGGTCCAAGTCGGTCACCAACCGCGCCCTGGTACTGGCCGCCCTCGCCTCCGAGCCCGGCTGGCTGCGCCGCCCGCTGCGCTCCCGGGACACCCTGCTGATGGCCGAGGCCCTGCGCATGCTGGGCGTCGGTATCGAGGAGGGCGTCGGCCCCGACGGCACCGGCGAGCGCTGGCGGGTCATCCCGGCCGGCCTGCACGGCCCCGCCACCGTCGACGTCGGCAACGCCGGCACCGTCATGCGGTTCCTGCCGCCGGTCGCGGCGCTCGCCGACGGCCCGGTCCGCTTCGACGGGGACCCGCGCGCCTACGAGCGCCCGTTGCACGGCGTCATCGACGCGCTGCGCGTCCTGGGGGCCCGGATCGACGACGAGGGGCGCGGCGCGCTGCCGATGACGGTGCACGGCGGTGGGGCGCTGGACGGCGGACCGGTCACCATCGACGCCTCCTCCTCGTCCCAGTTCGTCAGCGCCCTGCTGCTGTCCGGACCGCGCTTCAACCAGGGCGTCGAGGTGCGCCACGTCGGGGCGAAGCTGCCCTCCATGCCGCACATCCGGATGACCGTCGACATGCTGCGCTGTGTCGGCGCCCAGGTCGACGAGCCGGAGACCGGCGGCGAGCCGGACGTGTGGCGGGTCTCCCCCTCCGCGCTGCTGGGCCGTGACCTGACGGTGGAGCCCGACCTGTCCAACGCGCAGCCCTTCCTGGCCGCCGCCCTGGTCACCGGCGGGCGGGTGACCATCCCCGACTGGCCCGAGCACACCACCCAGCCGGGTGACGCGCTCCGGGAGATCTTCACCGGGATGGGCGGCTCCTGCGAGCTGACCGAGCAGGGTCTGATCTTCACCGGCACGGGCACCGTCCACGGCGTCGACGTGGACCTGGGCGAGGTCGGCGAACTGACACCGGGCATCGCGGCGGTCGCCGCCCTCGCCGACTCGCCGTCCACCCTGCGGGGCGTGGCCCACCTGCGGCTGCACGAGACGGACCGGCTCGCCGCGCTCACCAAGGAGATCAACGGCCTGGGCGGCGACGTCACGGAGACCGAGGACGGGCTGATCATCCGCCCCCGCCCGCTGCGCGGCGGTGTGTTCCACACGTACGACGACCACCGGATGGCGACGGCCGGAGCGGTCATCGGCCTCGCCGTCAAGGGCGTGGAGATCGAGAACGTCGCCACGACCGCGAAGACCCTGCCGGACTTCCCGCAGATGTGGACCGGAATGCTCGAGGCCTGACGACAATGCGCCGATACGGCAAGAATCCCGACGAGGACGACATCCGTTCCCGCCCCAACCCCAAGGGCAACCGGCCCCGCACCAGCATCCGCCCCAAACACGAGGACGCGGCGGAGGGCATGGTCCTCACCGTGGACCGCGGGCGGCTGACCTGTCTCGTCGACGGCCGTGCCGTGACGGCGATGAAGGCCCGCGAGCTCGGCCGCAAGGCCGCCGTGGTGGGTGACCGGGTGTCCCTGGTGGGCGACCTGTCCGGCAAGAAGGACACGCTGGCGCGGATCGTGCGCATCGAGCCGCGCGGATCCGTGCTGCGCCGCACCGCCGACGACGACGACCCCTACGAGCGGGTGGTCGTCGCCAACGCCGACCAGCTGGCCATCGTCACCGCCCTCGCCGACCCCGAGCCGCGCCCCCGGCTGATCGACCGCTGCCTGGTCGCGGCGTTCGACGGCGGCCTGGAGCCGCTGCTGGTGCTGACCAAGTCGGACCTGGCGCCGCCCGAGAAGCTGCTGGAGCTGTACGGGGCGCTGGACATCCCGCACGTGGTGACCAGCCAGGAGGAGCTGTACGACGGGCACACCGCCGCCGACCGGGTCCGGGAGTACCTCGCGGGCCGCACCACCGCGTTCGTGGGGCACTCGGGCGTCGGCAAGACGACCCTGGTCAACGCGCTCGTGCCGGAGGAGCGGCGGCGGCTGACCGGCGGTGTGAACGCGGTCACGGGCCGCGGCCGGCACACCACCACCTCCGCGCTGGCACTGCCCCTGGAACGCGCCGAGGGCTGGGTGATCGACACGCCGGGCGTGCGGTCCTTCGGGCTGCACCACGTCGACCCGTCCCGGGTGATCAACGCCTTCCCCGATCTGGTGCCGGGTACGGAGGAGTGCCCGCGCGCGTGCAGCCACGACGAGCCCGACTGCGCGCTCGACGCGTGGGTGGCGGTGGGGCACGCCGATCCGGCCCGGCTCGACTCGCTGCGGCGGCTCCTCGCCACCCGGGAGCGACGCGAGGGCGACTGACCGGCGTGACGTCCCCGGGTCATGACGCCCGGTAAGTGCATAATCGCACCCAGCGAGCACCGGGCGGCGAGTACCCAGCGTCCGGGTGGCACGGCGCGGTCACCGACGCGGGAGGCACTGACGATGGCGTGGCTGCTGGTGATGGCCGCCGGTCTGCTGGAAACCGGCTTCGCGGTGTGTCTGAAGCTCTCGAACGGGTTCACCCGGCTGTGGCCGACCGTGGCGTTCGCCTGCTTCGCGCTGGGCAGCTTCGGGCTGCTGACGCTCTCCCTGCGCAAACTGGACGTGGGTCCGGCGTACGCGGTGTGGACGGGCATCGGCGCGGCGGGCACCGCGATCTACGGGATGCTGTTCCTCGGGGACCTGGTCTCGGCGTTGAAGATCGTCTCGATCACGCTGGTCATCGTGGGGGTCATCGGTCTCCAGCTGTCGGGCTCCGCCCACTGACCGCCCGCCGCACCAGGGCCCCGACGCCCCGGTCGGCCGGGGTCCCGGCGGCCGCTCCGCCCGGTTCGCCGCCGGGCGCGACCACATACGACAGGGCCAGCCGTACCGTCATCTCGCACCGGTAGGCCAGGTCGTCCGCCGCCCGGGCCCGTTCCGCCTCCCCTCCCCGGCCGTCCCGGCCCGTCCCTTCGGCGCGGTCGCGGGCCGCGGCCCGCGCCAGGGCGGCGAGCGACCGGTCCCGTACCGCCGCTGCGAGGTCGCCGGGGGCGGGCGCGCCCGCGTCGGCCCGGCGTCGCGCGGGCGCGCCGGCCGTCTCGGGGGCGCCGGCCGTCTCGGGCGCGCCGGCGCGCGCGGGGAGCGGCGCGGGCAGCCGCTCACCCCAGCAGCCCGTGAGCAGCGCGCGCAGCAGGGGCCTGGCCCGGGCCTCGCCGACGGTCCACTCGGCCAGCGACACCAGGCGGTCGGCCGCGTCCGGCCGGCCGGCCAGCACCCGGTCGACCCCGCGCAGATAGGACTCGGCCTCGCGCCGCACCAGGGCCCTGGCGAGGCCCTCCTTGCTGCCGAACTCGTTGTAGAGCGTCTGCCGGGACACCCCGGCCGCGGACGCCACGTCGACCATCCGTACCGCCGACCAGGGCAGTGGGCCGAGCGCCGCCAGAGCGGCGTTGAGCAGTGCTTCTCGCGCGGTGGGCATCGTCGCCTCCCAGGGCTGTCGCGTCCGGGACCGAGCGGCTCTGCGCACAGGGTTGACGGACGGCCACGCACTGTCAATAGTCCCCGCGGACGGCGCCGGACCCGCCCGAACGCACCGGGATAGAGTGCCGCCCATGGCCGACTACCACGATGACCTGCGCCTCGCCCATGACCTCGCCGACGCCGCCGACGCCGCCACCATGGACCGGTTCAAGGCGCTGGACCTCAAGGTGGAGACCAAGCCGGACATGACTCCGGTGAGCGAGGCGGACAAGGCCGCCGAGGAGCTCATCCGCGGCCGTGTGCAGCGGGCCCGGCCGGGCGACGCGATCCTGGGCGAGGAGTACGGCGTGGAGGGCACCGGCCCCCGCCGCTGGGTGGTCGACCCGATCGACGGCACGAAGAACTACGTCCGGGGCGTGCCGGTGTGGGCGACGCTGATCTCCCTGATGGAGGCGGGTCCGGACGGGTTCCAGCCGGTGGTGGGCGTGGTGTCGGCGCCCGCGCTGGGCCGGCGCTGGTGGGCGGCGAAGGGGCACGGCGCGTACACCGGGCGGAGCCTGACGTCGGCCACCCGGCTGCGGGTCTCGCGCGTCGCGGACCTGGCGGACGCGTCGTTCGCGTACTCCTCGCTCAGCGGCTGGGAGGAGCAGGGCCGGCTGGACGGTTTCCTGGACCTGACGCGCGCCTGCTGGCGGACGCGCGGGTACGGCGACTTCTGGCCCTACATGATGGTCGCCGAGGGCTCGGTGGACATCTGCGCCGAGCCGGAGCTGTCGCTGTGGGACATGGCCGCGACCGCCATCGTGGTGCAGGAGGCGGGCGGTACGTTCACCGGCCTGGACGGGCGGCCCGGACCGCACAGTGGCAACGCGGCCGCCTCGAACGGTCTGCTGCACGAGGAACTGCTCGGGTACCTGAACCAGCCCAACGGGTGATGTCCGCCCCCTTGTTGCCGGTCGGGATGGCTGCCACTCTGACAGTCCCCCCACTTGTGCACTTGTGAATTCCTTCTCGAATTCACCAAGGAGGTGGCTCCGTCCATGCTCGTCCGTGACGCCATGAGCACGGTGGTCCTGACCATCGGACCCGCACACACCCTTCGCCAGGCGGCCCGGCTGATGGCGGCGCGCCGCGTCGGCGCGGCCGTCGTCCTCGGCCACGACAACGACACCAGCGGGCTCGGGATCCTCACCGAGCGGGACATCCTCGTCTCCGTCGGCACCGGGCAGGACCCGGACACCGAGACGGTGGGCGCGCACACCACCAACGACGTGGTCTTCGCCGCACCCGGCTGGACCCTGGAGGAGGCCGCGACGGCCATGGCGCACGGCGGCTTCCGGCATCTGATCGTGCTGGAGCGGGACGAGCCGATCGGTGTCGTCTCGGTACGCGACCTCATCCGCTGCTGGGCGCCGGTGCGGGTGCGCGAGGCGGCCGCCCTGGCCGCCGGCTGACACCGGCGGCGCCGGGCGAACACCGGCGGCACGGCACAGCGACGGCCGTGCGCACGCCGGAGGGGCCGGCCCCCGTACGGGAGCCGGCCCCTCCGTCCACGACAAGCGATCCAGTGCTGTCAGCCGCGCAGGGCCTGGACCGCGGCCTCCAGCCGCTTGCCGAAGTCTCCGTCGGCCTGACGGAAGTTGTTGATCGCGCGCTCGGCGATGTCGTCGCGCGAGACCTTGGAGATGAAGCCGGCCAGGTTGCCGACCAGGCGCTCCTTCTCCTCCTCCGTCATCAGACGGTAGAGGTTGCCCGCCTGGACGAAGTCGTTGTCCTCGGCGTGGACGGGCGCCTGCTGGTCGCCGGTCACACCCGTCACCGGGACGGCCTGCCACAGCGGGCGGTCCGTCTGGTGCGGGCCGCCGAAGCTGTTGGGCTCGTAGTTCTTGGCGCCCTTGTGACGGCCGTCGTACAGGAAGCCGTCCCGGCTGTGGGTACGCGCCTCGGTGGCGTGCGGACGGTTCACCGGCAGGTGGTCGGCGTTGATGCCGACGCGGTAGCGGTGGGCGTCGCCGTACGCGAAGAGACGGCCCTGGAGCATCTTGTCGGGCGAGGGGCCGATGCCGGGCACGAAGTGCGACGGGGAGAAGATCGACTGCTCGACCTCGGCGAAGATGTTCTCCGGGTTGCGGTTGAGCTCCAGCTTGCCGATCGGGATGACCGGGTAGTCCGCGTGCGGCCACACCTTGGTCAGGTCGAACGGGTTGAAGCGGTACGTCGCGGCCTCGGCGGCGGGCATGATCTGCACGCCGACGCTCCAGGAGGGGTACTCGCCGCGCTCGATGGCCTCGCGCAGGTCGCGCTGGTGGGAGTCGGGGTCCTCACCGGCGAGCTTGTTGGCCTCGTCCTGGGTGAGGCACTTGATGCCCTGGTCGGTCTTGAAGTGGTACTTGACCCAGAAGACCTCGCCCGCCTCGTTGTTCCACTGGAAGGTGTGCGAGCCGAAGCCGTCCATGTGGCGGTACGAGGCCGGGATGCCGCGGTCACCGAAGAGCCAGGTCACCTGGTGCGTCGACTCCGGGGACAGCCCCCAGAAGTCCCATACGTTGTCCGCCTCCTGGGAGCCGGTGTACGGGTCGCGCTTCTGGGTGTGGATGAAGTCCGGGAACTTGATGGCGTCCTTGATGAAGAACACCGGGGTGTTGTTCCCGACGAGGTCGTAGTTGCCCTCTTCGGTGTAGAACTTCACGGCGAAGCCGCGCGGGTCACGGACCGCGTCGGCCGCGCCGAGGTTGCCCGCCACGGTGGAGAAGCGCAGGAAGACCTCGGTCTCCTTGCCCACCTCGGAGAGGAACTTCGCACGGGTGTACTTGGTGACGTCGGCGGTCACCGTGAAGGTGCCGTACGCGCCGGCACCGCGCGCGTGCACGACGCGCTCCGGGATCCGCTCACGGTTGAAGTGAGCGAGCTTCTCCATCAGCAGCTGGTCCTGCACCAGAACCGGACCGCCGACGCCCGCGGTCTCGCTGTTCTGGTTGTCGGCGACCGGCGCCCCGGCCTCCGTGGTGAGCGGTCCCTGCGTCACGTGCGCCTCCTGCGTAATTCCTGCATGTCCTGTCCCTTGGCTAATGCCGTTGCCGATCCTACAATGGACATTGTCTAAGTCAAGCCCTCATCCAAAGCCACACCCATTCGGGACTGAGTCCCCCGCCTGTTAGGCTGGTTTTCATGAGTGACCTGTTGCAACGACTGCGCGGACGCGGCTGGCGCATGACCGCGCAGCGGCGCGTCGTGGCCGAGGTCCTCGACGGGGAGCATGTCCACCTGACGGCGGACGAGGTGCACGCCCGTGCGGTGGAGCGCCTCCCCGAGATCTCCCGGGCGACCGTGTACAACACGCTGGGTGAGCTGGTGTCCCTGGGCGAGGTCATCGAGGTCTCCACGGACCGCCGCGCCAAGCGGTACGACCCGAACGCCCACCGCCCCCACCAGCACCTGGTCTGCGCGCAGTGCGGCGCGATCCGGGACGTCCACCCGGCGGGCAACCCGCTGGCGGACCTGCCCGACACGGAGCGCTTCGGCTTCACGATCTCGGACGTCGAGGTCACCTACCGGGGCACCTGCCCGAACTGCGCGACCGGTTAGCCGGTCGGGCTTCGGCCCGCGTGTGCCGTCGGCGCGCCCGCGCTGAGCGGCACCGTACGAGACCACCACGGCGCGCGGAGAAGGAAACACCGAAGGCCCGGGATCCTGGAGGATCCCGGGCCTTCGACTGTCAGTAGCGGGGACAGGATTTGAACCTGCGACCTCTGGGTTATGAGCCCAGCGAGCTACCGAGCTGCTCCACCCCGCGTCGGTGAACCCAACCTTACGGGACGGCGATGACCAGCGCAAATTGCATCGCGCAGGTCCCCCGGAGCACACCGGGCAGGCGCCACGCGGCTGCCCGGTGTCGCGCGCGCACGCGGATCACGCGCCCGCGCGGGTCACTCGCGTCACGCTGTTCCCCCTGCTTCACGCGGTGAGTTCCTGGTGCAGCGCCTCGCTCAGCCGCGCCGCCCGTTCGGCCACCTCGGCCGGGCCCAGCTCGACCGCACGGGCGCACCAGCGCCGCCCTTCGGTCAGCTCGCCCCGGCGGGCGGCCAGCAGCGCCAGGCGGAGGGCCGCCCGGCCGTGGCCGGCGCGGGCGGCCCTGGTCCACCACAGCGCGGCCTCGCGCTCGTTCCCGTCGCGGGCCAGCAGCAGGCCCAGGTTGAACGCCCCGTTCCGGCTGCCCGCCTCGGCGGCCTCCCGGTACCAGCGGGCGGCGTCGGTGATGTCGCCACGCGCGGCGGCCAGCATGCCGACCCGCACCTGGGCGCGGCGGTGGCCCTGCTGGGCGGCCCGCTCGTACCACTCCTCGCACTCGCTCTTCGGGGCCCGTGGCTCACCCAGGCCGGGGGTCCCGGACGGGGACTGGCGGGCGTCGAGCACCGTGGCCAGCCGGAAGGCGGCCTCGGCGCTGCCGCCGCCCGCCGCGCACCGCAAATGGCGTTCGGCCTCCTGCTCGTCGCCGTCGCGCAGCCGGGCGATGCCGACCTGGAGGGCCGCCTCGGTGTGGCCGGCCGCGGCGGCACGCTCGTACCAGCTCAGCGCCGTACGGTCGTCGTCGCGGCCCGCGTAGAGGATGCCGAGGTTGAACGCCGCGTCGACGCTGCCCGCCTCGGCGGCCTTGGAGAACCAGGGCTCGGCGCCGTTCGGGTCACCGCTCTGCAGCAGCAGGATCGCCAGGGCGTTGGCGGCCTCGCGGTGCCCGGCGTAGGCGGCACGGCGGTACCACTGCTCGGCCTGGGCGGTGCGGTTCTGCGCGGCGTGCAGCAGCCCGAGGTTGTAGGCGCCGTTCACGTCACCGGCGTCGGTGGCCGCGCGGTACCAGCGCTCGGCGGTCTGGTGCTCGCCGCGGGCGGCGTGCAGCGCGCCCAGGGCGTTGGCGGCGTTGCCGTCGCCGTCCTGGGCGGCGCGCAGCCACCAGACGGCCGCGCTCTCCTCGTCGCCCGCGTCGCGCAGCAGGAAGCCCAGCGCGCAGGCGGCCCGGGGCTCGCCGTCCTTGGCGGAGGTGAGGTACCAGTGACCGGCCTCCTTGAGCTCACCGCGCTTCTCCAGGATGGCGCCCAGGTGCAGGGCGGCGCGCCGGTGCCCGCGCGCGGCGGCCTGCCGGTACCACTGCTCGGCGGTCTCGGCCGCCGTACCCGTACCGGAGCCGTCCGCCTCGGACACCGGCTGCCGCTCCAGCATCCGGGCCAGGCGGTAGGCGGCCTCGCGGTGCCCCTGTTCGGCCGCGACCCGCAACCAGCGCTCGGCGCCCACGTCGGTGCGGTGTTCCAGCAGGTCGGCCAGGGCGTACGCGCCCAGGGCGTGGCCCTGCTCGGCGGACTGGCGCAGCCAGTACTCGGCGGCGGGCTCGTCGCCGCGCTCGCGGAAGTGGCGGCCCAGGGCGTGCGCGGCGGCGGCGGAGCCGGCCACGGCGGCCACCCGCCACCAGCCGGCGGCCTCGTCGGGGTACCCGCGCTGGTGGAGCAGGACGCCCAGGTTGTTGGCGGCGGCCCGGTCGCCGTCGGCGGTGGCGGCGCGCAGGTACGGCTCGGCGCCGTCCAGGTCCCCGCGGCGCAGCAGCAGCGCGCCGAGCACGCTCATCGAGATGGTGTCACCGCTGTCGGCGGCGCGCCGGTGCCGGGCCTCGACCTCGGCGGAGTCCCCGGGCTCCGCGCTGTCCAGGGTGGCGTTGTCCAAGGCGGCACCGACCAGCGCGGCAGCGCTGTCCATGGTGATGCCGCTGGTCACGGAGCTCCTCGTCGCGGCCACGTCCAGCACGGCGCTGCCGGTGGCGGCGTCCGCGGTGGAGCCGGCCGTCGCGGTGGCGCCCGTCGTGGCGCCCGTCATCGCGCCGGTCACGGCCGCGTCCGTCGCGGCACCCATGACGGCGCTGTCCATCGCGTCTGCGGCGTTTCCGGCCTGCCGCTGCACAAACGGCCTTGTCTCCAACAGAGTTGCCCTGTCCCCCATGATTTCCATCGTCGCACCACCCGCTACCCGCGTACAGCTGGTATATCGCAGCCAGTGAGGTCACTTCAGCGTTTTGTCGACATGCCCACAGGGAGACAAGTCAAACACGTTTCACCCCAACTCCCCCCATCACGGCGGCCCTTCGCGCGTCGCCCCACCCCGCACATGACGAGGGCCCGGATCTCGAAAGATCCGGGCCCTCGTCTTCAGTAGCGGGGACAGGATTTGAACCTGCGACCTCTGGGTTATGAGCCCAGCGAGCTACCGAGCTGCTCCACCCCGCGTCGTTGTGTTCCAACCGTACCACGACGCGGGAGGGAGTCCGCCCACCCCAGGACGGCACCCCCGGGCACACACCCAGGGCGTACGCCCTGGGGCGCGCGCCGCGGGTCGGGCCCCGGGGCGCGCGCCCCGTGCTTTCAGTCGGCCGGTGCCGGCCTCTTGGCCTGGGCGTCCGCCGCGGCGGCGCGCTGGAGCGCCTCCTGCAGGGCCTCCTGGGCCTTGCCGTACGCCGTCCAGTCGCTCTTCCTGATCGCCGCCTCGCCGTCCTCGAACGCCTTCTGCGCGTCCGCGATGGCCTGCTTCAGCGCCGCCTCACCCGTGGCCGGGGGCTTGGTCGGGTCACTGGGCGGCGGCGGTGTGGTGGGCGCCTCACCCTCCACGCCGAAGACCGCGTTCAGCGCCTTGGCGAGGTTGTCCTCGAACACCGTGGTGTCCTTGGTGGTGTCGCCCGCCGGCTGGTCCGCGTCCACATAGGACACGGCGACCTTCTTCAGCAGCGGATAGAGGGCGTTGCGGCCCTGCGCGTACACCGGCTCCACGTAGAGGAACCCGCCGTCGAGCGGCACGGTGAGCAGGTTGCCGTACTGGATGTCGGAGTCGGCTCCCTTCATGTCGCGGACGAACTGGGCGACGGCGGGCAGGCCGTTGAGCTTGCTCTGCACCTGCGCCGGGCCCGGCACGTCCTGCGTCACCCGCAGCAGCCTTATCCGGCCGTAGTCCTTGCTGTTGGCGTCGGCGTCCACCGCCATGAACCCGCCCAGATTGGGCCGTCCGTTGGGGGTGAACGTCGTCGTCAGCGCGAACCGCTGGCCGGGGTCCCCGGGCATTTTCATGCTCAGGTAGTACGGCGGGACCGCGTTGCCGCCCTTGTTGGTCGGGTCGTCCGGCACCTGCCAGGCGTCGCTGCCGCTGTAGAACTGGGCGGCGTCCTGGACGTGGTAGCGGGTGAGCAGCTCACGCTGGACCTTGAACATGTCCTGCGGGTAGCGCAGGTGCTCCTTCAGGCTCGGCTTGATGGCGTCCTTGGGCTGGACAGTGCCCGGGAACGCCTTCATCCAGGTCTTCAGGACCGGGTCCTGGGTGTCCCACTGGTACAGCTTGACCGAGCCGTCGTAGGCGTCGACGGTGGCCTTCACCGAGTTGCGGATGTAGTTGACCTGGTTCTGCTGGGCCACCACCGCGCGGGTCTGGTTGCCGGCGGTCAGCGAGTCCGTGGTGGTGTCCCCGAGCGTCGTACGGGACGCGTAGGGGTAGCCGTTCGTCGTGGTGTAGGCGTCGACGATCCACTGGATGCGGTTGTCCACGACGGCCGGGTAGGCGTCGCCGTCGATGGTCAGCCACGGGGCCACCGCCTCGACGCGCTGCTTGGGCGTGCGGTTGTACAGGATCCGCGACCCCTCGCCGATGGCGCCCGAGTACAGGATCTGCGGCTCGCTGAAGGCCACCGCGTACGCGGCGCGGTTGAAGGCGTTGGCGAGGCTGACCCCGCTCCTGCCCTGGTAGCTGGTGGTCTTCTCGCCGTTCTCCTCGTAGTCGAGCTCCTTCTGCGGGCCGCCGACGATGGAGTACTGCTCGGTCTTCTCGCCGTAGTAGATCCGCTGCTCGTACGGGCCGGCCTGACCCTTGGTGGGCAGCCCGGACTCGGTGAAGACGGGTGAGCCATTGGCGTCCGTCGCCGTGCCCGTGGCCATGATGGCGCCGTAGCCGTGGGTGTACGTGAAGTGGTCGTTGATCCAGTTCCGCTTGGGGATGCCCTTGATGTTGAGCTCCCGCAGGCCCACCACCGTGTCCTTGCCCTTGTAGCGGTCGACGTCCAGGGTGGTCGGGAACTGGTAGTACTTCCGCCGCTGCTCCAGCTGCTGGAACGTCGGCGAGACGATGTTGGGGTCGACCAGCCGGTAGCTGGCCGCCGTGTCGGCGTCCGCGCGCAGCCGGTCCTTGGCCTTGACCGTGGACTTGCCCGAGTAGTTCTCCGGCTTCGTCTGGTCGATGTCGTAGGCCTTGCGCGTGGCATCGATGTTCTTCTCGATGTACGGCGCTTCCTTGGCCTGCTCGTTCGGCTGGACCTGGAACTTCTGCACGATGGCCGGGTAGAGGCCGCCGATGAGGATCGCCGAGAGCACCATCAGGCCGAAGCCGATCACCGGCAGCTGCCAGGTGCGGCGCCACAGCGTCGCGAAGAACAGCAGGGCGCAGATCACGGCGATGCAGAACAGGATGGTCTTCGCCGGGAGGTAGGCGTTGGCGTCGACGAACCGCAGGCCCGTCCAGTTGCCCGTCGCCTTGAAGTCACTGGACTTCACCGCCAGGCCGTACCGGTCGAGCCAGTACGCCACGGCCTTCAGCGAGACGAAGACACCCAGCAGCACCGACAGGTGGCCGGTGGCCGCAGCCGTGGCGCGGGCGCCCGGGCTGGTGACCCGCAGCCCGCCGTACAGGTAGTGGGTCAGGGCGGCGGCGATCAGGGACAGCACCGTCGCCGCGAAGCCGAAGCCGAGCAGGAACCGGTACCACGGCAGGTCGAACGCGTAGAACGCCACGTCCATCCGGAACTGCGCGTCCTTCTGGCCGAAGGGCACGCCGTTGACCCACATCAGCCAGGTGCGCCACTGGCCCGAGGCGGAGGCACCGGCGATCAGCCCGACCAGGGCGGTGATCGCCAGGAGCACCCACTTCTTGTACGGGGCCACGCCCATCCGGTAACGGTCCAGGCTCTGCTGCTCCAGGGACATCGCGCTCAGCGGCGGCCGGAGCCGGTGCGCGAGCCAGATGTTCAGTCCCACGGCCAGGGCCATGAGCAGGCCGAAGACGGCGAACAGGCCGATCTTGGTCCACAGGGTGGTGGTGAAGACGGACGAGTACTGGACCGACCTGTACCACAGCCAGTCCGTCCAGAACCCGGCGAACATGACAAAGAGCATGGCCAGGACGGCCAGCACGCCCAAGGTCATGAGCAGGGTCCGGGCCCGCCGGGACGGCCGGCCGACTCTCATCCGTGGCCCGGTCGGGCCTCCGCCGCGGTCCGGCATCTGGAAAGCCAACGTGCGCCCCTCGAAGTTCCGTCGTGTCGAAGCAGGTGCCGCCTGCGGCGGCGTCTGAAGCGGGCCCAGCGATCGTAGAGCCCACTGATGCAACTTACTGAGGCTTTACCTAGTTCCCGTCCCGGGGTCGAAAGGAGGCAGGATATTGACCATGTCCAACCTTTCTTCCTCAGGCCCTCCGATGGCCGCGAGCCCGCTGACCCGCGCGGTGCTCGAAATCGACGAGTACGCCGCCGGTCTCGGCTGGGACCAGCCGGCCCGGCTCTTCGCCCTCGTCGACACCGCGCGGCTGCGCGCCCAGGAGCCCGGCCTGGCCGCCCAGCTCGGTCTCGCCGGCAACGACGCCGCCGCCCCCCTCACCCCGATCGAGCAGGAGGAGATCCCCGCCGACCGGCCGCTGGACGAGTTCCTCGGCACGATCGCCTGGCCGGACGCGGTGGCCGGCTGCGCGATGACGGTGGAGCGGCTGATGCTCCCGCCGTCCGCCGAGGCGTCCGTCCCCGACGGCCTCGACGAGGCCGGGCTGGCGACCTGGGTGGCCGCTCACCCGGACCGCCAGGAGGTCCGTATGACCGTGGCGGTGCTGCGCGACGGGGCCCGCGAGTCGGCGCTGCGGCTGCGCGAGAAGGACTCCCCCACGGAGGTCCTGACCGGCTCCGACCTGGTGCCCGGTCTGGCCGAGGCCCTCGCCGCGACGTTCGAGTCCTGACCCGGCGCGGGGCACGGCCGGGCCGGGTCAGCCCGCCGAGCAGCCCGGCAGGCCGGCCGTGTCCCCCTTGCGGATCCGGTCCAGGGCCTTCACCGCGCCGTCTATCGTCTCGACCTTGACGAGGGTGAGCCCCGACGGCGGGTCCGAGGCCGCCGCGGCGCAGTTGGCGGCGGGCGTCAGGAAGTACCGGGCGCCCGCCTCCCGCGCTCCGACCAGCTTCATCTCGATGCCGCCGATCGGGCCCACCTTGCCGGTGTCGTCGATGGTCCCCGTACCGGCGACGAACTTGCCGCCCGTCAGGTCGCCGGGGGTCAGTTTGTCGATGATGCCCAGCGAGAACATCAGCCCCGCGCTGGGGCCACCCACGTCGGCCAGCTTGATGTCGATCGGGAACGGGAACGTGTGATCGGTCCCGGCCTGGATGCCGACGATCGCGCGGTCGCCCTCGTCGGACTTCCTGGTCTTGATGGTGAGGCGCTGGGTGGTGGTGGGCGCCCGTCCCGCCTTCTCCGCGGCGGCGGCCTCCTTGGCGGGCACGATCGTGAAGGCCACGTTCTGGCCCGGGCGGTGCCTGGTCACGAGCTCGGCCACGTCCTGGGGCTGCTTGACCGCCGTGCCGTCCACGGCCCGGATGACGTCACCGGCGTGCAGCCTGCCCTCGGCGGGGCTGTCCTTCTGGACGGAGGCGACCACCACACGCGAGGCCACGGGGATGCGCAGCTGCCCGAGCGCGGCGACCTTCGCGCTCTCCTGGGACTGGCTGAACTCCTCGGCGTTCTCCTGGGTGGACTGCTCCTCGGTCTTGCCGTTCGGGTAGAGCGTCTCGTGGGGCACCACGACGCTGTCGTGGGCCAGCCATCCGTAGACGGCCTCCACCAGGTTCATCCTGTAGTCCGCACCGGTGACCCTGACCGTCGTCATATTGAGATGCCCGGACGCGGGGTAGGTCTCGTGGCCGGAGATCTGCAGCACCGGCTCGCCGGCGGCCTCGCCGAGGGTGTTGACCGTGGGCCCGGGGCCCATCTCCGAGTAGGGCACCTTGATGAACACACCCGCGCAGAGCAGCGCGATCAGGACGAGGGTGGAGGCGAGCATCGTCACAGTGCGGCGTGGCATGGAACGACAGTACGGGACGAGAACGTCCGTGCACCCCCGGGGCCGTCCGTACGGGGCGGGGTGACCGTCAGGCCGCGCCTCGGCCCGAGTGGGACTTCTCCATGGCGTCACGGAAGCGCGCGTAGCCGGCCAGTTCGGCCACGTCCTCGATGGTGCGGCTCCTGGCCGCCCAGCTCCCCCATATCGCGGCGCCGACGGCGGCGAAGAGGGGGATCAACAACCAGGCGAGTGCTGCCATCGCGACCTCCCGTCCCCATGAGCGAGCCCCACTGACTGATCAGCAGATTAACCATCCGCCGGTTCAACGCTCATGCCGGGGGTGCGGTTACGCAAATCGGGCGCCCGGACGTGGTGCGGATCCGGCCGGCGGGAGGTAGGGTCCGTCGTCGCACACGCGCCCCGGGGGCCGGGCGGGGAGGCGCGCCGGGGTGGCCGGGGACGCCGGGGAGGCGACGCCGGGGAGGCGGCTCAGCAGGCGCCGACCCACTCCTCCGTGCCGTCCGAGAAGCGCTGGTGCTTCCAGATCGGCACCTCGTGCTTGAGGTCGTCGATCAGCTTGCGGCAGGCCGCGAAGGCCTCGGCGCGGTGCGGGCACGACACGGCGACGACCACCGCCAGGTCACCGACCTCCAGGTCTCCCACCCGGTGCACGGCGGCCAGGGCGCGGACCGGGAAGTCGGCGACGACCTTCTCGGCCACCTTGCGCAGCTCGGTCCCGGCCGTGGGGTGGCTGGAGTACCCCAGGGCGTCGACGTCGGCCCCGCCGTCGTGGTTGCGCACGGTGCCCACGAAGAGCGCGGTACCGCCGGCCGCGTCGTCTCCGACGGCCCGGAAGACCTCGTCGAGGGAGAGCGGGGTGTCGCGGATCGCCAGCAGCCGGATCGGGTCGGCCGCCGCGCTCTCGCCGGGGTGGTCGTGGGTGGGTGCCATGGCGTCCATCGTGCCGTACCGGACCGACATCGCGGAATAGCCGGTTCGACCGGCCCGGCCGGGCGCGGCTTGGACCCTCCTACAGCCCTGGGCGCCAGCGGGGCCCGGGCCGGCGACCGCTGAGCCCGCGGGTGCCGGCCCGGAGGCGCCGGCCCGGAGGCCGGGGAACCCGCCGGGGGCCGGTGGGCGGCCCGGGCCGGGCCGAGCGCGGCCGCGGCGGGCCGGGCTACAGGCCGCGGCGTTTGCGGGCGCGCCGGACCAGCGCCGCGGTGCCCAGCAGGGCGACCGTGGCCCCCGCCGCGCCCGCCGCGGTGGCGTCCTTGCGGCCGAGGCGGCGACCGGCGACCGTGTGGCGGCCCTCGACCTCCTCCAGGAGCGCGGCCAGGACCTCCTCGTTGGTCCACTTCGGCCGCCAGCCCGCGTCGTGCAGCCGGCCGACGCTGACCACCCAGGGGTGCATGGTGTAGGCGAGGTCACCCGCCGGGGACGGGGTGAGCCCGATCCGGTGGAGCCGGGCGGCCGCGCCCAGCGCCACCGCGGACGGCAGCTCCATGCGCCGGATGCCGCTGAGCTCCTCGACCTCCTCCTGCTCCAGCCAGCCGTCGCAGCCGACGGCGAACTCCCCGTCGACCTTCTCGAGCGCCGCGTACTCCAGCGCGCTGACCAGGTCCTCGACGTGGCAGAACTGCCAGGCGGGGCGCGATCCGGCCACCACCAGCAGGCGCGGCGACTCGAAGTAGCGGGTGAGGGCCGTGTCGGTGCCGCCCACCAGGACGGCGGGCCGCAGCACCGTGACGTTGAGGCCGGGGTGCGCGCGGGGCGCCCGGCGGGCCAGACGTTCGATCTCCAGGAGATCGCCCACCCCGGTGGCCTCGGCCGTGGCCTTCAGCTCGGCGTCCTCGGAGAGCGGGATGTCGTTGTCGGGCAGGGCACCGTAGACCATGGCCGAGGTGCACAGCACCACCCGGTGGACACCCGCCGCCGCGGCGGCGGTGAGCACCGTCTGCGTACCGCGTACGTTGTACGCGGTACGGGCGGCGCCGTCGGTCTCCAGGTCGAGGTCGAGGGCCAGGTGCACCACCACGTCCGCGCCGCGCAGTTTCTCGGCGATGGCCGGATCGCGGACGTCCAGGGTGTGCCACTGGGCCTCGGGGACCTCCCCCCGGCGCTCGTCGATGGCGATGACCTGCCTGATCTCCGGGGATGCGGCGAGTCGCCGGGTCAGCAGGTCGCCGATACCGGAAGCGGCACCGGTGACCGCGACGACGGGGCCGCGGGCGGCGGACTGGGTTGAGTGGTTTCGCGCTGCGCGAACCTGTGGATCTGGGGAACTCACCGGGCGTCTCCAGCGGTTGTCTTCAGTACGTACGCGAAGGACGCGTGCGCACCAGGTGGCGTCCATCCTGCCGCAGGGCACGAGCCGGCGGAGCACCGAGCCCTTGTCCGGCTCGCATGTCTACGCTGGTGGTGTTGTCGGGCAGCCGCCGCCGGCAGGAAGCCGGCGGCCCTACGAGCCGAGGAACCCTGTGAGTGACACCCCATTCGGATTCGGCCTTCCGCCGGAGGAGCCGGAGAACGGCGACGAGGGCAAGAAGAAAGGACCCGCCGAAGGTGGCAAGGGTGCCGGTGGCGACCCCTTCGGGCTCGGTGCCCTGCCGGGCGGTGGCCCGGGCGGCCCGGAGAATCCGTTCGCCGCGATGTTCGGCTCGCTGAACCCGACCGACCTGGGTGCGGCCTTCCAGCAGCTCGGCCAGATGCTGAGCTTCGAGGGCGGCCCCGTCAACTGGGACATGGCCAAGCAGATCGCCCGCCAGACGGTCTCGCAGGGGACGCCGGACGGCACCAAGGACGCCAGCGTGGGTCCGGCCGACCGGGCCTCCGTGGAGGAGGCCGTGCGCCTGGCCGACCTGTGGCTGGACGGGGTGACGTCTCTCCCGTCGGGGGCGAGCACCGCCGTGGCGTGGAGCCGCGCGGAGTGGGTCGAGGCGACGCTGCCGGCCTGGCAGCAGCTGGTCGACCCGGTCGCCGAGCGGGTCGGCGCGGCCATGAGCGATGTGCTGCCCGAGGAGATGCAGGCCATGGCGGGCCCGCTGATCGGCATGATGCGGTCCATGGGCGGCGCGATGTTCGGCCAGCAGATCGGCCAGGCGGTGGGCGTGCTGGCCGGCGAGGTGGTCGGCTCGACCGACATCGGCCTGCCCCTCGGCCCGGCCGGCAAGGCCGCGCTGCTGCCGCTGAACATGGAGACGTTCGGCAAGGACCTCGGGGTGCCCAAGGACGAGGTGCGGTTGTACCTGGCGCTGCGTGAGGCCGCCCACCAGCGGCTCTTCGCCCATGTGCCGTGGCTGCGCTCGCACCTCTTCGGCGCCGTCGAGGGCTACGCGCGCGGGATCAAGGTCGACACCTCCAAGCTGGAGGACGCGGTCAGCGGCCTGGACCCGTCCAACCCCGAGCAGCTCCAGGAGGCCCTCCAGCAGGGCATGTTCCAGCCGGAGGACACGCCGGAGCAGAAGGCCGCCCTGGCCCGTCTGGAGACGGCGCTGGCGCTGGTGGAGGGCTGGGTCGACGCGGTGGTCCACGCGGCCGCCTCCTCCCGTTTCACCTCCGCGGACGCGCTGCGCGAGACGCTGCGCAGGCGCCGGGCCTCCGGCGGTCCGGCGGAGCAGACCTTCGCCACGCTGATCGGCCTGGAGCTGCGTCCGCGCCGGCTGCGGGACGCCTCGCGGCTGTGGGCGTCGCTCACGGACGCGGCCGGTGTGGACGGGCGCGACGCGCTGTGGGCGCACCCCGACATGCTGCCGACCGCCTCCGACCTGGACGACCCGGACGGCTTCGTCCACCGCGAGCACCTGGACTTCTCCGAGCTGGACAAGATGCTCGGCGAGGCGGCCGGCCGCGACGGGCGTGACCAGGGTGAGGACGACACCGACAAGTGAGCCTGCACGATGACGCGGTCCTCGTACTGAAGGCGTACGAGGACCAGCCGGAGCTGCGCCGGACCTACCTGGACCACTTGGCGGACCATCCGGACGGGATGTGGAAGGCGTGCGGCGCCGGGCACCTGACGGCGAGCGCGCTGGTCGTCGACCCGGAGCGCGGACGGGTGCTGCTGACCCTGCACAGGAAGCTGGGCATGTGGCTCCAGATGGGCGGCCACTGCGAGCCGGGTGACGCCACGGTCGCGGCGGCGGCGCTGCGGGAGGCCACGGAGGAGTCCGGCGTCCCGGGACTGACCCTGCTGCCCGGCGGTCCGGTGCGGCTGGACCGGCACGCCATCCCGGCGCCCTGCCACTGGCACCTGGACGTGCAGTACGTCGCGCTCGCGCCGCCGGACGCGGTGGCGGCGATCAGCGACGAGTCACTGGACCTGCGCTGGTTCGGGTACGACGAGGTGGCGGCCGTCGCCGACGAGTCGGTCGTACGGCTGGTGGAGGCCGCCCGCGCGGCGCTGGAGCGCTGAAGCCGCAGTCGTGGCGGCAGCGGTGAAGCCGGGCCGGAGCGGTGAAGAGGCGTGGCTGAGGCCCCGTGGAGGGCGGTCGCCGAGGGCGACCGCCCTCCACGGGCGTGCTGTCAGTTCCAGGCGTTGTTCTGGTTCCGGGCGTGCGCGCCGTGCTGTCCGACACCGAACTGGGCCCCCAGGCCCTGCCCGATGTCCGCGTTCTGCGGCGGCATGATCTCGCTGGGCTGGACGAGCGCGAAGCCCTGCCCCAGGAAGCTGAGTTCCCAGCCCTCCCCCGTGCTGCCCCGGCGGCGGCGCACCTGGGCGGAGTGCGTCTGCGCCTGCATCTGCACCCGCAGGCCCGAGGACCAGGCGACGATCGCGTCGGCGTCGGCGCTGACGTACCTGTCCGGGGTCACCTGCATCATCAGCGGCTGCCCTGAGGTCATCAGCGCGACCTTGCCCCGGCCCGAGATGTTGAGCTGGTACTTGCCGGAGCCGGAGATGCCGTACTGGCTGTCCACCGCGATGACTTCGGTGTGCAGGGCGGAGTCCAGGGCCAGCACGTAGGCGCTGTCCACGGTCAGGCCGTCCTGGTCGACATCGACGACGTGGACGTACTGCGCGAGGTTGGCGAAGTAGACGGTGCCCTGTCCGGAGCAGCGCATCAGGTCCAGGCCCTCACCGGTGTGGGCGCGGGCCCGCTGCTGGCCCTCCGTCCGGTACTCGCCGTCGAAGTCGATCAGCCCCTGGTACGCGACCATGGCGCCCTTGCGGGCGAGGACGTCGTCGTGGCCGGTGAGGGCCACGCGCAGGAGCTGCGGGTTCTGGACGGCGTACCGGTCCTGGGTCTGCTGTTCCGTGTGACTGAAAAGCGGGCTCTGCATGGTGTGTTCTCGCTCCCCCTCAGCCCCGGACCCGCAGGCGGTCGGTGCTGTCCTCGCTCGGCTGTACGACGACGATGCCCTGGCCCGAGAAGGCCATCTGGTACGCCTCTCCGCTGCCCCGCCCGATCAGGGAGGAGGCCTTGAAGCTGCGCTTGCCCTTCACCTTGAGCGACGGCGACCAGGCGACCAGGGCGTCGGGGTCGACGTAGGTCTCGTCCTCGCCGCGGCCGCAGTCGACGACGACGGGTGTGCCGCGTGAGGTGAGGGCGACCCAGCCGGTGCCCGCGATCTGCACGTTCCACAGGCCCTGTCCGGCGAACTTGGCCATGCCCTTGACCTTTTCGACGCCCCACTGGAGGTGGCCGTCGAAGGCGAGCAGGTTGGTGCCGTTGATGGAGAGGGCGTCGTTGTCGAGGTTGACGACCACGACGTCCGCGCCGTAGTCGGCCAGGTAGAGCAGGCCGTCACCGGAGCACTTCATGAGGGGAGCGCCCTCGCCGGTGATCCACTGGGAGGCGATCTGCCGGGCGGCGGGCGGGTTGGGCTCGTACTGGACGAAGCCCTCGTAGGCGACCATCGATCCGGTGCGCGCGTACAGGTCCTGCCCGGACACCATGGCCACCTTGAGCATGGAACGGCCGTGGTTCTCCATCCGGGCCGCGATCGGCTTCGGGGCGAAGCCCGCGAGTTGCTGGTTCATTCCTCGGGCTCCCTCAGACCTCGTACGGCTGGACGACGATGAAGTTTCCGGGTGCGCCCCGGAACTGCAGGTTGACGGTCTCCCCGCTGTGTCCGGGGTAGGCGTTGCGGCGCAGCCGGACCTGGCTGGAGAGGATCACCTGGGACGCGGCCGACCAGGCGACGACGGCGTTGCAGTCGGCGAAGGTCGTCGGTGTGACGGGCAGCACGACCGGGGTGCCGTGGGTCTTGACCACGACGGTGCCGGTGCCCTGGAAGAGCATGGTGAACAGGGCGCCCCCGGGGATCCCGTGGCCCTCGATGCGGCGGACCTCGTGGTGCAGCGACTCGTCGAAGGCGAGGACGTTCTCGGCGGAGACGCAGATGCCGTCGCCCTGGAGCTCGATGGGGTGCAGGTGTGCGCCGTTCTCGGCGAGGAAGACCTGGCCGCGTCCGGAGCAGCGCATCAGCTGCATCTCCTGACCGGTCGCGTTGCCGACGACACGGCCGGCGAAACCGGCGCCCTTGTAGCCGAAGTCCACCTTGCCCTGGTACATGACCATGCTGCCCTGGCGGGCCAGGACCGGGACCCCGCCCATGGCGAGGTCGACCCGCATGAGCTGCTGGTTCTGCGCGGTCCAGCGCTGGCCGGTGGGGGCCTCGCGGTACGGCTGGAGCGCGGCCGTCAGTCCGGCGCCGCCCGGCGGGGCGCCCTGGGGAACACCGTGGGCCATGCCCTGGGGAACCCCGTGCGGGGCGCCTTGCGGGGCGCCGTACGGGGCGGGTGCCGGGGCCGGCTGACCGTAGGGACCGGGCATGGCGTACGGGTCCGGCCCGCCATGGGGGGCGGGCCGGCCGTACGGCTCCGGCCCGCCGTGAGGGGCGGGGGCGCCGGGCGGCGGGGCCTGTGCGGGCACCTGGCCGGGGGCCTGACCGTACTGCGGCTGCTGAGGCGGCCGGTCGTACGGGGCGGGCGCGGGCGGCGGAGCCGTGGGGACGGTTGGACCGGCCATGGTGGGCGCGGCGTGCACCGGGTGCTGGGGCGGCGCGGGGGCGCCGAAGGAGGGTGCCGGCTGCGGGGCCTGGGGCGCGGGGGCCGCGGGAGCGCCGAACGAGGGCGCCGGCTGCGGGGCCTGGGGCGCGGGGGCGCCGAAGCCGGGTACCGGCCCCGGCGCCGGGGCGGGCGGGGTGGCCTGGGCCGGCGGGGCGAAGGACGGCGGCACGGCCTGCGGCTGCTGTGCGGGCGGCTCCTCGTCGGCGACCTCGCCGCCGAAGTTCTTCAGCAGTGCCTCCAGCCCGCCGTCGAATCCCTGGCCGACGGCGGCGAAGCGCCAGACGTCCTTCAGGTAGAAGTCGCCCAGCATCACCGCGCGCTCGGTGCTGAACTCCCCGCCGTCGAAGGCGTACCGGGCCACCTCCTCGCCACCGGCGACGACGCGGATGTACCCCGGTCCGATCTGCGACATCTGTCCGGCGCCGTCGATCGTCGCGGTGAAGGAGAGCTTGTGGATGTGCGCCGGGACACGGTCCAGCGTGACGCGGAACGACTCGGTGTCACCGGCCTGGGCGCCCAGCAGCCGGATGGACTCCTCGGGCGACGCGGGCTGGTTGAAGAAGACGAAATAGCGGTCGTCGGAAAGCCGCTCCTGGGCGTCGAGGCCGAAGCAGCTGATGTCGAAGGTCAGCCCCGGGCCCGCGATCTGCACGCCCACGTACAGGTCGGTCCCGGGTGTCAGGTCACTGATCTTGGCCTTGTGGCCGCGCTGGAATTCCCTGGCCATGCGTAACGACCGTCCCCCATCCCGAAAGTCAATCCGTCGCGCCAGGCTAACGGCTGAGTACGACATTCAGCCAAGCTGGTACACGTTCGGTACAGGACCGGTGAATGTCACTCTCCGCGAGCGACGGGCGGGTGCGGCAGGCGGCCGGCGGCGACCACGCCCTCCAGGTATCCCCTGGCCCGCTCGGTGCGCGGGTACGCCTCCAGCAGCCGCCAGAACCCCGGCCCGTGCCCGGGCACCAACAGGTGCGCCAGCTCGTGGAGGAGCACGTAGTCGACGACGTACTCCGGCATGCCCTGCAACCGGTGCGACAGCCGGATGCTGCCCTCCATGGGGGTGCACGACCCCCAGCGGGTGTTCTGGTTGGTGACCCACCGCACGGACGTCGGCCGTGCCCGGCCCTCGAAATACTGGGCGGACAAGCGCTCGGCGCGCGTCGCCAGTTCGGTGTCGCCGATGACGCGCTTGCTCTCCTGCGCGGCGAGCTTGTCCAGCATCACGCCCACCCAGCGCCGTTCCTCCGCCTCCGACATACGGGCCGGGATCAGCACGATCGTCCGGTCGCCCTCGCGGTACGCGGAGACCGTGCGGCGGCGCCGGGAGCTCCTTCGGACCTCGACCGCACCGGTCCCCGGGGCGCGGGACGGGTCGCTGGTCACGCGGGGCTGGGGGTCGGCGGGCACGCCCCCGACGTTACCCGCTGTCAGCGGCGGAAGTCCCGCCCCGGGAACGGTTCGGACGTCATCCGGCCGTGCTCCGTCCACAGCCCGCACCATTTGAACGACTAATACCCCGGGCCTGTGGACAACTTTCCGCGGCGTTCCACCGTGCCGGGCATTCTCACGGTGGGACCGGTGCGGCCGGCCCGCATCACGAGGACCGACGGGAAACGACGGCGATCGACGGCGATCGACGGCGATCGACGGTGATCGACAAGGCGACGGGGGCCGATATGCATCCGAGGGTGAAGCCGGCGTTGCGGCGGGCTTGGCGGAATCTGCAATGCGTGCAGTTCGGGGCCACTCCGGCGCACGCGGTGGTGCTCGCTCCCGTGGACACGACCACGGGCAGCCTGCTCGGGCTGTTCGACGGGACACGGGGGATTCCGTCACTGCGCGAGGAGGCCCGCGCGCTGGGACTGCCGGACGGCCGGCTGGAGGCACTGCTGGCCCGGCTGGAGGAAGCCGGACTGCTGGACGACGCGGCGGCCGGCCCTCCGGGAGTCGATGCGTTGCGGAGGGAGGACGGCGCGCTGGACCGGCTGCGCGCCGACCTGGCGTCGCTCTCCGTCGTCCACCGGGAGCCGGGCGGCGCGATCGGACGGCTGGCCGCCCGGCGCTCGATGCGGGTCCAGGTGCGGGGCGCGGGCCGGGTGGGGGCGAGTGTGGCGGCGCTGCTGTCCGCGTCGGGCGTGGGGCGGGTCGAGGTGCTGGACGGCGGGCGGGTGGAGCCCTGGGACGTGGCGCCCGGGGGGCTGCCGGCGGAGGCGGTGGGCGAGCGCCGGGACGTGGCGGCCCGGCGGCTGGTGGGACGGTCGGCGCCCGGGGGGCGCGCGCCCCGGGCGACGCCGGCGGGGCGGCCGGCGGAGCGGGAACCGGGGCTGTCGCTGGTCGTGGTCGCCCCGCGCGACGGCCTGGCGGCGTACGCCCCGGATCCGGTGCCGGCCGACGACTGGGTGGCCACGGGCACCCCCCACCTGTACGCCGGGGTGGTCGAGGCGACGGGTGTGGTCGGGCCGCTGGTGCTGCCGGGCGGCACGGCGTGCGCCCGGTGCGTGGAGCTGGAGCGGGCCGACCTGGACCCGGCGTGGCCGCGGATGCTGGCGCAGTGGCGCTCGGGTCGGCAGAGCACCCCGCCCCCCTGTGACCTGGGCCTGGCGACGGCCGTGGCGGGGCTGGCGGCGGCTCACACGCTGGCCTTCCTCGACGGTGAGCTGCCGGCCAGTACCGGGGCCCGGTGGGAGGCGTCGCTGCCCCTGTTGGACTGGCGCGCGGAACGGATCGCGCCGCACCCGGACTGCGCGTGCGGGGCGGCCGGACGGAGGGAGGGGGTACGCGCCTCGGCCGTCGGGACGGGACAGGACACAATGACTGGGTAACCGCCGTCGGCACAGTGGCGCCGAGGGCAAACGCGGCACGGCAGTCTGGGTTTTGGAGGGGCTTCATGTCTGATCTTCCCCGGAAGGCGGTCACCCGTACCGCCAAGTTGGCCGCGTTGCCCCTGGGCTTCGCGGGCCGGGCCACCTGGGGCCTGGGCAAACGGATCGGCGGCAGGTCGGCGGAGATCGTCGCCCGTGAGCTGCAACAGCGCACCGCCGAGCAGTTGTTCAAAGTGCTCGGTGAGCTCAAGGGCGGCGCGATGAAGTTCGGCCAGGCACTGTCCGTCTTCGAGTCGGCCCTGCCGGAGGAGGTCGCGGGTCCCTACCGCGCGGCGCTGACCAAGCTCCAGGAGGCCGCTCCGCCGATGCCGACCCGTACCGTCCACTCGGTGCTGGAGCAGCGGCTCGGTCAGGAATGGCGGGAGCTGTTCCTGGAGTTCGACGACAAACCGGCGGCGGCTGCCTCGATAGGCCAGGTCCACCGGGCCGTCTGGCACGACGGGCGTGAGGTCGCGGTGAAGGTGCAGTACCCGGGCGCGGGCCAGGCGCTGCTGTCCGACCTGGCGCAGCTGGGCAGGTTCGCCCGGCTGCTGGGACCGCTCATCCCGGGCATGGACATCAAACCGCTGATCGCCGAGCTGCGTGACCGGGTGTCGGAGGAACTGGACTACGAGCTGGAGGCACGGGCACAGCGGGAGCACGCGGCCGAGTTCGCGGCCGACCCGGGCGTGGTGGTGCCGGATGTGGTGCACCAGGCCGACCAGGTGCTGGTGACGGAGTGGATCGACGGGATACCGCTCGCGGACGTCATCGCGGACGGTACGCCGGAGCAGCGTGACCGGGCGGGTCAGTTGCTGGCGCGGTTCCTCTTCTCGGGTCCCGCGCGCACCGGACTGCTGCACGCGGACCCGCATCCGGGGAACTTCCGGCTGCTGGAGGGGGAGGCCGGGGAAGGCTGGCGGCTGGGTGTGCTGGACTTCGGCACGGTGGACCGGCTGCCGGGCGGCCTGCCCGAGACCATAGGCACCTGCCTCCGGCTGACGCTGGAGGGCCGGGCGGAGTCGGTGTACGAGCTGCTCCGCGCGGAGGGGTTCGTCAAGGAGACGATCGATCTCGACCCGGACGCGGTGCTGGAGTACCTGCTGCCCATCATCGAGCCGGCGGAGGCCGAGGAGTTCACGTTCACGCGTGGCTGGCTGCGCGCCCAGGCGGCGCGGGTGGCCGATATGCGCTCCCCGGCACACCAGTTGGGCAAGCAGCTCAATCTGCCGCCCGCGTATCTGCTGATCCACCGGGTGACGCTGAGCACCATCGGTGTGCTGTGCCAGCTCAACGCGACGGTGCGGCTGCGTGACGAGCTGGAGTCGTGGCTGCCCGGTTTCCTGCCGGGCGAGGACCAGGGCGCGGTCCCGGCGCCGGCCCGGGCGTGAACCGGCGCGTCCCTTCGCCAGCGGTGGCGGCGGGCCGGCACCCCGCCGGCGCCTGACGCGGCGGGGGGCCGGTCCGAACGGACCGGCCCCCGGGGTGTGACATCGGTGGTGTTACTGCATGACGGCCATGGCCAGCGCGCGGCGGGCGCGCAGGGACGCGCGCTCGGCGCGGCGCTGCATGCGCCGGGCGGTGACCAGGCGTACGGCCTGGCGTTCCGCCACGGCTTCCCGCATGCGGTGCTGCATATGGGCACGGGCCAGGGCTTCTTGGATGAGTTGCATCTCACGGGTCCTGTTCTGGCGCGATGCGTTGGCGCCAACGGTGCTGACGGCTGGGGTCGCGGAGCCGGACGGCTCGCTCATGGAAGAGGTCATCGGGGCCTGCTTCTGCGGATCGTGCGTGAGGGGTCGGTCAATGGTTCCGGCGCGGAGGGGGAGTTTGGCTGTCGTCCCCGGGACGTTGGCCGTCATGCCGTGACCGGGTTCTTGCGCGGGCGCCCACGGGGCCGCTTGCGAGCGACCACCACTCCCTGGACGAAGAGCTCACCGCCCCATACGCCCCAAGGCTCACGGCGCTCCTTGGCGCCGGCGAGGCAGGCCTCGACGAGCGGGCAGGTACGGCAGAGGGACTTGGCGTACTCGACGTCGGCCGGCGACTCGGCGAAGAAGACCTCCGGGTCGTAGGAGCGGCAGGGGACGGGTACGCCGAGGTTCTCGATGGCGTCGTCGAGCGCGGTGAGCGCGGTGAGGGGGGTCAAGGCGGAGTCCTCCGTGAGACCGGGCGGGGGGATCGTTTCGGAAAGCGGTACGGACGGGGCGTGCGCTTCGAGTTGCACGGTTCGGTTTTCCTCGTCTGGTCGGTCCGGCCGGTCGGCCGGTGGGTTGGTACCGGGTTCTGCTTGTCCCGAGGCCCCTTCGCTCCGTCCCGCCCGTTCGGGCAAAACAGAAGGGCCGCGGATCCCGGGTGGGGTTCCGCGGCCCTGAAGGCGCCGGCCTGATGCTGGATCAGGCTGGATCACTCCAGGGTTCGAGCCCACGGAAGGCCCACATCGTGTGGTGCTGCTGCTTCGTCTGGGTTCCGGCACCGGTCGCCGCAAAGGCATAGGCCTGGGCCTGTGCCACCGCTGCTCCTGCTTCCAGTGCCTTGGTCGGTCGCTCATTGCGCTCCAGGACGGACAGAGCCGACCGGAGGGCGGCCGGGCGAACGGCTGCGAAGCCGGACGCACCGGTGCCGATGAACGTGGAACCAGGAACGGTGGAGAGGCCGAGCGGGCAGACGGAGACGACCGAGCGATCGGTCATTTTGTCGGTGCTGACGAAGCTGGTGTTGATGCTGATCACTGGAATCGCCTCCTCTCGGCGTCTCAAGGGGGAACGGTCGGAACCGGTCCCGCGCGTATTCGGATAAGTACAGCACGAAGACAGGGCTTCGGAGAAGCCGCCGTTTCCGTGGTTAAGAACCTATGGGGATCACTGGCACGGGCGCAAACTATTTTTCCGACGAGTTTCGGTCACCCCTCCACACCCCCCACCTCGGGCTCCTCACCTGCGCAGATGGCCAGAACGTCGGCGCCGAAGCGGTTGAGCTTGCGGACTCCGACGCCCGGGATGGAGGCCAGCTCGGCGTCGGTGGCGGGGACGGCCTCGGCGATGGCCATCAGGGTCTTGTCGGTGAAGACGCAGTAGGCGGGCTGGGCGAGCAGGCCGGCCTGTCCGGCGCGCCAGTCCCGCAGCCGCTCGTACAGCGCCTCGTCCATGTCGGACGGGCAGCCCTCGCAGCGCATCAGCTTCATCTCGCCCGCCTCGGTGAGGGTCGTGCCGCACACCCGGCAGCGCACCGGGCCGCGGCTCCTGCGGCGGCCCGGCGCACCGCCGCTCCCCCGCTCCACCCCGCCGCCCGGCGCGACCGTGGGCGCTCCCGTCGCGCCGGCGGCCCTGGAGCCGGGCCGCAGCCCGTTCAGGAACCGGCTGGGGCGGCGGGAGGCGCGACCGCCGGGCGAGCGCGCCAGCGCCCATGACAGCGAGAGGTGGAGCCGGGCGCGGGTCACGCCGACGTACAGCAGGCGGCGCTCCTCCTCGACCTGCTCGTCGGTCTTGGCGTAGGTGATCGGCATCATGCCCTCGGTGAGGCCGACCAGGAACACCGCGTCCCACTCCAGGCCCTTGGCCGCGTGGAGCGAGGCGAGGGTGACTCCCTGGACGGTGGGGGCGTGCTGGGCGGCGGCCCTCTCGTCCAGCTCGGCGACCAGGTCCCCCAGGGTGGCCTCGGGCCTGGCCCGGGCGAAGTCCTCGGCCAGCCGGACCAGCGCCGCGAGGGACTCCCAGCGGTCGCGGACCGCGCCGGAGCCCGCCGGGGGCTCGGTGGTCCAGCCCTTGGTCGAGAGCACGGCCCGCACCTGGGACGGCAGGTCGACCACGTCGTCCAGCAGCGGGTCGTTGCCGCCGAAGCGGGCGGCCCCGCGCAGGGCCGCGCCCGCTTCCCGAACCTCCTGGCGCTCGAAGAAGCGCTCGGCGCCGCGCAACTGGTACGGCACTCCGGCGTCGGCGAGGGCCTGCTCGTAGATCTCGGACTGGGCGTTGATCCGGTACAGCACGGCGATCTCGCCGGCCGGGACACCGGCGGCGATCAGGTCGCGGATGCGGCGGGCGGTGCCCTCGGCCTCGCCGGGCTCGTCGCCGTACTCGGTGTAGGCCGGGTCGGGGCCCGGGTCGCGCTGGGAGATCAACTCCAGGCGGTGCTCGGCGGCGCGGCCGCCGGCCTGACCGAGCAGCCCGTTGGCGAGGTGGACGACCTGGGGGGTGGAGCGGTAGTCGCGGACCAGCTTGACCACGGTGGCGTGGGGGTAGCGGGTGCGGAAGTTCAGCAGGTGGTCGGGGGTGGCGCCGGTGAAGGAGTAGATCGTCTGGCTGGCGTCGCCGACGACGCACAGGCTGTCCCGCTCGCCCAGCCACAGGTCGAGGAGCCGCTGCTGGAGGGGGGAGACGTCCTGGTACTCGTCCACGACGAAGTGCTGGTACTGGCCGCGGATCTGGTCGGCGATGTCGTGCCGGTCCTGGAGGATTCCCACGGTCAGCAGCAGGACGTCCTCGAAGTCGATGACGCCGCGGTCCCGCTTGAGCTGTTCGTACATCGCATAGATCTGGCCAATCTCCGCGGGGTCGCGCGGGACCTCGCGGAGCGCCTTGGCGGCTGCGGCCGGGTAGTCGGCCGGCACGGTCTGGGTGACCTTCGCCCACTCGATCTCGCCGGTGGTGTCCCGCAGCTCGTTGCGGTCCAGGCGGACACGGCAGCGCGCGGCGGCCTCGGCGACGAGCTGGACCTTGCGCTCCAGCAGCCGGGGCATCTCCCCGCCGACGACTTTCGGCCAGAAGTACTGCAGCTGACGCAGCGCGGCGGAGTGGAAGGTCCGGGCCTGGACGCCGCCGGCGCCGAGCTGCCGCAGCCGGCCGCGCATCTCTCCGGCGGCCCGGTTGGTGAAGGTGACGGCCAGCACACTGCCGGGCTGGAGTATGCCCGCGCGCACGCCGTACGCGATCCGGTGGGTGATCGCTCGCGTCTTGCCCGTGCCGGCCCCCGCCAGCACGCACACCGGACCGTGCAGGGCGGTCGCCACCTCGCGCTGCTCGGGGTCGAGCCCGTCGAGCACCGCGTCGGCGTCCCGCGGCGGAGCCACGATCTGGCTCGGGCCGGGAACCCGCGGGAAGAGAGTGGAGTGCGTCGCTGCTGTCACCCTGCCATGCTGCCAGGTCGCCGGAGGAGGCAGAGCCGGTCGTCCACAGGGTGGGGGCGCGGTCGTACAAGTCGTACACATGCGGGAATGGCGGCGTCG
The DNA here is from genome assembly GCF_040653855.1 of Streptomyces sp. NPDC050856. Classification (NCBI taxonomy): domain Bacteria; kingdom Bacillati; phylum Actinomycetota; class Actinomycetes; order Kitasatosporales; family Streptomycetaceae; genus Streptomyces; species Streptomyces sp. NPDC050856. The sequence continues at coordinate 248,683 of NZ_JBFAGV010000001.1, read as the reverse complement.
GCGGGTACGTTCTGGCAGTGCGACAACGCACCCAGCACCCAGAGGAGCACGAGAGACCATGCCGGGCACTGTGACGATGTACAGCACCACGTGGTGCGGCTACTGCCGTCGGCTGAAGAGCCAGATGGAGCGCGAGGGCATCGCGTACACCGAGATCAACATCGAGCTGGACCCGGACTCGGCCGCTTTCGTGGAGAAGGCCAACGGGGGCGACCAGACCGTTCCCACCGTGCTCTTCGAGGACGGCACGACGCTGACCAACCCCTCGCTGGCCCAGGTCAAGCAGAAGCTGAGCGTCGCGAACGTCTAGTCCCTCCGGGCGACGTCACCGGGTCTGGGCAGCGGCTTGCCGTACCAGAGCTCGATCAGGCGGGCCGCGATCGAGATCCCGTACGGGGGCAGCACCTCGCCGGACTCGAACGCGGCCCGCAGGTCTTCCCGGGAGAACCAGCGGGCCTCCTGGATCTCGTCGCCGTCCACGTCGATCTCCGACGAGGTGGCGCGCGCCATGAAACCGAGCATCAGGCTGGACGGGAACGGCCACGGCTGGCTGGCCACGTACTCGACCTCGCCGACCGTGACGCCGGCCTCCTCGAACACCTCACGCGCCACCGACTGCTCGATCGACTCGCCCGGCTCGACGAAGCCCGCCAGCGTCGAGAAGCGGCCCTCCGGCCAGTGCACCTGGCGGCCCAGCAGCGCCCGGTCCTCGTCGTCGGTGACCAGCATGATGACCGCCGGGTCGGTACGCGGGTAGTGCTCGGCGCCGCAGACCGGGCAGCGGCGGATGTGGCCGGCCGCCGCGATCACGGTGCGCTCGCCGCAGCGCGAGCAGAACCGGTGCAGCCGCTGCCAGTTCTCCAGCGCCACCGCGTGCACCATCAGCCCCGCGTCGCGCGGCGAGAGCAGCAGCCCCGCCTCGCGCAGGCCGGCCGGTCGCGCGGACTGGTCCATGCGGCCGGGCAGCGCGTCCTTCTGCAGCGCGAAGTAGCTGACGCCGTCCTCGTCGGTGCCGAGGAAGTACCGGTGGGTCTCCGTGACCGGCGCCTCGAAGGCCGGCGTCATGACCAGCTCGGTGCGGCCGTCGGGGGTGTCGTCGATGAGGGCCTGGCCGCCGGAGACCACGAAGACCCGGGTCGTCGGGTGGCTCCAGGCCGCCGCCAGCCACGCCTCGTCCAGGCGGTGGTGCGCGGCGCGGTCGATGCCGCTCGGGGCGGTCAGGCTGATCGGACGGTGGTCCGCCCCGTTGCTGATGGTGCTCACTGGTGGTTCCAACTCCCCCGGGTGGATGGGTTCTCCTGGGCGGCTTTCCGGGCGCGGGTCCTCAGCGGAGCGCGGCCGACAGGTCGCCCCACAGGTGGGCCGCGGCCTCCACGCCCTTGAACAGCAGGTCCAGCTCGATCTTCTCGTTGGGCGCGTGCCAGCCGTCGGACGGTACGGAGATGCCCAGGAACAGCACCGGCGCGGCCAGTACGTCCTGGAGGTCGGCGGCCGGGCCCGAGCCGCCCTCGCGGGTGAAGCGGATCGCGGCGCCGTCGAAGGCCGTGCTCATGGCCCGCACGACGGACTGGAGGGCGGGGTGGTCGAGCGGGGTCAGGCAGGGGCGGGTCGCGGCGCCGAAGGTGATCTCGTGGCGGACGCCGGCCGGGATCCGGGCGGCGATCCAGTCGCGCACGGCCAGTTCGATCTTGTCCGGGTCCTGTCCCGCGACCAGCCGGAACGACAGCTTCACCTGGGCGGACGCCGGGACGATCGTCTTGCCGCCGGGCCCCTGGTAGCCGCCGCCGATGCCGTTGACCTCGGCGGTCGGGCGGGCCCAGACGCGCTCCAGGGTGGTGTGGCCGGCCTCGCCGAGGGTGCCGTGCGAGGCGGCACCGGCCAGCCAGGACGCCTCGTCGAAGGGCAGCTCCGCGATCAGCGCGCGCTCGGTCGCGGTCAGCTCGGCGACGCCGTCGTAGAAGCCGGGGATCGTCACGCGCTCGTCCTCGTCGTGCAGCGCGGCGACCAGGCGGGCGGCGACCGTGGCCGGGTTGGGGACGGCGCCGCCGAAGGAACCGGAGTGGATGTCCTGGTCCGGGCCGTACAGCGCGATCTCGCAGTCGGCCAGGCCACGCATCCCGGTGCACACCGTGGGCGTCGTCCGGGACCACATGCCGGTGTCGGAGACCACCACCGCGTCGGCGGCGAGCCGGGTCCGGTTCCGCTCGACGAGCTCCCGGAAGTGCGGGGATCCCGACTCCTCCTCGCCCTCGACCAGCAGCTTGAGGTTGACCGCCGGGGCGGTGCGGCCGGTCAGCGCGAGGTGCGCCCGGACACCCAGGGTGTGGAAGAACACCTGTCCCTTGTCGTCGGCGGCGCCCCGCGCGTACAGCCGGTTCCCGCGGACCACCGGCTCGAAGGGGTCCGTCTCCCAGCCGTCCTCGCGGGCGGCGGGCTGCACGTCGTGGTGCCCGTAGACCAGCACGGTGGGCGCGTCGGCGTCGCCCGAGGGCCACTCGGCGAAGACGGCCGGAGCGCCGGCCGTCTCCCACACCTCGGCGACCGGGAAACCGGTCTCCCTCAGCCGGGCGGCCAGCCACTCGGCGCTGTGCCGGACGTCCGGGGCGTGCCGCGGCTGCGCCGAAACGGACGGGATGCGCAGCCACTCGGTGAGGTCCTCGAGGAAGGCGGCGCGGTGCTGCTCCACATACATGCGTACGGTCTGGACGGCGCTGTCCGGGGTCGGGCTCATGCCCTTGAGCCTATCCGGCGCCGGGAGCCGTCCCACCGGCCGTCCCGAGGAGCAGGACGCGCTCGAGTCCGGCCCGGTCGGGGAGCCCCTCGGGGCGTACGACGTCGCCCGTGCGCACGTAGACGAAGGCGGCCGTGACCGCGTCGAGCGGGAGACCGTGCTGCTCGGCCCAGGCCAGGCGGTAGACCGCGAGCTGGAGGGGGTCGGCGGTACGGGCGCGGTTGGTCTTCCAGTCCACGATCTCGTACGTGCCGGTGTCCTCGTCACGGTAGACGGCGTCGATCCGGCCGCGGACGACCCGGCCGGCGAGGGTGAGCTGGAACGGTGCCTCCACGCGGACGGGGGTTCGGCGGGCGTACGGGGTGCGTTCGAACGCCTCCTTGAGGGCGGCCAGGTCCCGCTCGTCGGCGATCTCGGGCTCCCCCGCGTACACCTCGCCGCCGGGCAGCTCGTCGGGGCCCAGCATGGGCAGCGGCAGTTCCTCGAACCGCGACTCCACCCAGGCGTGGAACCGGGTGCCGCGCCGGGCCGCGGGCTGCGGGGGGCGGGGCATGGGCCGGGCGAGCTCCTGCGCGAAGCCGTCGGGGTCGGCGGCGAGCCGCACGAGCTGGGACGCCGACAGCGAGGCGGGCAGCGGTACGTCCCGGGTGGTCGCGCGGGCGCGCAGCAGCTCGGCGGTCAGCGCGTCCAGGTCGCGGTCCCAGGAGTCGAGGGTGCGGACCTCCTCGGGCGTGAGCTCCGCCGCGGAGTCCGGTCCGGGGGTGCGCTCGGAGCCGGCTCCGGGTGCCGGCCGGGGTCCGGGTGCCGGCCCGGTGCGGGGTTCCGGCCCGGTGCCGGGCGCCACCCGGGGTCCGGCCACCGACCCGGCACGGCTGCCGCCGGCCGCGTCCGGTGCCGGTGCGGCCTCCGCCGGGTGCGGCCGGGCGCCGTCCCCGGCGGCGGTGCCGGGGGACGCGTCCGCCGGGGCGGGCGGGAGGGACGGCGCGGTGGCCTGGTGGGGGACGAGGTCCTCCGGCCACGGATGGTCCATGGCCTCCTCGGGCGGCGGGGCGTCCAGGTCGTCCGGGCCGGGCAGGTCGTCCTCGTCCGGCCAGGGCAGGTCGTGCTCCCACGGCGGGTCGTTCTCGTCCGGCCAGGGCGGGTCGTTCTCGTCCGGCCACGCGATGTCGTCGTCGGGCCGGGGGGCGCCGGCGGCCGGCGGGACGTCCTGGGGGCCGGGGCCGGACTCCAGGTACTCCCGGACCTTGTCCGCCGCCGCGCGGCGGCGGCGCAGGGACACCGGGTCCAGCGGGAGCGGCCAGGCCTGGTGGGCGGTGGCCTGCTCCTCCAGACAGGGGTTGTCCGCGTGCTCCTCCGGTTCGTCCGCCCAGGCCTCGATCTCGCCGTGGCCCGCCGCGCAGTGCCCGTACAGCGCCTCCAGGAACGGCGACGGGCCCCGGCGGCGCTTCTGGGAGGGCCCCCACCAGTGCGCCGAGCCCAGGAGCAGGGAGCGGGGCCGGGTGAACGTCACGTACCCCAGTCGCAGCTCCTCGGTGTGCTGGTGCTCCCTCATGGCGTCCTTGTACGCCTTCAGGGACCCGGCGTCCCAGGTGTCGATGGCCGGGAGGGTCGGGGCGTCGCCGCGCAGGGCGTGCGGCAGGACCTGCGGCTGGGCCGTCCAGGACTCGCGCGCCCTGGCGCTCGGGAACTGGGAGGCGACCAGGCCGGGCACCGCGACCACGTCCCACTCCAGGCCCTTGGACTTGTGGGCGGTGAGGACCTTGACGGTGTTCTCGCCGCCGGGCAGGGCGTTGTCCAGGCCCTTCTCGTACTGGGCGGCGGTGCGCAGGAAGCCCAGGAAGGCCAGCAGGGTCGCCTCTCCGTCGAGGGAGGCGAAGCGGGCGGCGATGTCGAGGAAGTTGGAGAGGGTCTCGCGGCGCCGGGCGGCCAGCGCGTGCGGGGAGGCGGAGAGCTCGACCTCCAGTCCGGTGGTGGTGAGGATCCGGTGCAGGACGTCCATCAGGGGGTCCGCCAGCGAGCGGCGCAGGTCGCGCAGCTCGGCGGCCAGGCGGGCGAACCGCACCCGGGCCTCGGCGGAGAACGGCAGTCCGTCGTCGTGGCCGCCCGATTCCAGGAAGGTGTCGAGGGCGTCGGCCAGGGAGACGACCTCGGAGGGGTCCACGCCCTCGACCGCCGCGGCCAGGCGGCGGTCGGGGTCCTGGTCGCCGTCCTGGCCGCGGTGGACCAGCAGCCGGGCCCGGCGGCCCAGCAGCGCCAGGTCGCGGGGGCCGATCCGCCAGCGGGGGCCGGTCAGCAGCCGGACCAGCGAGGCGTTGGCACCGGGGTCCTGGAGGACCTCGCAGACCGCGACCAGGTCGGCCACCTCCGGCAGGTGCAGCAGGCCGGACAGGCCGACCACCTCGACGGGGACGTCCCGGGCGACCAGGGCGGCCTGGATCTCGGGGAAGTCGGTCGCCGTCCGGCACAGGACGGCGATCTCGCCCGGCTCCTTGCCGGTGCGCACCAGGTGGGCGATCGAGTCGGCGAGCCAGGCGATCTCCTCGGCCTGGGTGGGCAGCAGGGCGACGCGCACGGTGCCGTCGCGTTCGGCGCCGGGCGCCGGGCGCAGCGCCTCCACGCCCGCGTGCATGGCGCGCAGGGGCGCGGCGAGGCCGTTGGCGAGGTCCAGGAGGCGGCCGCCGCTGCGGCGGTTCTCGCTGAGCGAGAGGCGGGCGGCGGGCGTTCCGTCGGCGTGGGGGAAGTGCTCGGGGAAGTCGTCCAGGTTGGCGACGGACGCGCCGCGCCAGCCGTAGATCGCCTGACAGGGGTCGCCGACGGCGGTGACGGGGTGGCCGGTGCCGCCGCCGAAGAGCCCCGACAGCAGAAGCCGCTGCGCGACGGAGGTGTCCTGGTACTCGTCGAGCAGCACCACCCGGAACTCGTCGCGCAGGATCGCGCCCACCTCGGGACGGGTGAGGGCCAGCTCGGCGGAGAGCGCGATCTGGTCGCCGAAGTCGAGCAGGTCGCGGGCGCGCTTGGCCTCCCGGTAGCGGAGGACGAGGCCCGCGAGCTCCCGGCGGGCGGCGGCGGCCTCGGGGACCTTGCGCAGGTCGGCGTTGGTGAGGCGGGCGGTTGCCAGGTCGGTGAGCAGCTCGGCGTCGTGGCGCAGCAGGTGCTCGGGGCGTACCAGGTGCTCGGCCAGCTCCGCGTCGAGCGCCAGGAGGTCGCTGACCAGGGTGGGGAAGGACTTGGTGAGCGAGGGGTACGGGCCGGGCGCCTCGCGCAGCACCCGGGCGGCGAGCTGGTAGCGCGTGGCGTCGGCGAGGAGGCGGGCGGTGGGCTCCAGACCGACGCGCAGGCCGTGGTCGGTGAGCAGCTGTCCCGCGAAGGCGTGGTACGTGGAGATCCGCGGCTCGCCCGGCGGGTTGTCGGGATCGATGGTGTCGGGGTCGGTGACCCCCGCCCGCACCAGGGCCTTGCGGACGCGTTCGGCGAGCTCGCCGGCCGCCTTGTTGGTGAAGGTCAGGCCGAGGACCTGCTCGGGCGCCACCTGTCCCGTACCGACCAGCCAGACCACCCGGGCGGCCATCACGGTCGTCTTGCCGGAGCCGGCTCCGGCCACGACGACCTGCGGGGCGGGCGGCGCGGTGATGCAGGCCGTCTGCTCCGGGGTGAACGGGATGCCGAGGAGCTCCTTGAGCTGCTCGGGGTCGGTGATGCGTGCGGTCACCTCAGAGAGGCTAACCGGCCGCGCCGACAACGCTCACTCCACGATGTGCCGGCCCTCCGGCCGGGCGCTGCACGAGGCGCGGAACGAGCAGTGGGCGCAGTGCTGTCCGGTGGAGGGGGTGAACCGCTCGTCCAGTACCCGGCCGGCGGCGGTGGCCAGCAGGTCGCCGACCCACTCGCCGCCGAGGGGTTCCTGGGCCTGCACCTTCGGCAGTCCCTCGCCGCCCTCCTTCTTGGGGGCGGCCTGGCGCAGGTGGACCAGTTCGGCGCCGCCGGGCTCGGGGCGGTGTCCGCCGAAGACCTCGTCCACGGCCCCCTCGCGGACGGCGAGCTGGTAGACCGCGAGCTGGGGGTGGCGGGCGACCTCGTCCTTGGTGGGGGCCTGCTTGCCGGTCTTGAAGTCGACGACGTAGGCGCGGCCGTGCTCGTCGGCCTCGACGCGGTCCATGGAACCCCGGATCCGCACCTCGTACCGGCCCGCCTCCAGGGTGACGTCGAAGCCGTGCTCGGTGGCGGCGGGGGCACGGCCGCCGCGGTCCGTGACGTGCCAGCGCAGGAAGCGCTCCAGCGCCACGCGCGCGTGCTCCTTCTCCTGTGCGGATTTCCAGGGGGCATCGAAGGCGAGCGCGTTCCACACCGAGTCGAGCCGTTCCATGAGGACGGCCAGGTCGGCGGGGCTCCGGCCGGAGGCGACCTCGTCGGCGAGGACGTGGACGACGTTGCCGAAGCCCTGGGCGGCGGTGGCGGGGGCGTCCGCCTTGACCTCGCGGCCCAGGAACCACTGGAGGGCACAGGTGTTGGCGAGCTGTTCCAGGGCGCTGCCGGACAGGGCGACCGGCCGGTCCCGGTCGCGGAGGGGGGTGGCGGACCGGGTCGGTTCGTGCAGGCCCCACCAGCGATCGGGGTGGGCGGCCGGGACGAGTGGCTGGTCCTCGTCGTCGGTGAGCGCCGCGAGGCGGGCCAGGCGCCGGGCGGCGGCGTCCCGGAGCGCCGGCGACGCCGCCGGGTCGACGGTCGTCGCCCGCAGCTCGGCGACGAGGGCGGCGACGGCCAGGGGGCGGCGGGGGCGGCCGGTGACGTCCCTGGGTTCGACACCCAGCTCGGTGAGGAAACGGGACGGCTGGTCACCGTCGTCGGCGGGCGCCTTGACGGCGGTGACCACGAGGCGGTCGCGGGCGCGGGTGGCGGCGACGTAGAACAGCCGGCGCTCCTCGGCGAGGAGGGCACCGGGGGTGAGCGGTTCGGCGAGGCCGTCGCGGCCGATGCGGTCGGCCTCCAGGAGGGAGCCGCGGCGGCGCAGGTCGGGCCACAGGCCCTCCTGGACTCCCGCGACGACGACCAGGCTCCACTCCAGGCCCTTGGAGCGGTGGGCGGTCATCAGGCGTACGGCCTCGGGGCGCGCGGCCCGCCGGGACAGCGTGTCGGCGGCGATGTCCTGGGCGTCCAGCTCCTCCAGGAAGTTCAGGGCGCCCCGGCCGCCGGTGCGGGCCTCGGCCCGGGCGGCGGTCTCGAACAGGGCGCACACGGCGTCCAGGTCCCGGTCGGCGTTGCGGCCTCCCGCGCCGCCGCGGAGCGCCGCTCGTTGCAGACGGGCCGGCCACGGCGTGCCGTCCCACAGCAGCCAGAGCGCCTCCTCGGCGGTGCCGCCGCCGTCGAGCAGCTCGCGGGTGTCGCGGAGCAGCTCGCCCAGGCGCTGGGCGCCGCGCGCGTAGGTGGGGTCGTGCACGACGAGCCGCTCGGGTTCGGCGAGGGCGCGGGCGAGCAGGACGTCGGAGGGCGGCGGGACCGTGTTGCCGCCGGCCCGCTCCTCGTCGCGCAGCGCCCGTCCCAGGCGGCGCAGGTCGGCGGCGTCCATGCCGCCGAGGGGTGAGGTGAGCAGGCTGATCGCCGTCTCGGTGTCGATCCACGACCCGGCGGCGTCGGTGGTGCCGTCGGGGTCGGTGGTGGCGCCGGGGTCGTCGGGGTCGGTGGTGGCGCCGGGGTCGGTGGGGTCGGTGGTGCCGTCGGCGTCCGCGGTGGGCGCGGCCGCCCCGACGGGGGCGTCCGCGCCGGGCGGGGCGGCTTGCGGCCCCGGCGCTTGCGGGGCCGCGGCCTGCGGCCCGGGCACCTCCGGCGCCGCGGCTTCCGGCGTCGGGACCGCGAACGCCGCGCCCTCGGTGGGCTCGCGCAGCGCCGGCGCCCCGGCCCCGCCGGGGGCGTGCTCGGTGCCCCCGGGCGCGCGGGGCGAGGGGACCCCGGCGCGCGGGGGTCGGGTCGCGTCGGGCGACACGGTGGGCGACGCCGGGGCGGCGGCGGCCCGCAGGGCGGTGAGGAGCGGGGTGACGGCGGGCTCGTGGCGCAGGGGTACGTCGTTGCCGTCGACCTCCACGGGGACGCCGGCGGACGTCAGGGCGCGGCGCAGGACCGGGATCGTCCGGCCGCCCGCGCGGACCAGGACGGCCATCTCCCGCCACGGCACGCCGTCCTCCAGGTGGGCGCGCCGCAGGATGTCCGCGATGTTGTCCAGCTCGGTGGACGGCGTGGGGAAGGTGTACGTCTCGACCCGGCCGCCGCCGCGGACGGCCGCCAGGTCGCGGTGGGCCCGCGCCTTGTCGGCCGGCAGGCGTGGCAGCGGCATCCGGGCGGTGAGCAGGCGGGTGGCGGACAGCAGGGCGGCGCCCGACCGGCGGGAGGTGGTCAGGACGGCGACCGGCGCCGGGGAGCCGTCCGCGCGGCGGAAGGTGTCGGGGAAGTCGAGGATGCCGCCCACGTCGGCGCCCCGGAACGCGTAGATCGACTGGTCGGGGTCGCCGAACGCGTACAGCGTCCGGCCACCGCCCGCCAGCGCCCGCAGCAGCCGCACCTGGGCCGGGTCGGTGTCCTGGTACTCGTCGACGAAGACCGCGTCGTACTGGGGCAGCGCCGCGCCACGGGCCAGGAGCACGGCCCGGTGCACCAGCTCCGCGTAGTCGAGCACCCCCTGCATGTCGAGCACGTCCAGGTACTCGGCCAGGAACTCGGCCGCCGCCGACCAGTCGGGGCGCCCGGTGCGCGCCGCGAAGTCGGCCAGGGCGCGCGGCCCGAGGCCCAGCTCGCGGGAGCGGGCGAGCACCGCCCGTACCTCGTCCGCGAAACCGCGGGTGGTCAGACAGGCGCGCAGTTCGTCGGGCCAGTGGACCCGGCTCAGGCCCTCGCGCTCCAGGTCGAGCTGGCCGGCCAGCAGCTCGCGCACGGCGAGGTCCTGCTCCGGGCCGGACAGCAGCCGCAGCGGTTCGGAGAAGAGGTCGGCGTCCTGGTGGGCGCGGATCAGCGCGTAGCAGAAGGAGTGGAAGGTGGTGGCCCAGGGCCCCCGGGCGCCGCCCAGCCGCGTCGCCATCCGGTCGCGCAGTTCCACCGCCGCCTTGCGGCTGAAGGTGAGGACCAGGATGCGCTCGGGATCGGTGCCCCGGGCGATCCGGGCGGCGACCGCCTCCACCAGGGTGGTCGTCTTGCCGGTGCCGGGACCGGCCAGGACCAGGAGTGGTCCGCCCGGGTGGTCAACCACCGCGCGCTGCGCGGCGTCAAGCAGAGGGGGGTTCACCGGGGCCGGCTCGGTACGCACCAGCCGGTACGCGCCCGGAGTCCCCGCCCTGCGCCCGTACGGGCGTGCGGGGGCCCCCGGCCGTGCCTGGTTCGGGTACGGCTCCTGGTGCGGCGTACGCCGAGTGGTGGAGGAGGAGCTCACGTGGATCGCCGGTCCTGGTGGGTGTGCTGATGATGGGGGAGCGGATGGTGGCACCGCCCGGAGAGCACGCTACGCGTACTCCGTACGGTTTTCGGACTGTCCGCCGCGCCCCCGGATGGACGAAGCTGTCACGTGTGAGCCACCGCACTCGCCGCCGGCCCGGCGGCCCCGCCGGACGCCGGGCCCGCGCCGCCGTCCCACCGGGCCCGCCTCATGTCGAGGCGGGGCAGGTGGCCCCCGGTCGGGCCGGTGGCCCCGCGCAGCGGGGTGGCCTCCCGGCGGTAGTGGTCCAGGGCGCGCGGCTCGTGGCCGGGGAGCAGCCGGCCGTCGGCGCGCACGACCCGCCACCAGGGCGCGGCGCCGCCGTACAGCGCCATGACCCGGCCGACCTGGCGCGGCCCGCCCTCGCCCAGCCATTCGGCGACGTCCCCGTACGTCATCACCCGGCCGGGCGGGATCAGCTCGGCGACTTCAAGCACCCGTTCCGCGTACTCGGGAAGCTCCTGCGCACTCATCCGGTCCATCCTGCACCACGGCACCGACAACGGGCCCGGCACACCCTGCCGGACCGTGGCGCCACCCGGTCATGCCACCATCTTCCGGGCGGTGACTGGTGATACGAGACCAAGAAGAGACAGAGACGACGAAGGGGCAGGATGTGCGGCCTCCCGGAGCGGCGAGCGTGCCACCGGCCTCCTCGGCGGCCGCCGCCGAGTCGCCGGACGGCCCGAGCGGGCACGATGGGCGGCACGGGCCGGGTGTGCGCGACGAGCGGCACGACCAGCACCGGCAGCACCAGCAGCGCGCGCAGAAGGAGCCGGCAGGGGTGAACGCGCAGGGGCGTGTCGACGGCGTCTCCGGGGACGAGCCGCTGCTCGCCGCCCGGGTGCACCGTCCGTCCGACCTGCTGCGGCTGCTCATCGGCCTGCTGGCGATCGCCGTCGTCATCGCCATCGCGGCCTTCGCCCACGGCACCACGTCGGGCCTTGAGCAGGACATCAACAAGGGCACCGGCCAGGCGCCCGACGTGTTCGTCAAGCTCGCCGGCCTGGTCTCCAGCATCGCCGTGCTGCTCGTCCCGGTCGCCTTCGCGATCGAGCGGCTGATCAAGCGGGACGGGCTGCGCATCGCCGACGGTGTCCTCGCCGCCGTGCTGGCGCACGGTGTCACCCTCGCCACCGACCTGTGGGTGGCCAGGGCGGCGCCCGGCACCATCCAGGACGCGCTGACCCAGCCGCAGTCCGGCGGCGGGCTGACCGACCCGGTGCACGGTTACCTCGCGCCCGTCATCGCCTACATGTCCGCCGTCGGCATGGCCCGCAGGCCGCGCTGGCGGGTGGTGCTGTGGATGGTGCTGCTGCTGGACGCGTTCGCGATGCTGGTGGCCGGCTACACCACCCCGTTCTCGATCATCCTCACCGTGCTGATCGGCTGGACGGTCGCGTACGGCACGCTGTACGCGGTCGGCTCGCCGAACGTCCGCCCCACCGGCCAGACGCTGCTGGCGGGTCTGCGCCATGTGGGGTTCCGCCCGGTCAGCGCGATGCGCGCCGAGGACGTGCCCGACTCCGCCGAGCAGGGCGAGCGGGGCCGGCGCTACCTGGTCACCCTGGAGGAGGGCCCGCCGCTCGACGTCACGGTGGTGGACCGCGAGCAGCAGGCGCAGGGGTTCTTCTACCGGGTGTGGCGCCGGCTGACACTGCGCGGCATCACCACCCGCCGCTCCATCCAGTCGCTGCGCCAGGCCCTGGAGCAGGAGGCGCTGCTGGCGTACGCGGCGATCGCCGCCGGCGCCAACGCGCCGAAGCTGATCGCCACCTCGGAGCTGGGGCCGGACGCCGTGATGCTGGTGTACGAGCACCTGGGTGCCCGTTCCCTGGACGCGATGACCGACGAGGAGATCACCGACCAGGTGGTCAGGGGCGCCTGGAAGCAGGTCAAGGCGCTCCAGTCGCGGCGGATCGCCCACCGCAGGCTGACCGGTGACGCCCTCCTGGTGGATCGTTCCGGCAGAGTGATCATCACAGATCTGCGGGGTGGCGAGATCGCCGCCGGCGATCTGGTGCTGCGGATGGACATCGCGCAGCTCCTCACCACGCTGGGCCTGCGCGTCGGCGCCGAGCGCGCGGTGGCCGCCGCGGTCGGGGTGCTCGGCCCCGACAAGGTGGCCGACTGCCTGCCGCTGCTCCAGCCGATCGCGCTGAGCCGGTCCACCCGCGCGACGCTGCGCAGGCTGGCCCGGGAGCGCTCGCAGCGCGAGCGCGAGGCGGTCCTCGCGGCGTCGGAGGCCGCCCGGCACGCCCGGCTCCAGGAAGCCCAGGAGGGCCAGGCGGGCCAGAAGGCCGACCGCAGGACGGCGCGGGCGGAGAAACAGGCCGAGAAACGGGCCCTGGACGAGGCGCTGGACGAGGCCCGCGAGGAGGACCTGCTGGCCCAGATCCGCCAGCAGGTGCTGCTGATCCGCCCGCAGGCGCCGGTCGAGCCGGTCCGGCTGGAGCGGATCAGGCCCCGTACGCTCATCAGCCTCATCGCCGGCGCCATCGCCGCGTACTTCCTGCTCTCCCAGATCGCCCGGACCCCCCTGTCGACCATCGGCCAGGCGCACTGGGGCTGGGTGTCGGCCGCCGTGCTCTTCTCCGCGCTCAGCTATGTGGCGGCCGCGATGAGCCTGCTCGGTTTCGTGCCCGAGCGGGTGTCGTTCCTGCGCACGGTGGTGGCGCAGGTCGCCGGGTCGTTCGTCAAGATCGTCGCCCCGGCGGCGGTCGGCGGGGTCGCGCTGAACACCCGCTTCCTCCAGCGCTCCGGGGTGCGCCCCGGCCTGGCCGTCGCCAGTGTCGGCGCGTCCCAGCTCTTCGGGCTCGGCGCGCACATCCTGCTGCTGCTGGCGTTCGGCTATCTGACGGGTACCGAGAAGACCCAGGACTTCACGCCGTCCAGGACCGTCATCGCGGGCCTGCTGACGGTCGCGGTGCTGGTGCTGGTGGTCACGGCGATCCCGGCGCTGCGCAAGTTCGTCTCGACCCGGTTGCGCTCGCTGTTCGCCGGCGTGGTGCCGCGCATGCTGGACGTGCTCCAGCGGCCGGTGAAGCTGATCACGGGCATCGGCGGGATGCTGCTGCTGACCGCCGCGTTCGTGCTCTGCCTGGACGCCTCGATCCGGGCCTTCGACGGCGGCGACCAGCCGCTGAGCTACGCCAGCCTGGCCGTGGTGTTCCTGGCGGGCAACGCCCTGGGGTCGGCGGCGCCGACACCGGGCGGGGTCGGCGCGGTCGAGACGGCGCTGACGTTCGGCCTGGTGGCGGTGGGGTTGCCGCTGGAGGTCGCGACGCCGGCCGTACTGCTCTACCGGCTGCTGACGCTGTGGCTGCCGGTGCTGCCGGGCTGGCTGTCGTTCAACTTCCTGACCCGCCGGGAAGCCCTCTAGCCCGGCGCCCGCCCATCGGCCCCGCAGGACGGGCGTGCCCGCCGGGCGCCGGGAAGGACGGGCGTGGCGCGCACCGGGCGGGTGTCCTGCCGTACGGAACGGCTGGGCGCCCGCGCGGGACGGGCGCCTGCCGTGCCGGGCGGATGCGCGTTCCCATGAGAGGGCCCGCACCTGCCAGGAGGAACATCCATTCTTCCTTGCACATGCGAGCACTGACGGCCTAGATTGCCGCACATGCGGTCCTACACCACTCAGCGGGCGGCGCGGCTCCTCGGGGTCAGCGCCGACACCGTGCGCCGCTGGGCCGACGCCGGCCGGCTGCCCACCCGGCGGGACGAGACGGGCAGGCGGCTCGTCGACGGACCCGACCTGGCGGCCTTCGCGGTGGAGCTCGCCCAGCAGACCGACGAGCACGGCGAGGTGCCCTACACGACCGCGCGCAACGCCTTCGCCGGGATCATCACCGCCGTGAAGCTCGGCGATGTCGCCGCGCAGGTCGAGATCCAGGCCGGCCCGCACCGGCTGGTGTCGCTGCTGACCCGGGAGGCCGTCGAGGAGCTGGGCCTGGAGGTCGGCATGGAGGCGGTGGCCCGGGTGAAGTCCACGAATGTCCATATCGACCGTGCGTGACGTCTTGAGGGTGGGTCCCATGCGCCGTATCGCTGCCTCCGTGCTCGCCGCCGCCGTGCTGGTTCCGCTCGCCGGCTGCGGCGGCCCGGCCTCTCCCGAGGCCGGTGACAGGGCCGGGAGCGCGCCCGCCGGTGCGGCCGGGCGGACCGGACTGACCGTGCTCGCCGCCACCTCGCTCACCGAGGCCTTCACGGTGGCGGGCGCGGCGTACGAGAAGTCCCACCCCGGCACCGAGGTGACCTTCTCGTTCGCCGGGTCCCAGGAGCTGGCCTCGCAGGTACGCCAGGGCGTCCCGGCCGACGTCCTGGTCACCGCCGACACCGCCACCATGGACGGGCTCAGGGGTGAGACCGGCGACCCGGTCGTCATCGCCCGCAACCGGCTCACCATCGCCACCGCCAAGGGCAACCCGGAACGCATCACCGGCCTGGAGGACCTCTCCAGGAGCGGACTGAAAGTGGTGCTCGCCGCCCCCGAGGTGCCCGTGGGGCGCTACAGCAAGAAGATCCTGGACGCCGCCGGGGTGACGGTGAAGCCGGTCTCCCAGGAGCCGAACGTGCGGGCCGTCCTCAGCAAGGTCGAGGTCGGCGAGGCGGACGCCGGTCTGGTGTACGAGACGGACGCCAAGGCCGCCGCCGGGAAGGTCGGCACGGTCGCCCTGCCGGACGCGCGGAACGCCGTGGCCTCCTACCCGGCGGCGACGCTCGACTCCTCCGACGACCGGCGGGCGGCCGGTGACTTCGTGAAGTGGCTCGGCTCCGCCCAGGCGCGGGCACTGCTGCGCGACGCCGGTTTCCGGACGCCGTGAGGCCGGCGTGACGCCGTCGCGCCGGGCGCCCCTGGCCCTCGTCCTGCCCGCCGCCCTGGCGGTGGTCTTCCTGATGCTGCCGCTCGCCGGGGTCCTCGCGCACGCCCCCTGGGGCAGCCTGCCCCGCCGGCTGACCGCCCCCGAGGTGCGCGAGGCGCTCACCCTCTCACTGGTCGTCTCGGGCTGGGCCCTGTTGCTGTCGTTGCTCATCGGGGTGCCCCTGGCCTGGGTGCTGGCGCGGCTGGAGTTCCCGGGCAAGGCCCTGGTGCGGTGCCTGGTGATGCTGCCCATGGTGCTGCCGCCGACGGTGGCGGGTGTGGCCCTGCTGCAGGGCTTCGGGCGGCGCGGGCTGCTGGGCGGGGCGCTGGACGAGTGGTTCGGCGTGACCCTGCCGTTCTCCACCTCGGGCGCCGTGGTGGCCTCGGCGTTCGTGTCGATGCCGTTCCTGGTGATCAGCCTGGAGGGCGCGCTGGCCGGGCTGCACCCCCGCTACGAGGAGACCGCCGCGTCCCTGGGCGCCTCCCCGCTGCGTACGTTCCGCACCGTGACCCTGCCCATGGTGGGGCCCGGGCTGGTCGCCGGGGCCGCGCTGAGCTGGGCGCGGGCGCTCGGCGAGTTCGGCGCGACGATCACTTTCGCCGGCAACCTGCCCGGCACCACCCAGACCCTGCCCCTCCAGGTGTACCTGCTGCTCCAGAACGACCCGGACGGGGCGGTCGCCGTGTCGCTGCTGCTGCTGGTGGTCGCCACGGCGGTCCTGGTGGCGCTGCGCGGCCGGTGGCTCGGCGGCGGGGTGCGCGAGGCCCGGCCCGCCTCGGGGGAACGGGACGACCCGGAGCCGGACGCCGCGCGGGACCCGGCCGCCGAGGACACCGGGGCGAGGGGGTACGGCTCCGAGAGGTGGCCGCTGGACGCCGGGGTCACCGGATTCACCGCCCTGTCACTGGACGTCCCGGCCGGGACGACGGTCGCCGTGGTCGGGCCCAACGGGGCCGGCAAGACCACCCTGCTGCGGGCCCTGCTGGGACTGACGCCACGGGCCACGGCGGAATCGCTGCGGCTGGGCGGCCACGAGGTGGCGGGGCTGGCCCCGCACCGGCGCGGGATCGCCTGGGTGCCGCAGGACGGCGCGCTGTTCCCGCACCTGTCGGCACTGGCCAACACCGCGTACGGGTTGCGCGCCCAGGGCGTGCCGGCCGCGCGGGCGCGCCGGGAGGCGCGGGGCTGGCTGGAGCGGCTGGGCGTGGGCGCCCTCGCGGACCGCAGGCCCGGGCAGCTCTCCGGCGGCCAGGCCCAGCGGGTGGCGCTGGCCAGGGCGCTGGCGGCCCGGCCCCGGCTGCTGCTGCTGGACGAGCCGCTGGCGGCGCTGGACCAGACGACCCGGGCGCGGGTACGGCACACACTGCGCCGGCATCTGGCCGGGTTCCCGGGCGTGTGCCTGATCGTGACGCACGACCCGGTGGAGGCGGTCTCGCTGGCCGACCGGGTCCTGGTGCTGGAGGAGGGCCGGCCCGTGCAGTTCGCCGAGCCCGCCGAGGTGGCCCGGCACCCGCGCTCGCCGTGGGTGGCGCGGATGCTCGGCCGCAACGCGTGGCCGGGCACGGCGCGCGGCACCGCCCTGGAGCTGGCCGGCGGCGCGCGGCTGGTGACGGCCAGCGACGCGGCGGTGGCCGGACCCGCGCTCGCGGTGGTCGCCCCCGAGGCGGTCTCGCTGCACCGTGCCCGGCCCTCGGGCAGCCCGCGCAACGTGTGGCGGGGAACCGTCCGCGAGCTGACCGCCCAGGGCGGCCGGCTGCGCGTCCTGGTCACCGGAGCCCCGGCCGGGGAGGAGCGGCCGGTCCCTGAGGTGGTGGCGGAGGTCACCCCGGCGGCGGCCGCGGAACTGGGCCTGGCGGAGGGCACGGAGGTGTGGGCGAGCGTGAAGGCGACGGAGATCACGGTCGTACCCCTGTAGCGGCGCGCCGGGCGGACCCGGAGCGCCGCACCCGGTGAGCGGTACGCGCCGGTCGGGCGCACCGGTCGGCAGCAGAGGCCCGGCGGACCCCGGCGGGCGCCCCGGGAGCGGCGCCCCGGGCGGGTCGCCCGCATGGACCGCCGGCGCGGGCGGGGGGCGGGCGGGGGGCGCACGATGAAGGCATGCCGACCATCCGCGCTCCCCGGCGTGCCTCCGCCCGCCGCCCCCGGCGGGCCGCCGCTGTCGCCGCCGCGACCGCCGCCGTGCTGATCGCCGCAGGCTGCTCCGACAACGGCACGGACCGGGGCGGGCGGGACCCGGACCGGCCCGAGGACCTGGCCGCCCAGAAGCTGGAGTGGTCGAAGTGCCCCGCGCCCTCCGTCGACGAGGGCGGGGGCACCGCGCCCTCCCCGCTGCCCGGCGGCGCCCAGTGGGAGTGCGCCTTCATGGACGCCCCGCTCGACTACGCCGACCCCGGCGGCGAGACGATCGAGCTCGCCCTGATCCGCGCCAAGGCCCGCGACCGGAGCAGGCGGATCGGCTCCCTCGTCTTCAACTTCGGCGGCCCCGGCGGCTCCGGCATCACCGCCCTGCCGTCCTTCGCCAAGGACTACGAGCCGCTGCGCGCGCGTTACGACCTGGTCAGCTTCGATCCGCGCGGGGTCGGCCGCAGCCAGGGCGTGGAGTGCCAGGACGACCAGGAGCTCGACGCGTTCTACGCGCTGGACTCCTCACCGGACGACGCCGGTGAGGAGAGGGCGTACCAGGAGGGCCTGGAGAAGTTCACCGAGGCGTGCGAGAAGAACTCCGGCCCCCTGCTCCCCCACGTCGGCACCACCAGCGCGGCCCGCGACATGGACCTGATGCGCCAGGTCCTCGGCGACCGGAAGCTGTACTACTTCGGCATCTCCTACGGCACCGAACTCGGCGGCGTCTACGCGCACCTGTTCCCCGGGAACGTCGGCCGGGCCGTCTTCGACGCCGTCGTGGACCCCACCGGGACGGCCGAGCAGGGGGCGCTCGGCCAGGCCAAGGGGTTCCAGCTCGCGCTGGACAACTTCGCCCGGGACTGCGTACGCCGGGGCGACGCGTGCAAGCTGCCCGGCCGCGATCCCGGGGAGATCGAGCGTTTCATCACCGGGCTGCTCGCCGAACTCGACAAGAAGCCCGTCCCCGGTATCGGCGACCGCCGGCTCACCCAGTCCCAGGCCACCAACGGCATCGCCCAGGCGCTGTACTCCAAGGAGTACTGGCCGTACCTGGAACAGGGTCTGGACGAGGCGGACGGCGGCGACGGAGCCCTGCTCCTGGCCCTGTCCGACTCCATGAACGGGCGCGACCAGAACGGTGACTACAGCAACGTCCAGGCCGCCAACGCGGCCATCAACTGCGCCGACGACAAGGCCCGCTTCTCGCCGGCGCGGACCAGGGCGGCGCTCCCCCGGTTCCGGGCGGCCTCCCCGGTCTTCGGCGACTTCCTCGCCTGGGGCCTGCTGACCTGCTCCCGGTGGCCGGTCCCCGGCGCCTCGGAGCACCCCGACGTCAGCGCCCCCGGCGCGGCCCCCGTCGTCGTCATCGGCAACACCGGTGACCCGGCCACGCCGTACGAGGGCGCCAGGGCGATGGCGGCCGCGCTCGGCAAGGGTGTCGGGGTGGAGCTGACGTACCGGGGTCAGGGGCACGGCGCGTACAACAGCGGTGACCGGTGCGTCCAGCGGGCCGTGAACGCCTATCTGCTGGACGGCAGGGTCCCGGCCGCCGGAACGGTCTGCCCGTAGCGCCGCTCGCTGTCGGTGGCGGCGCCTAGGATGGCCGTTCGGCGAACGGACGTTTGGGGGGCAACACATGTCCATGCGGGTACGGGCGGGGGTCCTGGCCGTCGCGGCGGTGCTGGTGGCCGGGCCGGTCGCGGGCTGCGACAGCGCGCCCGACGACCACGGCGGCGCGGCCCTGCCCCCGACGGGCCAGGCGGCCTCGCTGCCCGCCGCGTTCACCGCGCAGCGGCCCGAGTGGCGCGCGTGCGAGGCGCCCGAGGGCGAGGAGCCGCCCGGCGGACAGTGGCGGTGCGCCAGTGTCGAGGTCCCGCTGGACTACGAACGGCCCTCGGCCGGGGACCCGGTCGCGATCGCGCTGATCCGCAAGGAGGCCCGCGACCAGGACCGCCGCATCGGCTCGCTGCTGTTCAACTTCGGCGGCCCCGGCGCGTCCGGCGTCGGCATGCTGCCCTCGTTCGCCGACCAGTACCACGACCTCAACAGCCGTTACGACCTGGTCGGTTTCGACCCGCGCGGCGTCGCCCGCAGCTCCGGGGTGGTGTGCCGCGACGACGAGGACCAGGCAGCCGCCGAGGCGCGGATCGACCTCACACCGGACACCGACGCCGAGACGGCCGCCTTCCTGCGGGACGGCGCCGAGTTCGGCAGGGGCTGCGCCACCCGGGCCGGCGAGCTGATCGCCCATGTCACCACGGCCAACGCCGCCCGGGACATGGATGTCGTCCGTCACGTGCTGGGCGACCGGAAGCTGAACTACTTCGGGATCTCCTACGGCACCCAGCTGGGCGGCACGTACGCGCACCTGTTCCCCGGGAACGTCGGGCGGACCGTGCTGGACGCCGTCACCGACCCGACGGCCGACGCGATCGGCCACGCCCGCAACCAGACCACCGGGTTCCAGCGGGCGCTGAACAACTACTTCGAGTCGACCGGCGAGGGCGCCGAGGCGGGTACCGCGCGCGTGGCCCGGCTGCTGCGGCGGCTGGACCGCGAGCCGCTGCCGGCCGGCGGCGGCCGTGAGCTCACCCAGAGCCTCGCCGTCACCGGCATCGTCTATCCGCTGTACGGGCAGAGCATGTGGCCGCGGCTGACCGACGCCCTGGAGGAGGCCGAGAACGGCAGGGGCGACGGGCTGCTGCGCCTCGCCGACCTCTACAACAACCGTGACGAGCGGGGGCACTACGGCACCGAGCAGCACGCGCAGCGGGCGATCTCCTGCGCCGACAGCAGCCAGCGGCCGACCGCCGCCCAGGCGAAGGCGCTGCTGCCGGAGTTCCGGCGGATATCCCCGGTCTTCGGCGAGTTCCTGGCGTGGGACACGGCCGGCTGGTGCGCGCGGTGGCCGGTGAAGGGCGAGGCGGCCACCTGGGAGGCGAGCGCGCCGGGCGCGGGCCCGGTCCTGGTGGTGGGCACCACGGGCGACCCGGCCACGCCGTACGAGGGCGCCCGGAGGATGGCGGACGAACTGGGCGCGGGCGTGGGCGTCCTGGTCACCAACAAGGGTGAGGGGCACGGGGCCTACGGCACCTCGTCCTGTGTGACGCGGACCGTCGACGACTACCTGCTCAAGGGCGAGGTGCCGGCCGACGGCACGACCTGCGCACGCTGAGGCGCGGGGCCGGGCACACGGAAGGGCCGGACCCCTTCCGGGCCCGGCCCGAGCACCGTACTTCGCCGTACCGGGACGCCTAGTAGATCGGCTTCTCCGGCTCGACCTGGTTGACCCAGCCGATGACGCCGCCACCGACGTGGACCGCGTCGGCGAAGCCAGCCGACTTCAGCACCGCGAGGACTTCCGCACTGCGGACACCCGTCTTGCAGTGCAGGACGATCCGCTTGTCCTGCGGGAGGTCCTGGAGGGCGCTGCCCATCAGGAACTCGTTCTTCGGGATCAGGCGGGCGCCCGGGATGGAGACGATCTCGTACTCGTTCTGCTCACGGACATCGATGATGTCGATCTTCTCGTCCGCGTCGATCCACTCCTTGAGCTGCTTGGGAGTGATCGTGGAGCCGAGCGCCGCCTGCTGGGCCTCCTCGGAGACGACGCCGCAGAAGGCCTCGTAGTCGATGAGCTCGGTGACGGTCGGGTTCGCGCCGCAGACCGCGCAGTCGGGGTCCTTGCGGACCTTGACCTGGCGGTACTGCATCTCCAGGGCGTCGTAGATCATCAGGCGGCCGACCAGCGGGTCCCCCACGCCGGCCAGCAGCTTGATGGCCTCGGTCACCTGGATGGAGCCGATGGACGCGCAGAGCACACCCAGCACGCCGCCCTCGGCGCAGGAGGGCACCATGCCCGGCGGCGGTGGCTCCGGGTACAGGCAGCGGTAGCAGGGGCCGTGCTCGGACCAGAAGACGGACGCCTGGCCGTCGAAGCGGTAGATCGAGCCCCATACGTACGGCTTGTCCAGCAGCACGCAGGCGTCGTTGACGAGGTAGCGGGTGGCGAAGTTGTCCGTACCGTCCACGATCAGGTCGTACTGGCGGAAGATGTCCATCACGTTCTCGGCCTCGAGCCGCTCTTCGTGGAGGATCACGTTCACGTACGGGTTGATGCCCAGGACGCTGTCGCGCGCGGACTCCGCCTTGGAGCGGCCGATGTCCGACTGGCTGTGGATGATCTGGCGCTGCAGGTTCGACTCGTCGACCTCGTCGAACTCCACGATGCCGAGCGTGCCCACGCCCGCCGCGGCCAGATACATCAGCGCGGGCGAGCCCAGCCCGCCGGCGCCCACACAGAGAACACGGGCGTTCTTCAGCCGCTTCTGCCCGTCCATCCCGACGTCCGGGATGATCAGGTGGCGGGAGTACCTGCGAACCTCGTCTACGGTGAGCTCGGCAGCCGGCTCAACCAGGGGTGGCAGCGACACGGGGTCTCCGTTGGTCGGATGTCAGTACGGTTGTTCTCCCCGTAACACTGCCACGGCCCTTCTCATTCCGAGACACCCGGTCCAAGCTGCGAGACAGGTTCGTCCCAGTAGCCGGGCAGCGCCGCGTATGGCCGGTTCTGTCCGGTCCGGCCGGCGCACCGTACCGGGGGTGCGGGCCGCCCGGCGCCCCGGCGGATCAGATGCGGCACGCCGCCTCCATCCAGATGTCGGCCAGGGACTCCTCCAGGTTGATCCGGGGCCGCCAGCCGAGCCGGTCGCGCGCCGTCCGGACGTCCGCCTGCTGCCAGCTCCCGCAGCCGTCGGGGTACGGGTGCGGCCCGCCCGGCTGATGGTCCATCAGCGACTCGCCCCGCTGGACGCCGATCGGGGGGCGGACGGGGCCGTCCAGTTCGTGCAGGGCGCCCGGGTAGCCGGCGACCCTGGCCAGCACGGCCGCCGCGTCCCGCAGCCGGACCGCGCGGCCGGTGCCGATGTTGACGACGCCCTGCGCCGCCGAGAGGGACGCGGCGTGCACGGCGCGCGCCACGTCCCGTACGTCGACGAAGTCGCGCTGCGCCCCCAGCCCGCTGAGCTTCAGCTCGCCGTCACCGGACTGCATCGCCCGGCGCATCGCCTCGGCGAGCCGCCCCAGCGGTGAACCGGCCGGGGTGCCGGGGCCGACCGGTGAGAACACCCGCAGCACCACGGCGTCCAGACCGGAGCCGAGGACCAGTTCGGTGGCGGCCAGCTTGGACACGCCGTACGGGCCGCCCGGACGGGGCACCGCGTCCTCGGCGGTGGACGAGCCGGGCTGCGAGGGCCCGTACTCGGAGGCGCAGCCGACCTGGACCAGGCGCGCCCCGCAGCCGCTGCGCCGCAGCGCCTCGCAGACGGTGGCGACGGCGACGGTGTTGTGCCGGGTCAGGTCCCGGGCGCCGCCCCGGGTGGTCCCGGCGCAGTTGATGACGACACCGGGGTGGACGGCGTCCAGGAACCGGGTGAGGGCGCCGGGGCTGCCACCGGCCAGGTCGAACCGCACGTCGGCGTCGTCGCCGCGCCCGAGGGCGGTGAGGTGCACGGCCGGGTCGGCGAGCAGCCGCTCGGCGACGAAGCGGCCGATGAATCCATTGGCACCGAGCAGGAGCACCCTCATCGCGCAGCCCCTTCGTGCCGGCCGGCCGTTGCTGGGGGTTGGGTGGTCATCTTGGTCGTCTCCTTGGATGGGCGGCGCGTGGCCGGGTGACCTACGGACGTATGACGTGCCGGCACGGGTCGGGCCGACAGGGGGGTGGCGGGCCGCCGCCGGGTGGGGCGCGGTCGCGTCACCCGGTGGGCCGGACGGCGGCGTGCGTGGAGGCGCGGGTGAGCACGGCCGTGGCCCGGGCCAGCAGGGCGAGCGCGGCCACCCCGCAGACCAGGGCGGGCACCGCGGCGGCTCCGCCCGCCCCGGTCACCGCCCCGACCGGCCGGGCCAGCACGTCGCAGCCGGGCAGCCGGGCGGCCAGGACCGAGGCGAGGGCCAGCGCCTCGGCGGCGCAGGCGGTGAGCAGGACCGTGGCAGCGGCATCCGGCCGGCCGTGCGCGGACAGCAGGCGGGCCAGGAAGAGCAGGGCGCCGAGGGCGGCGACGGCGACGAACGGAGCGGCCCCCGGCCCGGCCGCGCCCGGGTCCGCGCCCGCCTCCGGCACCCCGGCGGAGCCCGCGCCCGGGTCCGGGGCCGGCGCCAGCACGGCCGCCACCAGCCGGGCCGACACCAGCGCCCCGGCCAGCGCCGTGAGGTACAGCGCGACGACCCCCAGCAGGAGCGACCGGGTCCGGGCGGTGAAGTCCCGCAGGCCGCGGCTGCCCGCCAGCCCTCGGCGGGCGCCTTTCGCGAACAGGCTCGCGCACCAGACGGCGGGTGCCACCGCGAGGGCCAGCCCGAGCAGCGCGCCCGGGTCGGGGGGCCGGGGCCCGTCCGGCCCGCCGGTCAGGAGCCTGATCAGCAGGCCGTCCCCGAAGGCGGCGTACGCCAGCAGCCAGCCGGCGCACGCGCCCGTGCCCGGCACCGGGCGTCCGGTGGCGCGCAGCGGGCCCCGCCGCAGCGCGGTCACGAGCGCCACCGCGCACACGACCGCGCCCAGCGCGCCGACCGCGAGCCGCGCGCGCCCTTCGGCCGCCGCGAGGCCGCCCAGGGTGAGGGCGCAGACGGCGCCGGGCAGCAGCGGGAGCAGCGCCCGGCCGGCCGCCCGTACCGCCGCGCCCACCGGGCCGGCGGCGTCCGGGTCCGCGGCGGTGTCCGGGTCCGCGGCGGTGCGCGGGTGGCCGGTACCGCCGCGCGGGACGCGCGCGTACAGCTCCTCGGCGAGGCCGAAGACGTCCCGGTGCCGGAAGCGGGCCGCGGTGCGGTCGGTGAGCCCGTGCGCCTCCAGTCCGGCGGCGATCTCCAGGGGGTCGACGGCCCGTTCGCACAGGTCCCGGTGGAGGTGCAGGGCTTTGACGGGGTCGGCCGGGCCGCGCCGGCCGGCCGGTTCGAGGGCTCCCTCAGCCATCGCCGCCTCCCGTTCCGCTGCCCGCGCCGACCGGCTGCCCGGCCCACGACGGGACGGGGCGGTGGCCGGGTCCGGGCGGGCGGCCGTGGTCCCGGCTCGTCCAGTGGCCCGGCAGGTACGCCTCGGCCGGGTGCGCGAACGGCAGTGGTTCGCCGTCGGCGTCCACACCCTCCGCGTCCCGGCGCACCGGGGAGCGGGCGACGAGTTCCAGGTAGATCTCCTGGAAGGCCGCGAGGTTCTGCTCGACGGAGAACAGCTCCAGCGCGCGGGCGCGGGCGGCGGCGCCCAGTCGGTCCCGGCGCTCCGGGTCGCGCAACAGCGCGAGGCAGGCGTCGGCGAGTGCCCGCGGATTGCGCGGAGGCACGACCAGCCCCGTACCGCCGATGACCTCCACCACGGCACCGGCGTCCGTGGAGACGGTGGCCCGGCCGCAGAGCATGGCCTCGGCCAGGGTGGTCGGGAAGCCCTCGACGACGCTGGAGAGGACGACCAGGGTCCCCGCGCCGTACGCCGCGGGGAGGTCGGGGGCGCACGGGCCGCCCAGCTCCTCGAAGGAGACCGGGTTGTCACCCACGGCGTGCGCGCCGGTGGCCTCGTCGGGGAAGAGCTGTGCCGCCAGGGCCTGGCAGTGGGCCAGGTAGGAGGCGGCCTCCGGCGTGTGGCGGAGCGGCGCGGGGGCCGCCGGCCCGGCGGGCGCGGCAGGGGCGACGGACGTGGTCCGGCTCAGCAGCGTGGCGGGTGCGGCGGGTGCGGCCCGGTCGGCGGGGGTGGCGGGCGTGGCCCGGCACGCGCACGTGGCGGATGCGGCGGGCGTGGCGGATGCGGCGGGCGTGGCGGGCGTGGCGATGATTCTCAGCCGCGTCCCGGGTTCCGCCTTGCGCACCTCGGCGAAGGCGTGCAGGAGGCCGACGAGGTCCTTGGCCGGTGCGATCCGGCCGACCCACACCAGGGTGCGCGGCTCGCCCGGGTCGCCCCCCTCGCCGACCGCCGCGAACCGGTCGGCGTCGATACCCGGGTGGACGACGCGCAGCCTGGCCCGGTCGGCGCCGCACTTCTCCTGCCAGCGGCGGGTGTGCGCGTTGCCGGGGGTGATGACGGCGGCCTGGCGGTACACCTCGGCGGCCAGGAGGCGGTGGAAGGCGGCGAGCAGGGCCCGTACGGGAGTGCTCAGCGGCGCGTCGATGGTCGCGAGGTAGTGCGCGCGCAGGTGTGCGCCGTACTCGGTGACCACCAGTGGTACCCCGAAGAAGCGTTTGGCCAGCAGGCCGGGCAGGGCCGTGGTGCCACCGGAGGCGGCATGGCAGACGTCGACCGCGCCGAGGCCGTCCGGGCCGTCGTACCAGTCGAGCGACAGCGGGCGCAGGGCGCGCTCCAGCTCACCGGCGAAGGCGAGGTGGTCGGGCAGCGAGGCGTCGTGGACGTCCCGGCGGGCACCCGGGGCGCGGCAGGCGGACTCCACGGCGCGCACGACGGCCTCGGACCGGAGCGCGGTGCCCAGACCGCCGCGTTCCCGGGCCAGGTCGGCCAGTCCGTACAGCCCTTCGGCGAAGCCGGCGGCGTCCCCCGTCCCGCAGACGGCGGACGTCAGCAGCGCCAGGTGCCCGGCGAAGCGCCGCCGGTCGCGCCGGCCCGGACGGCCGCCTCGACCGCGCCCGGGGCGACCGCCGCCACCGGCTGCCCCCCGGGGCGTGCCCGGGCTCGCCCGGCGCGCCGGGCCGCTCCACCACGCCCCGGCACCGGGGCCGCCGCCCGGCGCGCCGCCCAGCGCGTGGATGTCGAACGCGTGCTGTGCGAGCCCGCTGACGAGCCGGTCGCACCAGAGCCTGGACTCACCCGTGGCATACGGGTGATCACCGTTGGTGATCAGTCCGATCCGCACGAGTACACCCCCGATCTCCCTTGTGTGCGGC
The DNA here is from genome assembly GCF_040653855.1 of Streptomyces sp. NPDC050856. NCBI lineage: Bacteria > Bacillati > Actinomycetota > Actinomycetes > Kitasatosporales > Streptomycetaceae > Streptomyces > Streptomyces sp. NPDC050856. Next base: position 222,642 of record NZ_JBFAGV010000001.1, on the reverse strand, counting down.
CGCCGTTGTTCCGGCGACTCGCAGCGGGACGAACGTAAGCGGAGATACCGGCCGCGCGACGGACGGTTGTCCATCGCGCCACCGGAAGGGGTGAATGCACGTGACTTTCCCGCGCCGTCCGCGTTCCGTCGCGCTGGGCCGGGGGCGGGGCGGCCCGCCGCGCCCGGGGCGGCGGGCCCGGACCGGGCGCGGCGGGCACCGTCAGCCGCCGGGGAACACCCAGGGGTTGGGGCGGCACTTGACGCCGTCGATCTCCAGCGACTTGGTCTGCTGCTGCATCACGGGCGCGAGCGCCCCCGGGGTGCGGCAGCTGACGTGGTTGTGTCCCAGCCGGTGCCCGACCTCGTGGTTGATCAGCATCTGCCGGTAGGGGTGCATCGCGTTGACGCCGTACGTGGGCGAACCCTGGGCCCACCGGTAGGCGTTGACCATCACGCGCTCGGTGGCCGCGGAGTCGCAGGAGACGTTGTCGATGGTGGTGTCCAGACCGGACTTGGCACACCAGACCGCGGTGGTCCCTGGACTCGCCAGCGTGACCACGAAGTCCGCCGCGCCGGTGGAGACCCGCTCGAACGTCATGGCCCCACCGTGCGCCCAGCTCCGCTCGTCGTTCAGGGTCTGGTGGACCGCCCGGGCGAACAGCCCGGCGTCGAGCGCGAGCCCCTTCTCGACATCGACCCGGTACCGCACCTTGCGCCCCTGGCCGGGGGCCTTGTCGAGGCCCGGTACGGCCTGGAAGACGCCGGTCGCGCGCAGCCGGGGGTCGAGCGGGAACCGCCGCGTCATCAACTGGTCGTAGGTGGCGGGCGCGGGCGGCTTCGGCACGGCGCGGGAGGGCGCCGAGCGCCCGTATGCGTCGGAACGGGACGCCGGGTCGTGTCCGGCGGCCCGTTCGGCGGCCCGGACCGGCGGCCGGGCGGTGTCGCGGTCCTGCCCGGTGCCGCCGACCTGGCCGGCCACGACGACGGCGAGGACGGTGGTGACGGCCGCGGCGGCCACACCGGTGAGGGTGCGGCCCTTGCCGGGCCCGCCGGTACCGCTCTTGACCGGGACGCCCTCGACGGGCCGGCCGGCGCCGGGAGCGCTCCTGACGGTTCCGTCGCCGGCGCCGCCCTGCCCGGAGCCGGCGCGGCCGGCGGCCGGTCCACGCCCCGGCGCTCCGGGCTCCGGTTCGGCCGCCGGACGCCCCGGGGCCCGGTCGAACGCGTCGAGGAACTCCCGGCGCGGGCCCGGTATCCGCGTCCCGGCCGCCGCACCGGCAGCCGTCCCTGCCGACGCCGGGTGTGCCAGGCCGGTCCTCGGCGCTCCGGGCCGGTCGCCGTACTGCCGGTCGCCGTACCCACCCGGTCGCGGCTGCTGGGCGCGCGGGGGCTGCGGCTGCGGCTCGGGGTGCCCGCCGCGCACCTCCTGGGCGTCGCCGAACGACGTGCCGTACGGAGCCGGCCGCTGCGGCTGCGCCTGGTCCGGCGGCGTGCGGTGCTGCTCGAAGCCGGTGGCGGCGGTCCTGCGGCGGCGCCCGGTGCCCGGCCGCTCCGCGGGCCTGGCGGCCGGCTGCCCCTCGCCACCGGTCCTGGCCACCGGGTCAGGGGCGGTGCCGTTCTCCGGGCTCCGTTCGGAGCCCTGAGGCGCGGGGCCCCTGCGACTGTGCCGTCCCACGCCCCGAATCAGCTCCCGCCGTTGTCGTCCATCAGTTCCCGTACGGCCCTGGCGACCGTCTGCGGGTACTCCATCATCGCGACGTGCCCGGCGTCCGGAAGCGTCAGGAGCCGGGAGTCCCGGAAGGCGGCCGCCGCCCTGCGCGCCATCCGGAACGAGACGAGCTGGTCACGCCCCCCGTACACGAGCAGCGTCGGCGCGAGCACCCGCTCCGCCTGCCGCCACAGCCCGTGCTGACCCCCCAGTGTGTACGCGTCCACGATGCCGCGCGCGGAACGCGCCATCGCGTCCCAGAAGTACGGCAGCCGGAGGCGCCGCTCCATCTCCTCCACGGCGTTGCGCAGCCCCTCGTCGGTGACCCGGCCCGGATCCCCGTAACAGAGTGCCATCACTCCGCGCACCCGCTGCTCGGCCGTCCAGTCGCGGGTGAGCCGGGAGAAGAGCGTGGCGACACCGGGCACCGCGAGCAGTCCGGTGGGCCATGCGCCGCGCTGGGCGCGCAGCTCGGGCAGCGCGGGTGAGACCAGGGTGAGGGTGCGGACGAGGTCGGGGCGCTTGGCGGCGATCCGGGTCGCGATCGAGCCGCCCAGCGAGTTGCCTATGAGGTGCACGGGGCCGCGTCCGCCCGCGTCCAGGTACCGGACGACCGCGCGGGTGTGGCCGGCCAGCGAGTAGTCGCCGTCGTCGGGCGGCGGGGAGTCCCCGAAGCCCGGCAGGTCGATGGCCTCGCCGTCCACGACGTCCTCGAGCAGCGGCATCAGGTCCGACCAGTTCTGCGACGAACCGCCGAGCCCGTGCACGTAGAGCGCGGGCGGCAGGCCCGTGCGGTCGGACGGCCGGAAGCGCACACTGAGGGTGACCCCGGGCAGCGCGACGGTGCGCAGCCGCTCCCCGTCCGCGACCCGTACGGTGCCCACCCGTGGCCCGGCCGCGGCCGCGGCCAGAGCGTCCGGCAGATCGGTCGAAGACATGCGGCAATGTTACGAGATGATCACGTGACCAATGATGTGTTCGCCGTCACAGGATGGCATGGCGTCCAGGAGGGGTACCTCATACGCTCGTACTGAGGGCGTGCCCCCGCCCGTCCATGTGAAAGGGAGCCCATGACCATCGACGCGACCGCTGCGGAGAACTTCGATCCCGAGGACCGGGAGCCGACCGTCGACCTCACCGAGGAGACCCCGGAGGCCGACGCGGCCGAACAGCACACGGAGCTGCGGCAGCGCGGGGACGACCCGCTCACCCGGATCGATCCGGACGTGGCGAACGAGGCGGACGCCGCGGAGCAGGCCCGGGTGGTCGAGCTCGATGAGGACGACTACCGCTGATTTGACCGGTTTTACCGGTGAACCTCCGGCTGCCCCGGCCGTCCGGTACGTGAAATTCTGCGCTCGCACCGCGCACGTCCGGGTTACCCAAAAGTACGATGGCGGGCGCGGCGCGACACCGCACATGGATCGATTTTGGGAGGCGGCGTGACAGCCATCGAGCAGACAGAGGCGGCGCGCCCGCGGGGCACCCGCCTGCCGCGCCGAGCCCGACGCCATCAGCTTCTCGGCGCGGCCCAGGAAGTCTTCGTCGCACAGGGGTACCACGCGGCCGCGATGGACGACATCGCGGAACGGGCCGGTGTCAGCAAGCCGGTGCTCTACCAGCACTTCCCCGGCAAGCTGGAGCTGTACCTGGCTCTGCTGGACCAGCACTGCGAGTCGCTGCTCCAGGCGGTGCGCACCGCGCTGGCGTCCACCACGGACAACAAGCAGCGCGTGGCGGCCACCATGGACGCCTATTTCGCGTACGTGGAGGACGAGGGCGGCGCCTTCCGCCTCGTCTTCGAGTCCGACCTCACCAATGAGCCCGCGGTGCGCGAGCGGGTCGACCGGGTGTCGCTCCAGTGCGCCGAGGCCATCTCCGAGGTGATCGCCGAGGACACCGGGCTGTCCAAGGACGAGTCGATGCTGCTGGCCGTGGGCCTGGGCGGGGTCTCGCAGGTGGTCGCCCGGTACTGGCTGTCCAGCGGGTCGTCCATCCCGCGCGACACGGCGGTGCAGCTCCTGACCTCACTGGCCTGGCGCGGCATCGCGGGGTTCCCGCTGCACGCCACCGAGGGCCACTGAGCCGGAGTGAGCCGGAGGCGGACACCGGTTGTTCGCTCCTGGCGTGCACGGGCGGGCCGTGCCCCGTCCCCTCTCCGGGCTAATGTGTGCTGGGTACGGCGCGGCTGACCGCGCAACGCTGACCGTTCGGAGGGACATAGCCGTGGAGGTCAAGATCGGCGTGCAGCACGCGCCCCGGGAGATCGTTCTGGAGAGCGGGCTGTCCGCCGAGGAAGTCGAGCGCTCGGTTGCCGACGCGCTGGCCGGCAAGGCGCAGCTGCTCAGCCTCACGGACGACAAGGGCCGCAAGGTCCTGGTGCCGGCCGACCGGATCGCCTACGTGGAGATCGGCGAGCCGACGGCCCGCCGCGTGGGATTCGGCGCGCTCTGAGCAGTACGGCGTGAGGGCCCGGCGGGGGAACGACCCCGCCGGGCCCTTTCCTTACCCCGGTCCGGCCGGGGCGGCGACCCGGCGGGCACGCGGGTGGCACCCGGGTGGCCACCGGGCGTCGGGCGGTACGGACCGGTGTACGGGCGTGCGGCGTACGTGCCCACGTCCGGGTCCGCGAACCGGCCGCCGGGTGGCGCGATGGTTGCCCCCCGCGTGCTCCGGGTAGTACGGGCTACGACCGTTTTGCCCGCCCCGCCGTCCGCGAGGTGATCAGCAGTGTTCTGGGAAGCTCTCGGCTCCGTCGTACTGGGACTCGTACTGTCCTGGGGAGCCGTCCACCGACTGGCCGACCGGCTTCCGTCGAGCCGCACGGTCTTCGTCACCGGTGTGCTCGGCGCCCTGTTCGGCGCCCTGCTGACCCATGCGGCGCTCGGCCCCGGACACGTACTGGGCACCCTGCTCGGCGCGGCCGCGGTCGGAGCCGTACTGCTCTCGCTGCTGCTGAGGCCCGCACCCCGCCGTCTGCGCCGATCGGCGGCGGCGTAACCGCCGCCGCGCCCCCGGCCCGTTCCCGGCCCATTCGGCCCGCCGGCCCTCAGGCGGCGAGACCCAGCGCGGCCATGCGCTTGGTGTGCGCCTTGGTGATACGGGAGAACATCTCCCCCACCGCCGCCAGGTCGAAGCCGTCCGCGACCCCGCCCACCAGCATCGTCGACAGCGCGTCGCGCTCCGCGACCACCCGCTGGGCCTGCGACAGCGCCTCGCCCATCAGCCGGCGCGCCCACAGCGCGAGGCGGCCGCCCACCCGGGGGTCGGCCTCGATCGCGGCGCGCACCTTCTCGACGGCGAAGTTCCCGTGCCCGGTGTCGTCCAGCACCGTCAGCACCAGCGCGCGGGTGTCGGAGTCCAGCCGGACGGCGACCTCGCGGTAGAAGTCGCTGGCGATCGAGTCGCCGACGTACGCCTTGACCAGGCCCTCCAGCCAGTCGGACGGCGCCGTCTGGCGGTGGAAGTCGTCCAGGGCCTTGGCGAACGGCTCCATCGCGGCCGTCGGCGCCACGTCGATCGCGGCCAGCCGGTCACGAAGGCGCTCGAAATGATGGAATTCGGCGGACGCCATCTTCGCCAGTTCCGCCTTGTCGTCCAGCGTGGGCGCCAGCTTCGCGTCCTCGGCGAGCCGCTCGAAGGCCGCCAGCTCCCCGTAGGCGAGCGCGCCGAGCAGGTCCACGACGGCCGCGCGGTACTGCGGGTCGGCGGAGGCACCGGCCCAGTCCTGGGCGGCGATCCCGGTCGGTTCTTCGGCGGCAGTGGCGTTGTCAGACGTCTCCATGAAGCGCACAATAGCCCGCCGCCGGTGTCCCGGACGGGCCTGGCCAGTCAGTGTGACGTCCCCCTCCTTGTGAATCAGCCCCACAAACCTGCGCGGATCCGGGGTACAGTGGTATTGCGCCTGTTGAGTGCTCGGTCCTGTTCCTGGGGCGGCTCGGCGGGCCATCTCATGAAGAGGATGCCCGGTCGGTGGCCCGATCGGCTCCGACCCGACAGCCCTCCGTGCGCAAGTGCCGCACATGAGGGGCCCTCAGCGGTATGACGCTCGAGCGACGGCAGTGGTCCCGTGCCACCCGGCTGCGATCCCGCGATCCCAGTGGCCCGCGGCCGGACAGTCACCGGCACGGTAGGACCCCCAGCGTTCGCCTCGTACCGCGTCTCACAGAAGAGGCAGCACCCTGACTACGACTTTCCGAGAGCTCGGAATCCTTCCCGAGACCGCCGAGGCGCTCGAAGCCGTCGGCATCGTCGCCCCGTTCCCCATCCAGGAGATGACCCTTCCGGTCGCGCTCTCCGGCACCGACGTCATCGGCCAGGCCAAGACCGGCACCGGCAAGACGCTCGGTTTCGGCCTGCCGCTGCTGGAGCGGGTCACCGTGCCCGCCGACGTCGAGGCGGGCCGGGCCAGGCCCGACCAGCTCACCGACGCCCCGCAGGCGCTGGTGGTCGTCCCGACGCGCGAGCTGTGCACCCAGGTCACCAACGACCTGCTCACCGCCGGCAAGGTCCGCAATGTGCGCGTGCTGGCCATCTACGGCGGCCGGGCGTACGAGCCGCAGGTCGAGGCGCTCAAGAAGGGCGTCGACGTCATCGTCGGCACCCCGGGCCGCCTGCTCGACCTGGCCGGCCAGCGCAAGCTGGACCTCTCCCACGTGCGCGCCCTCGTCCTCGACGAGGCCGACGAGATGCTCGACCTGGGCTTCCTGCCCGACGTCGAGAAGATCATCAACATGCTTCCGGCGAAGCGCCAGACCATGCTGTTCTCGGCCACCATGCCGGGCGCGGTCATCGGGCTGGCCCGTCGCTACATGTCACAGCCCACGCACATCAGCGCCACCTCCCCCGACGACGCGGGCGCGACCGTCGCGAACACCACGCAGCGCGTCTACCGCGCGCACTCGATGGACAAGCCCGAGTTGGTCGCCCGGATCCTGCAGGCCAACGGCCGCGGGCTCGCGATGATCTTCTGCCGCACCAAGCGGACGGCCGCCGACATCGCCGACCAGCTCGCCCAGCGCGGCTTCGCGTCGGGCGCGGTCCACGGCGACCTGGGGCAGGGCGCCCGCGAGCAGGCGCTGCGCGCCTTCCGCAACGGCAAGGTCGACGTCCTCGTCTGCACCGATGTCGCGGCGCGCGGCATCGACGTCGAGGGTGTCACGCACGTCATCAACTACCAGTCGCCCGAGGACGAGAAGACCTACCTGCACCGCATCGGCCGCACCGGCCGCGCGGGCGCGTCGGGTACGGCCGTGACCCTGGTCGACTGGGACGACATCCCGCGCTGGCAGTTGATCAACAAGGCGCTGGACCTGGGCTTCCCGGACCCGCCGGAGACGTACTCCACCTCTCCGCACCTGTTCGAGGAGCTGGACATCCCGGCCGGCACCAAGGGCGTCCTGCCCCGTGCCGAGCGGACCCGCGCGGGTCTGGGCGCGGAGGAGCTGGAGGACCTGGGCGAGACGGGCGGCCGCGGTTCGCGCGGCAAGCGCCCGGACCGTTCCGGCCGTCCGGAGCGTACCGAGGAGCGCCCCGAGCGCACCCGCACGCCCCGCCAGCGTCGCCGGCTGCGGGCCGGCGCCCCGGTGGACGGGACGCCGGAAACCTCCGCGACGACCGCGCCCGCCGAGACTCCGGCGACCGCCGGGGCCGCCGTGGCCGAGGCGCCCGCCGAGGTCACCGCGCCCCGTGCGCCCCGCCGTCGTCGCCGCACCCGTGCCGGTGCCGGTGCCGGTGCCGGTATCCCGGCGGAGGCCACGGTGAGTGAGGCCGCCGCCACGGTGACCGAGGCCCCGGCCGCCACTCCGGTCGCCGAGCCGGAGGCCGCTCCGCAGTCCGCTCCGGAGGCCGCCGAGACCAAGCCCCGCCGCCGCACCCGCAAGGCCGCCGAACCGGCCGAGACGGTCACCGAGGCCCCCACGGCCGAGGCGCCCGCCGAAGCCCCGGAGGCCACCGAGGCCAAGCCGCGCCGCCGCACCCGCAAGGCCGCGCAGCCCGCCGAAGCCCCGGAAGCCCCGGAAGCCACCGAGGCCAAGCCCCGCCGCCGCACCCGCAAGGCCGCCGAACCGGCCGAGGCAGTGACCGAGGCCCCCGCGGCCGAGGCCAAGCCCCGCCGGCGCCGGGCGGTCAAGGTCGCCGCGGCGCAGCCGGAGAGCTGAGGCGAGCCGCGGCACCACTGGATGGCCCCGTCCCCCCGCAGAGGGGACGGGGCCATCCGGCTAGCCTCGTCCCATGAGTCGGCCGCCCACGTTCATCCCGCCCTCCTGCGCCCGCGCCTACCCGCTCCGCACCGAGCGCGGGTCCTTCGCCGTGCTCGACGCGGCGCCCACCGACGGGGTGCCGCTCAAGGGCACCGCCCTCCTGCTGCCCGGGTACACCGGCAGCAAGGAGGACTTCATCGCGATGCTCCAGCCGCTGGCCGACGCGGGTTACCGTACGGTCGCCGTCGACGGCCGCGGGCAGTACGAGACCGAGGGACCCGCCGACGAACAGGCGTACGAGCAGGAAGAGTTGGCCCGTGATGTGCTCGCCCAGGCGCGGGCCCTCGGCACTCCGGTCCACCTGCTGGGGCACTCACTGGGCGGGCAGATCGCACGGGCCGCGGTACTCCTGGACGCCTCCCGCTTCGTCACGCTCACCCTCCTGTCGTCCGGCCCTGCCGAGGTCTGCCCCGCCCAGCAGGAGAAGATCCGGATGCTGGGCGACGCGCTCAAGGTGATGGACATGGGCCAGGTGTGGGCCGCCATGCGGGCCATGGACCCGCCGGAGGACGCCGACGACGCGCGTGGCGACCGTGAGGAACGCGAGGACCTCCGGCGCCGCTGGCTGCGCCACAACCCCGCCCAGCTCCTGGCCACCGGCCGCGCGCTGACCAGCGAACCGGACCGGGTCCGCGAACTGGCCGCCCTGCGTCCGGTGCTGCCGGTGCACGTGGTCTCCGGCGTGCGGGACGACACCTGGGCGGTAGCCCTGCTCGACGCGATGGCGGCCCGTCTGGGCGCCCGCCGCACCCTGGTCGAGGGGGCCGAGCACTCACCGAACACCGACCGCCCGGCCGAGACCGCCGCGGCCGTGGCGGCGTTCTGGGACGGGCACGGCGGTCAGAACCGCGCCTGAAGGTGCTGCCAGAAGCCGTCCCTGAGCGACCGCCGCAGCACCGCGTGCCCGCGCAGGGACCGGCTCAGCAGCCGCTCCGCCTCCATCAGGAGGTCCTGGTCGACCGGCCCCGGCAGGTAGGGGTGGCCGGGCAGCAGCTCGGCCATCGCCTCCCGCCCCCGCTCGGCCAGCCACGTCGCCGCGATCCGCGCGCCCACGAAGCGCACCTCGTCGCGGGACGGGGGCGGCTCGCCCTCGTTCTCGTACGTCGTCACGGACCGCCGGGTGAGGTAGGGCCGGCAGAACTCCAGGTCGAAGGTGCGCTGGCTGTCGACCTCCCAGAGCAGTGGCTCGGCCTGGTTGCGTCCCTCCGCAGCCTCGATGCCCCACAGGTGGACCCGGGCGCCGAACCCCTGCGCCGCCTCGACCGCCGAGACCAGGTCCTCGTCGCCGCCGACCAGCGCGGCGTCGCTGATGGCGCGGTGGCGGGCCAGCGACTCCAGGTCGGAGCGGATCAGTGAGTCGACGCCCTTCTGCTGGTTGTTGGCGTTGAGGTTGCCGAGGCGGACCTTGACGTCGGGCAGTTCCGCGATGGCCTGCTGCTCCGGGGTGTGGATACGGCGCCTGGCGCCGTCGTACCAGTACACCCGCAGCAGCCGGCTGTCGGCGAAGATGAGGCGGGCCTTGTCGATGAAGGCCTCGATCAGCCCCTCCGCGTCCAGGTCGAAGGAGCGCCGGTCCTCGGTGCCCGCCACCAGCAACCCGGCCGAAGCATAGACGTAACCCGCGTCGACGAAGATGGCGTGTGTCGAGGGGGTCTTCGCCACCTCGACCAGCATCCGCTGCAGGAGCTCATTGGTGCGCTCCAGGCGGGCGCCGAGCTCGCTCAGCCGGTCGGCCGGGGTGGTGTCCGTGTCGTTCATACCGCCCTCATCTGCTCCATCGACCCATTGTCTACCCATGAGTAGTTAGACAATCAAAAAATTTAGTTAGCGTAGGGAATGTTTGTAACGGGCACACCGTTGCACCCGTAGGTAACGCAGTTCTCCTCCAGGAGGATCAACTCACCCGACGAAGGGAGAAGCCCGTGCGCTTCGAAATCATGCGACTCGACGACGTCGACGGCGCGGCCGTGGACAGCACCGTCGTGGACGCCGCCTCCGTCAACCGGATCGTGCAGCAGGCCGCCTCGGTGGGCCAGCGCATCTACATCCGCCCGGCCGCCACCACGGCTTCGTAACGCCTGACGCCGCACACGCACCGCGCCCCCGCGCGGACTCCGGACGATCCGGAATCCGTACGGGGGCGCAGTGATGTCCGCCGGCCCCAGGGGGTGTCTCCCTGATCCTGTTCCGGCCGGATCAGGGAGACACCCCTAGGCGCCCTGGATGGTCTGGGTCACGCCGTTGATGATCTGCTGAACGGCGATGGCGGACAGCATCATGCCGGCGAGCCGGGTCACCAGCACCACACCGCCGTCCTTGATCACGCGGATGATCAGCAGCGAGTAGCGCATGGTGAGCCACAGCACCACGTGCATGGCGACGATGGCCGCCCACACCGAGATCTGCTGGCTGACGCCGTTGGCGTGCTGCACCGCCAGGATCACCGACACGATCGCGCCCGGCCCGGCCAGCAGCGGCATGCCCAGTGGTACCAGGGCGACGTTGACGTCCTTGGTCTGCTTGGGTTCGTCGGTCTTGCCGGTCAGCAGGTCCAGCGCGATCAGCAGCAGGAGCAGCCCGCCCGCGATCATCAGCGCGGGGACCGAGACATGCAGGTAGGCCAGGATCTGCTGGCCCAGGATGCCGAACACGGTGATCACGCCGAAGGCCACCGCGACCGCCTGCCACGCCATCCGGCGCTGCACCTTGGTGGCCCGGCCGGAGGTCAGGGCGAGGAAGATCGGAGTGATCCCGGGGGGATCCATGATGACGAACAGGGTGAGGAACAGGGAGCCGAAGACGGCAGCGTCGAACACAGTGGTGCCTTGCGGGGAGAGGGGTCGTACGGAGGGGTGCGCGGGGGATGGCCGGCGTCGCGGACGTTACGGGTGTTACGGGCGTTACGGGCGTCCGCCCGCGCCCGGCACCGGGAACGCGCCGGTGGCGCGCCGGGTGATCTCGCCGTAGATCTCCGGGTCGGTGGTGTACTCGCCGAGCCGGCAGGTCTTGCGGGTGCCGTGGTAGTCGCTGGAGCCGGTGGTCAGCAGCCCGAGCTCCCCGGCGAGCCCGCGCAGCCGGGCGCGCGTCGGCTCGTCGTGGTCCATGTGGTCGACCTCCATCCCGTCCAGACCGCACGCGGCGAGCTCGGCGATGGCGGCCTCGGGCACGGTGCGGCCGCGCTTGACGGCCAGCGGGTGCGCCAGGACGGTGACCCCGCCGGCCGCCTTGACGAGGCGGATCGCGGTGAACGGGTCGAGCTCGTGCTTCTGGGCGTACGCCCGTCCGCCGTCGGCCAGCCACTCGGGCGTGAAGGCGTCGGACACGGTGGGTACGACGCCGAGCTCGACGAGCGCCTCGGCGATGTGCGGGCGGCCTATCGAGCCGTCGCCGGCGATGGCCGCGACCCGCTCCCAGGTGACCGCCACGCCGAGCTCCTGGAGCCGGCCCACCATCGCCCGGGCGCGCGGCACCCGGTCGTCGCGCACCAGCTCGCGCTCGCGGGCCAGCTCGGGCTCGTCCGGGTCGAAGAGGTACGCCAGCATGTGCAGCCCGACACCGTCGACACGGCAGGAGAGCTCCGCGCCGGTGACCAGGGTGAGCTCCCGGTCGAGCCGCGCCAGGGCGGCGATCGCCTCGGCGTGGCCGCGGGTGGTGTCGTGGTCGGTCAGCGCGACGACGTCCAGACCGGCCGCGGCGGCGGCCAGGACGAGCTCGGCGGGGGTGTCCGTACCGTCGGAGGCCGTGGAGTGGGTGTGCAGGTCGATGCGCACGACGCGAACTCCGGGGCTCGGGGACGGAACGGGGGACGCTCAAGGATAACGGCGATCCGCCCGCCTCCACGACGCCGCGTCCGCGCCCGGCCGCCCACCGCGCCCACCCCCGCCCCGGCCGTGGCGTCAGGCCAGCAGCCGGGGGGTCAGGGCGCCGCACGGCAGCAGTTCCGCCTCGGCTCCCGCGTCGCGCAGGTCGGTCAGGATCAGTTCGTCGTACATCAGCAGGCCCGACTGCTCGGGCCAGACGATCGCCCACAGCCACAGCCCGCGCGCCTCGCCCGCGAAGACCGCGCGGTCCTCGGGGGCGCCGCCGACGTGCCAGAGCGGCGTGGGCCGCCCGCCCGCCAGGACCTTGGTCTGGGCGGGCTTGTCCAGGCAGAGGTGCGGGCCGGGGTCGGGGCCGTCCGTCCCCGCGTACCGGGCGCCCAGCCCGACGCCCAGCTCCTCCGCGACCAGCAGCAGCTCGCCCATGCCGCCGAGCGGGCCGGGGCCGGTACAGGCGACGGCGGTGGCACGGCCGCCGCTGCGCTCGTCGCCCGCGTGGGCGACACCGGTGAAGAGCCAGCCGATGGGCAGCGGCCAGGGCATCCAGACGGGCACCTGCGCGCGATTGACCACCACACCGAGCGCTTCGACGCTGGGCGGGAGCACGGGCTGCAGCGGATACACGGCCCCGTGCACATCGCACTGCCAGGAGTCGGAGAACAGGCCGGGCGCCCGGACCCGGCCTCCGCACTTCGGGCAACTGGGTTCGCCCCTCATAGGGTTCAACGGTCCTCCCCGGCCGTCGCCGCGTCAAGGACGATCACCCGTCCGGTGCGCCGACCCGGCGGAAAAAGTAGGTGGCAGATGCACCTGATGGCCCCGCCGACCGATCGCGTGTATGCAGCACCATCTCGGGCGAGGGGCCGGCATGCCGGGAGAGGACCGCACACCGACGGCGCGCGACCCGCTCGGCGAGGGTGCGGGAGGCGTCCTCCGCCGGCCCGGGGCCGTCCGGGCCACCGCGGGCGCGTCCGTCGCCGCCTTCATGTGATCGGCCTGGTCGGCCGACCCCGCCGTCCATCGCGCAGGGCCCGCACGCCACGCCAGCGAGGTCTCGCTCCTGTTCACCTCGTGCGTCCTGATCACCGCGCTGGCGATGCCGCTCTCCGGCTTCGTCCCCCAGCCGCGTCGGCGGCGCCGCACGCCGCTCGCCGGCCCGGCGCCGGTGGTCGTCCTCGCGGTGCTCTCCGCGGCCCGCCGGCCGGGGTGACCGGTCCGCGTCGGGTCACCCCGGCCGGCGGACCGGCACGGACCGACGGACCCGTGGGCGGACTAGGCGAGGGCCACGGACCCGCGCAGCGGATCGCGCAGGTCCGTTCCGGCCGCCAGCCACCGCTCCTGGAGGGCCTGGGCACCGTGCACCCGTTTCCAGGCCGCCTCGTTGTGCGTCATCGGCAGCAGCGGCAGGAAGCGCACCGGGTCCAGCGGCTCGTCCAGCTCCAGGTCCTCGACCAGTCCGCCCGGCTCCGCCACCAGCACCGAGCTGAACGGCGCGCCGGGCCACAGGGCCTCGCCCAGGTCCAGGGAGGCGCCCGGCGCCACCACCACACCCTCCACCTGGGGCGAGGCGGCCAGGACGGCGAGCGGGCGCAGCACCTTGTCGGTGTCGGCGGTGCCGCGCCGCACCGACAGCACCAGTTCCGCGCGCGGGCCCCTCACCGGATCGGCGAGGGTGGCCGTGGGGTCGGCCATCGGCTGGGCGGACATGCCGAGCGTGGCGTATCTCACCAGGTCGCCGTCGGTGAACCTCAGCACCTCGATGCGGTCGGTGCCCAGAAAGGTCACCGCGGCTCGCGCGTCCGGTTCGCCCAGCGCCGTGAGCAGCCTGGCCTCGACCAGAGCAAGAACTTCTCCCATGCAGGGAGCATAAAGCGCGTATGGAACGGGCAAAGAAAGGGATTGACCCTCAGTCGGCTGATAGTCTTGGCCGCTGGTCGGGACAGCACGCCGAGCGATGCTTTCCAGTCCCGACGACACGTCATCCCCCACGGGGGACCGGCCGGAGGAGGTGGTGCTGCGGTGGATCGAAGTCGACCGTGCAGTACCAACCGCTCTTCCGCCCACGGGCTTTCCCGGTGATCTGAGCCTCCTTCCCCCGGGTACATGGCTACGCGCACGACGGAAGAGCACAACGTTTTTGCCTGTCTGTAGCGAACGCCGTCACCGCGACCCCGCAGTGCCGCCCGCTTTGCGGACGTAAGCAACGCCACGTCCTCATTCCGGGCTGTGCCACGCCTCGCCGACGGCCTCTCCATAGGAGCCCGCCATGTCGATGATCCGTGACCTGCGCGCGACCATTCGCCCCTCCCTGCGCAAGAGCAGCGCCGCGTACAACACGTACAACTCCTACGACACGACCCGCGACCCGTCCTCGTCCACCGCGGTGGTCGACTGCGCCGTCTACCGGGAGGGCCGCCGGGTGAGGGACGTCTCCGCCCTCACCCCGCGTGAGGCGATGCGGCAGGTGCGCGAGGCCGGCGGCTTCGCCTGGATCGGGCTGCACGAGCCGACCGAGGCCGAATTCGCGGTCATCGCCGCGGAGTTCGGGCTGCACCCACTGGCCGTGGAGGACGCGGTGCACGCGCACCAGCGGCCCAAGCTGGAGCGGTACGACGACACCCTCTTCACCGTCTTCAAGACGATCCACTACGTCGAGCACACCGAACTCACCGCCACCAGCGAGGTGGTCGAGACCGGCGAGGTGATGTGCTTCACCGGCCGGGACTTCGTCATCACCGTGCGGCACGGCGGGCAGGGCTCCCTGCGCAACCTGCGCCATCGCATGGAGGGTGAGCCGGAGCTGCTGGAGAAGGGCCCCTCGGCGGTGCTGCACGCCATCGCCGACCATGTGGTGGACGGTTACATCGCGGTCGCCGACGCGGTGCAGATCGACATCGACCAGATCGAGATCGACGTCTTCTCGCCCCCCGCCAAGGGGAGCACCCGCGGCACCGACACCGGGCGGATCTACCAGCTCAAGCGGGAGGTGCTGGAGTTCAAGCGCGCCGTGTCGCCGCTGCTGCGGCCGATGCAGTTGCTCAGCGAGCGGCCGATGCGGCTGGTGGACCCCGACATCCAGAAGTACTTCCGGGACGTCGCCGACCACCTCGCCCGGGTGCAGGAGCAGGTCATCGGTTTCGACGAGCTGCTGAACTCCATCCTCCAGGCCAACCTGGCGCAGGCGACCGTCGCGCAGAACGAGGACATGCGCAAGATCACCTCCTGGGCGGCGATCATCGCCGTACCGACGGCGGTGTGCGGGGTGTACGGCATGAACTTCGACCACATGCCCGAGCTGCGGTGGAAGTTCGGCTACCCGATGGTTCTGGTGGGGATCTCGGTGATCTGCTTCGCCATCCACCGCTCGCTCAAGCGCAACGGATGGCTCTAGGTCGGGCCCGCGGCCGCTGGCTAAGCTGCGGCACATGACTGACGACACCCTGCTCGGCCACGCCCTCGTCGAGGAGGCCACCAAGAAGTCCGGCCTCGTCTGGGTACGGGGCGACGGCGCCGCCCGGGCGCTGTGGCACGTCTGGCACGAGGGCGCGGCCCATGTCGTCGGTGACGGGCCGGGCGAGCAGCCGCTGCCGGCCGGGCTGGTCGAGGGGGCCACGGCCGAGGTGACCGTGCGCAGCAAGGACAAGGGCGGCCGGGTGGTCGCCTGGACGGCCGCGGTCAGCGAGCTGGTGCCGGGTTCCGAGGCGTGGGAGTCGGCGGTCGGCGAGCTGAAGGGCAAGCGGCTGAACGCCCCGGACGCCGAGACGATGACGGAGCGCTGGGCCCGCGAGTGCCGGGTGCTGCGGCTGACCCCGCGCGGATCGACCACCGACCATCCGCACGGCTCCTTGGCCGCGACCCCGCTGCCGACGCCCGCGACGACCCGCCACGCGATCCCGGCGGGCCTGCCGCGCCTGCTCCTGAAGCGCAAGAAGCGCTGACCGCCCGCGCCGCACGCTCCCCGCGCCGCCCCCGCGCCGGCGGGGCGGTCCGGCAGCCCGTTCGCGGGCAGGGGCGGGCGCGGGCGGCGCGGGCGACCGTTCCCGGCGGCCCGGCGGGCCGTTCCCGGGCCTGGCGGGCCGGGAACGGCGGTGACCGGGTCAGTCGCTGGTGCGGGGAAGCTGGCGGCCGTAGTCGACGGTGTCATCGGCCGCCGGCGCGGTCAGCGGGAAGTCCACGTTCCAGTCCGTCAGCACCACCACACCCGCGCCGCCGCCCCGGGCGAACTGGAGCGGGTACGGCCTGCCCTCCAGCGAGACGTCCAGGGTTCCGCCCTCGCCCCGGCCACCGCCCTTCACCTTGATCGTGCGGGTGCCGCCGATCCGGTCGCGGTCCCCCTTGACGACCTCGCCGTGCAGCTCCAGCAGGCCGTCGAGCAGCACGTTCATCTCGGTGAAGCCGCGCAGTTGCTTGTACGACGGGTCGTCCCTGGGCACCTTGACGTACTTGTCGTCCAGCTTGTCCGCCGCCTGCGAGTCGGACTCGCCCGGCGCCGCCGTACCGCCCTCGCCCTCGTCCCGTTCGGCGTGGCTCCAGAAGGCCGCGTCCGCCTTCAGGTACAGCGCGTCCCCGACCCGCAGCAGCTCGAAGGTGGTGTTGCGGGACACCACCGAGCCGGTGGCGCCGGTCTGCTTCAGCCGCATGTCCAGCTTGTACGTGCCGCCCTTGCTGACCAGCGTCCCGGCCAGCCGCACCGCCCGCGCCGCGTCCGCCGACGTGCGCGCCTTGGACTCGATCTCGGTGGCGGACAGCTTGCCGACGCCGTTGGTGCCCGCGTCCGGGTCCTCCTTCGCGTCGCCGCAGGCGGTGAGCACCGCGGTGAGCCCGGCGCAGAACGCGACGGGGAGGGCGGCCCGGCGGGCGCGCGAGGCCGGGGGGAGAGCGGTCACCTGCACACTGCCTCTCGTCTACCTGTGGGGTGCTGTGGGTGGCAGACCGCAGCGTACCCGTGCCGTCCAGGCTGATCGGAAGAGAGCCTTCCGGAGGCTCCGCCGGGGCATCCGGCAACAGGACGGGCTAGCCTGATCAGGAACGGACTGTTCCTGATCACACGAGGAGGCGCGCGGCATGGCGGCAGGCGCCCCCCGGATCTTCGTCTCGCACCTGGCCGGCGTCCCCGTCTTCGACCCGAGCGGCGACCAGGTGGGGCGGGTGCGCGACCTGGTCGCGATGCTGAGGGTCGGCCGCCGCCCTCCCCGGCTGCTGGGCCTGGTCGTGGAGGTGATCGGCCGGCGCCGGATCTTCCTGCCCATGACCCGTGTCACCGGGATCGAGTCGGGCCAGGTCATCACCACCGGCGTGGTCAATGTGCGGCGCTTCGAGCAGCGCCCCACCGAACGGCTGGTCCTGGGCGAGCTGCTCGACCGGCGGGTCCGGCTGGTCGAGGGGGACGAGGAGGTGACCGTCCTGGACGTCGCCGTACACCAGCTGCCGGCCCGCCGCGACTGGGAGATCGACCGGGTCTTCGTACGCCGGGGCGGCGGCGGTGCGCTGCGCCGCAAGGGCGAGACGCTGACCGTGGACTGGTCGGCGGTCACCGGCTTCTCGCTGGAGGAGGAGGGGCAGGGCGCCGAGAGCCTGGTCGCCACCTTCGAGCGGATGCGGCCGGCCGACCTCGCCAACGTGCTGCACCACCTGTCCCCGAAGCGGCGCTCGGAAGTGGCCGCCGCCCTGGACGACGACCGGCTGGCCGACGTGCTGGAGGAGCTGCCGGAGGACGACCAGGTCGAGATCCTCGGCAAGCTGAAGGAGGAGCGGGCCGCCGACGTCCTGGAGGCGATGGACCCGGACGACGCCGCCGACCTGCTGTCCGAGCTGCCCGAGGAGGACAAGGAGCGGCTCCTGACGCTGATGCGGCCGGACGACGCCGCCGATGTGCGGCGCCTGATGTCGTACGAGGAGCGGACCGCGGGCGGTCTGATGACCACCGAACCGATCGTGCTGCGCCCGGACGCGACGGTCGCCGACGCGCTCGCCCGGGTGCGCCAACGGGACCTGTCCCCCGCGCTGGCCGCGCAGGTGTACGTGTGCCGGCCGCCGGACGAGACACCGACCGGCAAGTTCCTGGGCACCGTGCACTTCCAGCGGCTGCTGCGCGATCCGCCGTTCACGCTGGTCTCGGCGATCGTGGACAGCGACCTGGAGCCGCTCTCCCCCGGCACCCCGCTGCCCGACGTGACCAGTCACCTCGCCGCGTACAACCTGGTCGCCGCCCCGGTGGTGGACGAGAGCGGATCGCTGCTGGGCGCGGTCACCGTGGACGACGTACTGGACCACCTGCTGCCCGAGGACTGGCGCGAGACGGAGTTCGACCCGGAGGGGCAGGGGGCCGGGCATGGGTCCTGACCGCACACCGGAGTGGCCGCCGCCCTCCCGCATCCGGCTGGACCAGCCGCGGGTGCGGCGGCCGAGGCTGCTGCCGGAGTACGACCCCGACGCGTTCGGGCGGCTGTCGGAGCGGATCGCCCGCTTCCTGGGCACCGGGCGCTTCCTGGTGTGGATGACGTTCGTCATCATCACCTGGGTGGTGTGGAACGTCTCGGCCCCCGCCGCGCTGCGGTTCGACGAGTACCCCTTCATCTTCCTGACCCTGATGCTCTCGCTCCAGGCCTCCTACGCCGCCCCGCTGATCCTGCTCGCGCAGAACCGGCAGGCCGACCGCGACCGGGTCACCCATGAGCAGGACCGCAAGCAGAACGAGCGGTCCATCGCCGACACCGAGTACCTGACGCGGGAGATCGCCGCCCTGCGCATCGGCCTGGGCGAGGTCGCCACCCGTGACTGGATCCGCTCCGAACTGGAGGACGTGATCAAGGAGCTGGACGAGCGGCGGCAGGTATTCCCGCGCGGGGCGGCGCACCGGAGTGACGAAGCCGACCGCTGAGACGCTTTCCGGGGTCGGGGTACCGAGCCGTACCATCTCCGTATGGTTACGGAAGACGCGGTGCGCGAAGCACTGGCGACGGTGAACGACCCCGAGATCCACCGGCCGATCACTGAGCTCGGCATGGTCAAATCAGTCGAGATCGGTGCGGACGGGGCGGTCGCCGTCACCGTCTACCTCACGGTTTCCGGCTGCCCGATGCGCGAGACGATCACGGCCAACGTGCGTGAGGCGGTCTCCGGTGTCGCAGGTGTCACCCGCGTCGACGTGTCGCTGGACGTGATGAGCGACGAGCAGCGCAAGGAGCTCGCCGCCGCGCTGCGCGGCACCACCGCCGAGCGGGAGGTGCCGTTCGCCAAGCCCGGTTCGCTGACCCGGGTGTACGCGGTGGCCTCCGGCAAGGGCGGCGTGGGCAAGTCCTCCGTGACCGTGAACCTGGCGGCGGCGATGGCCGCCGACGGGCTGAAGGTGGGCGTCGTGGACGCCGACATCTACGGGCACAGCGTGCCGCGCATGCTGGGCGCGGACGGCCGCCCTACCCAGGTCGAGAACATGATCATGCCGCCTTCGGCGCACGGCGTGAAGGTCATCTCCATCGGCATGTTCACGCCGGGCAACGCGCCGGTGGTGTGGCGCGGCCCGATGCTGCACCGCGCGCTCCAGCAGTTCCTCGCCGATGTGTACTGGGGCGATCTGGACGTGCTGCTGCTCGACCTGCCGCCGGGCACCGGTGACATCGCGATCTCGGTGGCGCAGTTGGTGCCGAACGCCGAGATCCTGGTCGTCACCACGCCGCAGCAGGCGGCGGCCGAGGTCGCCGAGCGGGCCGGTTCCATCGCCGTGCAGACGCACCAGAAGATCGTGGGCGTCGTGGAGAACATGTCCGGCCTGCCCTGTCCGCACTGCGACGAGATGGTCGACGTCTTCGGTTCGGGCGGCGGCCAGAAGGTCGCGGACGGACTGACCAGGACGACCGGCGCCACCGTGCCGGTGCTGGGCCAGATCCCCATCGACGTACGGCTGCGCGAGGGCGGCGACGAGGGCAGGCCGGTCGTGCTGACCGACCCCGGGTCCCCGGCGGGTGCGGCGCTGCGCGCCATCGCGGGCAAGCTGGGCGGGCGGCAGCGCGGCCTGTCCGGCATGTCGCTGGGGATCACCCCGCGCAACAAGTTCTGATTCCCCGCGCGCGTACGACGAGGGCGGCCCCGGTCAACCGGGGCCGCCCTCGTCGCGCGGTGCGTACGCCGTCGCCCCGCGCCGCCGTCACGCGTACGTCGTGATGTCCCCGATCACCGCGAAGCCCAGGCCGTAGGCGCTCATCCCGCGCCCGTACGCGCCCAGGTGCACCCCGGTGGGCGTGGTGCCGGCCAGCACCCAGCCGAACTCGGACTCCCGGTAGTGGAACGGCATGGGCACACCGTCGACCGGCAGGGACAGCGACGACCAGGCCGGCCCGTCCAGGTCGTCGGCCAGCGCGAAGGCGGTCTCGGTCTGCTGGTCCAGCCAGTCGTCGCGCAGCGCGTGGTCGAGCTGCGGCGGCCAGGTGTGGGCCAGCAGGCCGGAGCCGGCCAACCAGGCGGCGGACGAGACCGTGGTGGCGTCCAGGACGCCCGTACCGTCACCGGTGCGGCGCACCGGGCTGGCGGCGACCGTGACCACCACCGCGAACCGCTCCTTGCGCTCCCGCTCGGCTCCGGGCGTCTCGGGCCGCTCCGGCCCTATGGCCGGCTCGTCGCCGTGGCCGGTGGAACCGTGCTGGACCGTGCCGTCGGCCGAGACGCCGACCTGCATCAGCCAGCGCCGTCCACCGAACGCCTCGTCCAGTCCGTACCAGGGGAACGGGGCGCGCAGATAGCCCTCGACCGTACGGCGTGCCGCTGGCACCCCCTCGGACGTGGCTGTGGTGCGGGGCGCCCCCTGCGTCCCCACCCGACTCGTCGTCTCCATCTGCCCGGCCGCCTCCTCGATCCCTGGAGTCCGGCGCGGTCCGCCCCTGCGGGCGTCCTCGCAACCGGACAGATGGAGAGGATAGCCACCCGGGCCCGGCTCTTCGGGAAGGCCGTCGCTCAGGTGGCGTCGGCGTCGAACGGCGGGCGCTCGCCCGGGTCGGGCCGCTCGGGCTTCTTCAGCAGGTCCGGGGTGCCCGCCGAACCGGCCGTCCCACCGCCGACGGCGGCCGGGACGGACGCGTCGGACGCCCGGTCGTTGACGGCGTCCGCGACCTCGTGGATCTCCTTCTTGAGATCGAAGCTGGTGCGCAGTTCCCTCAGGTCCTCGTTCTCCGAGAGCTGCTTGCGGATGAACGTCTTGGGGTTCAGGTCCTCGAAGTCGAAGTCCTTGAACTCGGGGCCCAGCTCGCTGCGGATGTCGTGCTTCGCGCTCTCCGAGAAGTCCCGGATCTTGCGGATGAAGCCGGCGGCGTCCTGGATGACCTTCGGCAGCTTGTCGGGACCGAAGATGAGCACGGCGAGGATGACGAGCGTCACCAGCTCGAGTGCGCCTATGTCATTGAACACCTTGCCGCTCCTTCACAGGGTCCGGTTCCGTTCCAGGGCCCGGGGCCCGCTCCACGGTACCCGTCCGAGCTGTCGGGACGGTACCTCGCGGTGAACCTCCGGGTGGGCCCCCGGCCGTTCGGCGGCGCCGTTCAGCCACGCGCGGAGGAGCCGAGGGTCAGGGTCCTGGTCTGCTCCCTGCCGCCGCGCTCCAGGGTCAGCCGCAGCCGGTCGCCGGGGCGGTGGGCGCGGATCTTGACGATCAACTCCTCGCCACTGTGCACCCGCTGCCCGTCGACCTTGACGATGACGTCACCGGGCCGGACACCGGCCTTGGCCGCCGGACCGCCGGGGATGACCGAGGCGCTGCCGTCCTGGGCCTTGTCGCCGACCTTCGCCCCGTCGCCGGGGTACTTCATGTCGAGGCTGACCCCGATGACGGGGTGGGTCGCCCGGCCGGTGTTGATGAGCTCCTCGGCGACCCGCTTGCCCTGGTTGATGGGGATCGCGAAACCGAGCCCTATGGAGCCCGCCTGGCCGCCCTCCGGCCCGGTGCCGCCGCCGGCGGCGCGGATGGCGCTGTTGATGCCGATGGCGCGTGCCCTGGAGTCGACCAGCGGGCCGCCCGAGTTGCCGGGGTTTATCGGTGCGTCGGTCTGCAGGGCGTCGACATAGCTGATGTCGCTGCCGTCCTCCTTGTCGCCCCCGGCCGTGATGGGCCGCTCCTTGGCGCTGATGATCCCGGAGGTGACGGTGTTCTGGAGGTCGAAGGGCGCCCCGATGGCCACGACGGGGTCCCCGACACGGACGTTGTCGGAGTTGCCCAGCGGCAGCGGCCTCAGGTTGGACACGCCACTCACCCGGACGACCGCGAGGTCGTAGCCGCTGTCCTTGCCGACGAGCTCGGCGCGGGCCGTCTCGCCGCCGCTGAAGGTGACGGTGATGGCCCCGGAGCTGCCCGCCGGGTCGACCACATGGTGGTTGGTGAGGATGTGCCCGCGCCGGTCGAGGACGAAGCCGGTGCCGGTGCCCTGCTCGCCACCGCCGCTGACATGGATGGTCACCACGCTGGGCAGCGCGCTGGCGGCGATCCCGGCGACGCTGTCGGGGGCGCGGGCGGTGTCCTCCCGGCCGGCCTGCGGCAGCTCGACGGTGGTCAGACCCCCGTTGCGCTCGATGTAGGCGCCGACGCCGCCGCCCAGTACCCCGGTGAGCAGCGCGAACACCAGTGCCCCGACGAGCCCCAGCCCGCGCCGTCGCCGCCTCGCGACGGTACGGCCCGCGTCGAGGGGCTCCCCGGGGTGGCTCAGCGGCTGCTGGACGCCCGGGCCGCGCCACGGGTCGTACTGGAGCCACTGGGAAGCCGGCGCGGCCGCCGGGAGCCGCGGCGCTGGTGGCGGCGGGACCGGACCGGTGGGCGAGCCGTGGGCGGGCGCGGGAGGGGACTGCTCGGCCGCCGGCGCCGGGGCGCTGACGCGCGGTGGGGCGGCGGGCGCGGGCACGGGCACGGGCGGGCGGGCGGTGCCGTACCCCTCGGCCGGGGCGGTGCCGTACCCGCCGGCCGGTACCCCCGGGGCCGCGGTGCCGTGCGGCGGGGTGGCAAGGGCCGGCGGAGCGGCCGGGGCGGTGGTGCCGTACCCGTCGGCCGGGGCGGTGGTGCCGTGCGGCGGGGTGGCGGCCTGGGGCACCGGTCGCTGCACGGGTGGGGCGGGGGCCCAGGGCCCGGGCTCACCGTACGGCGGGGTGCTGTACTCGTCGGGCTCGTGCAACGGCCGCCGGGGCGCGGGGGCGGTGCCCGGCGGCTCGGCGGGCGCCTGGGGAGCGGCGGGCCCGCGGGCCGGGCCGGGGTCCGGGGCCGGGGCCTCCGGTGCCGCGTCCGGGCGCGTGGGCCGGCTCCACCACTTGGGCTTCGGGCCGGTGGGCTTCCCGTCGTTCATGCTCTCCCCGCAACTCGCCGGTCCGCGCCCCCGCGGGGCGCCCCTGCCCGAGGATTCAACCAGGTCCGGCGACCCGGCGCAGGGGGCCTCGTCAGCGCCGGGCGCTGAGCGGCAGGGTGCTCGCGGTCGGGACGGCCAGGTGCGTCGGCGACAGCCCGCCGACCGGGGCGGGCCCCGAGGCGGTGGCGAAGCGCAGGGCCGGTCCCGTGGGGCGTATCAGCGGTGTGTGCGCCGCGCCGCCGAGCCCGCCGGGCGTGCCCACGGCGTACGGGGCGGTCGCGCCGTGGTGGGCGCCGCGGGCGTTCAGCGCGCCGAGCGCGCTCAGCGGCGACGCGGGCAGGAAGGGGTGGGCGGCCGACTGCCGCAGGTGGACCGGCATGCCGGAGAGCGGCGCGGCGGCCGGTCTCTCGCCGGAGCGGACCGGACCGCCGCCCGAGCCGCGGCGGCGGCTGCCGTCCGTGGCGGACGGTGCCTGGCCGGGGGCGCGCAGCGGGGTGACGTTGCTGCCGCTGCCCTCGCCCCGGGCGTCGACCGTGGCGACCGTCGGCAGGGCACCGCCCAGCGCGATGGCGGCGAACGAGACCGCGCTGGCGGCGGCGAACGCGAACCGCCGCCCGCGCCATGCCGAGCGCTCGGCTCCCTGCCGCGTCACCTCGTGGATCCGGAAGCCCGCGCCCCGGCCGCCGGGCAGCACCGGGCCGCCGGCACCGGCGGGCGGCACCGGCCCGTACGCACCGGACGTCACCGCGAACACGCCGCCGGCCGGCCGCTGCGGTCCGGACCGCCCGGGGCCGAACCGCCCGGCTCCGGGGCCACCGGGGCCGAAGGGGCCTGCCCGGTCGTCGTCGGCTCCCGTCGCCGCGCCCCCGGGCAGCCCCTGGAGACGGGCGAGGAACCCCTCGGACGGCGGAGGCGGAGCGGCCTGGGCGAAGACGTTCTTCAGCCGCCGCTGGGCGTCGGCCTCGGCCTTGCACTTGGCGCAGGTCGCCAGGTGGGCGAGGACCCGCTCACGGGCGTCATGGCCGAGCTCGCCGTCCACCAGGGCAGCGAGACGGTCCCCCAGGTGCTGTTCCGCGGGGGTCGGACCTGTGCCAGTCACGCGGGCCCGCCCTCCCCGCCCACGGCCACGAACACGCGCTGCTCGGCCCGGGCCTCGGGCGATCGGTGCTTGAGGGCCTTGCGCAGGTGGGAGCGGCCCCGGTGGATACGGCTGCGGACGGTGCCCAGCTTGACGCCGAGGGTCGCGGCGATCTCCTCGTACGAGAGCCCTTCGATGTCGCACAGCACCACCGCCGCCCGGAACTCGGGCGCGAGGGTGTCCAGCGCCTGCTGGACGTCGGCGTCGAAGTGGGTGTCGTGGAAGGCCTGCTGCGGGGAGGGCTCGCGGCTGGGCAGCCGCTCCGCCGCGTCGTCGCCGAGCGCGTCGAACCGGATGCGCTGCTTGCGGCGGACCATGTCCAGGAAGAGGTTGGTGGTGATGCGGTGGAGCCAGCCCTCGAACGTCCCGGGCGTGTAGGTCGACAGGGAGCGGAAGACGCGGACGAAGACCTCCTGGGTGAGGTCCTCGGCGTCGTGCTGGTTGCCGGTCAGGCGGTACGCGAGGCGGTAGACCCGGCCACTGTGCGTGCTGACGATCTCCTCCCAGCTGGGCGGAGTCCACGCCTGCGAATCCGCATCCGGGGCGAAGGTCGCGGTGGTGGGTGCGAAGTCGGCGGCGCGAGAACTGTCAGCGGTGTCGGTCACGGATTTCGGCTCACCCGCCGACCTGAGAAGGCGCCGCAGCACTCCTCCCCGATCCACAGGCGCAGCCGCACCTCCCCTGTTGGCTCTGGTGGTGTCCAGTGGAGCCCCTACCATAGCCACCTCGCCCGTTAGCTCCGGATAAGAATCTTTACGCGAATTTGGGACCGGCTTCCGGTCTTGATCCATGTACTCCCCCTGCCCCTTCATAACGCCCGGTCCCATCTGCGGGTTCCCGACTCCGAGCGGATACAGTCACCGTTGCGCCAACTACGGGGACAGGAGAGGGTCATTACCGCCAACCGGCAGACGAGCTGGGCGTTCGCCGACGCCTTTGTCGCCGAGGACGAAGCGCTGCGCTGGGCCAGGGATCGGGCCCGGGAGGCAGGGCTGCCCTCGGTGTCGCCAGGTACCGGCGCCGCGCTGCGACTGCTGGCGGCCACGGCGGACGCGAAAGCGGTGGCCGAGATCGGTACCGGCACGGGCGTGTCGGGCATCTATTTGCTGCACGGGATGCGGCCCGACGGCGTGCTGACCACGGTGGACACCGAGCCGGAGCGCCAGCAGTTCGCCCGGCAGGCCTTCCGGGCGGCGGGCTTCGCGGGCAACCGGGCGCGCTTCATCCCCGGCCGCGCCCTGGACGTCCTGCCCCGCCTCGCGGACGGCGGGTACGACCTGGTCTTCTGCGACGGGGACCGCACCGAGTCCCTGGAGTACCTCGCCGAATCGTTGCGTCTTCTGCGGCCCGGCGGGCTGGTCTGCTTCGAGGGCGTCTTCGCCGACGGCCGCACCGTCGACTCGGCGGCCCAGCCGCCCGAGGTGCTGCGCCTGCGGGAGCTGCTGCGGACGGTGCGCGAGAGCGAGGAGCTGCTGCCGTCGCTGCTGCCGGTGGGCGACGGGCTGCTGTGCGCCGTGCGGCGCGGCGCCTGAGGCGAGACCCGCACCGGGCCGCCCGCCACCGGCCCCCTCTCGCGGCTCGCGCCACCGGCTTGTCACTCCCCGCTCGGCGGGTTCGCCGCGCGGAAGGCGAAGGGCCCCGGCCCGGTCGTGAGACCGGGCCGGGGCCCTCGCAGGGAAAAACTGTGGGCAGTGCCGCGTCAGCCGACGACCTTCTTCAGCGCGTCGCCGAGCGCGTCGGCCTCGTCCGGGGTCAGCTCGACGACAAGCCGACCGCCGCCTTCGAGCGGAACCCGCATGACAATGCCCCGCCCCTCCTTGGTCACCTCGAGCGGGCCGTCGCCCGTCCGCGGCTTCATGGCCGCCATGCTCGTTCCCCTTCCTGAAACCAGCTCATCGTCAGCCGACGGCCCTCTGGATGGGCACACGTCACCGGCATCGAACACATCGCTTCGAGGTCATTATCCCGCATGGCATGAGCCGATGACCAACATCAGGCTGCATCGCTTGTGCAACGCGCTTCCGCAAAACCGTCTATTTCGGCGATCCGCCTGCGATACTTCGCCGCCGCAGGTGCCCGCGCGGCCCCGGATTCTTTGACGCAGGTCACATGTCCCCGTCCGGCGATCTCCGCCATGCTGGGCGGGACACCATCCCCGGAGCCCTGAAGGGACCTGCCCATGGCCGACACCGTGTTGTACGAGGTGAGCGACGGGCTCGCGACGATCACGATCAACCGTCCCGAGGCCATGAACGCGATGAACACCGAGGCGAAGGAGGCCCTGCGGGACGCGCTGCGCGCGGCGGGCGACGACACCGCCGTACGGGCCGTGCTGCTGACCGCGATCGGGCGTGCCTTCTGCGTCGGCCAGGATCTCAAGGAACACGTCTCCTCACTGGCCGCTGACCGGGAGGCGGGCACGGGCCGGACCATGACCACCGTGCGTGAGCACTACAACCCGATCCTCCGGACGATCACCGGGATGCCCAAGCCGGTGGTGGCCGGGGTGAACGGTGTGGCGGCGGGCGCCGGCTTCGGCTTCGCGCTGGCGGCCGACTACCGGGTCGTCGCGGACACCGCCGCGTTCAACACCTCCTTCGCCGGGGTGGCGCTGACCGCCGACTCGGGCGTCTCCTGGACGCTGCCCCGGGTGGTCGGTCCGGGCCGCGCCGCCGACCTGCTGTTCTTCCCCCGCTCGATCCCCGCGCGGGAGGCGTACGAGCTGGGCATCGCGAACAAGCTGGTGCCGGCGGGGGAGCTGGCCGCCGAGGCGGCGGCGGTGGCCCGTGCCCTGGCGGCGGGGCCGACGCTGGCGTACGCGGCGCTGAAGGAGTCCCTGGCGTACGGCGCCGGCCACACCCTGGACGAGGCGCTGGAGAAGGAGGACGAGCTCCAGACCAGGGCGGGCGCGTCGCAGGACCACGCGATCGCGGTCGAGGCGTTCCTCGCCAAGGAGAAGCCCCGCTACGTGGGGCGCTGACCGAGCCGGCCGCCGCGCGCCACGCAGTCCGCCAGGTGGTCGTCGACAAGGCCACAGGCCTGCATCAGCGCGTAGGCGGTGGTGGGGCCGACGAACCGCAGGCCGCGGCGGCGCAGCTCCTTCGCCAGGGCCGCCGACTCGTCGGTGACCGCCGGTACCTCGGCGACCGTGCGGGGGGCCGGCCGGGCGGCGGGGTCGGGGGCGTACGACCAGATCAGCGCGTCCAGCTCACCGGGGGCCCAGCCGGCCACCATCCGCGCGTTGGCCAGGCACGCCTCGATCTTGGCGCGGTTGCGGATGATCCCGGCGTCGGCCAGGAGCCGTTCCCGGTCGGCGTCGGTGAACGCGGCGACCGCGTCGATCCGGAAGCCCGCGAAGGCCCGGCGGAAGCCCTCCCGGCGGCGCAGGACGGTGAGCCAGGACAGGCCCGACTGGAACGCCTCCAGGCAGAGGCGTTCGAACAGGGCGTCGTCGCCGTGGACCGGGCGGCCCCACTCCTCGTCGTGGTAGCGCACGTAGTCCTCGGTGGACAGGCCCCACGGGCAGCGCGGCCGGCCGTCCGGGCCGGGCACGGCCGCCCCCGGCACGGGTTCGGGCACCGGCCCGCCGGGCACCGGGGCCGTCACTGCCCGGGCTCCTCGTCCTGGCGGTCGTCGCCCCGGCGGCCGGCCGGCTTGTCGAACAGGTCGGCCCCGCCGACCGCCGTCGCCTGCGCGCCGGCCAGGGCGGCCTCCAGCTCCGCGATCCGCGCGTCGCGCTCGGCGAGCTCGGCGCCCAGCCTGCTCAGTACGTCGTCCACGTCCGCCATCCGGTAGCCCCGGGGGGCCAGCGGCAGCCGCAGCGCCTCGATGTCGGCGCGGCCCACGGGCCGGGTCGGCGGCAGCGGGTCCACCAGCTCCTCGGGTGCCGCCTCGGGGAGTACGTCGCTCTCCCCGCCGCCGACCACCGCGAGGGTGACCGCGGCGACCACCACGACCATCGCGATCAGCAAGAACCAGAACACAGCGTGCCTCTCCCGGGAGCGGAAAACGTCCGCTGCCGATCGTGCCATGAGCCGTCGGCGGTTAAGGTCGCAGGCGACGAACGCGAGGAGGACATAAGGGATGCTGCGCTTGGGACGGCGTGAATTCGACGCGCACGAGCCGGTGATCATGGCGATCGTGAACCGGACCCCGGACTCCTTCTACGACCAGGGCGCCACGTTCCGCGACGAGCCGGCGCTCGCCCGTGTCGAGCAGGCGGTGGCGGAGGGCGCCGCCATCATCGACGTCGGCGGGGTCAAGGCCGGTCCCGGGGAGGAGGTGACGGCCGAGGAGGAGGCACGCCGCACGGTCGGTTTCGTCGCCGAGGTCCGCCGGCGGCACCCGGACGTGGTGATCAGTGTCGACACCTGGCGGCACGAGGTCGGCGAGGCGGTCTGCGAGGCGGGCGCGGACCTGCTCAACGACGCGTGGGGCGGGGTCGACCCGAGGCTGGCGGAGGTCGCCGCGCGCTACGGGGCGGGGCTGGTGTGCACGCACGCGGGCGGCGCGGAGCCGCGCACCCGCCCGCACCGGGTGGCGTACGAGGACGTCGTGGCCGACATCCTGCGGGTGACGGTGGGGCTGGCCGAGCGGGCCGTGGAGCTGGGGGTGCGCCGCGACGGAATCATGATCGACCCGGGTCACGACTTCGGCAAGAACACCCGGCACAGCCTGGAAGCCACCCGCAGGCTGGGCGAGATGACGGCGACGGGCTGGCCGGTGCTGGTGTCCCTGTCCAACAAGGACTTCGTCGGCGAGACCCTCGACAAGCCGGTGAAGGAACGGGTGCTGGGCACCCTGGCGACGACGGCGGTGTCGGCGTGGCTGGGCGCGCGGGTCTACCGCGTCCACGAGGTGGCCGAGACCCGGCAGGTCCTGGACATGGTCGCGTCCATCGCCGGCCACCGCCCCCCGTCGGTCGCCCGCCGGGGCCTGGCGTGAGCGCCGGGGCGGTCCGCCGGGCCGGGACGTCCGCCGGTCCCGGGGGCGGCGGGGCGGGCCGTCCCGGCCCGGACCGGAGTGCCTTCGGCCGGGGCCGGGCCCGCCGCCCGGCCCCGGCGTGGCTCAGTGGCCGGTTTCCTTGGTGACCAGGGCCACCGCTTCCTCGACGTCGTCCGTGACGTGGAAGAGCAGCAGGTCCCGGTCCGACGCCTTGCCCTGCGCGACCACCGTGCCGCGCAGCCAGTCGACCAGGCCCCTCCAGTACTCCGTGCCGAACAGCACGATCGGGAAGCGGGTGACCTTCTGGGTCTGCACCAGGGTGAGCGCCTCGAACAGCTCGTCCAGGGTCCCCAGTCCGCCCGGCAGGACCACGAACCCCTGCGCGTACTTCACGAACATCGTCTTGCGCACGAAGAAGTAGCGGAAGTTCACGCCGATGTCGACGTGCGGGTTCAGGCCCTGCTCGAAGGGGAGCTCGATGCCCAGCCCGACCGAGACGCCCTTGGCCTCCCGCGCGCCCTTGTTGGCGGCCTCCATGGCGCCCGGGCCGCCGCCCGTGATCACCGCGAAGCCGGCCTCGACCAGGGCCTTGCCGATGCGTACACCCGCCTCGTACTCCGGCGTGCCCGCCTTGGTGCGGGCCGAGCCGAAGACGCTGATGGCGCTGGGCAGTTCGGCCAGCGCGCCGAACCCCTCCACGAACTCCGACTGGATGCGCATGACCCGCCAGGGGTCGGTGTGCACCCACTCGGAGTCGCCCGCGGTGTCCAGCAGCCGCTGATCGGTGGTACCGGGCTGTACCTGCTCCCTGCGGCGCAGTACCGGCCCCAGCCGCTGCTCGGCCAGCGCTCGCAGTCCTTCGGCCTCGGCCTCGGGGTTGCCCATGACCTGCTCCCTCCGCTGAACATCGTTTCCCGCTCAGGGTAGGTCGCCGGACATGACGAATGGCGAAATTACGGTGGTCAGGCAGTGAGCCAGTCGTACAGTCGCCGCTCGCAGTGGGTGATCCTCTCCACGGCCACCCGCTCGTCCCGCTTGTGCGCGACCAGCGGGTCACCCGGTCCGTAGTTGACGGCCGGCACGCCCAGCGCGCTGAACCGGGACACGTCCGTCCAGCCGAACTTGGGCCGGGCCCTGCCGCCGACCGCCGCCATGAAGGCCGCCGCGGCCGGGTGGGAGAGGCCGGGCAGCGCCCCTCCGGTGTGGTCGG
This sequence comes from Streptomyces sp. NPDC050856, assembly GCF_040653855.1. Taxonomy (NCBI): domain Bacteria; kingdom Bacillati; phylum Actinomycetota; class Actinomycetes; order Kitasatosporales; family Streptomycetaceae; genus Streptomyces; species Streptomyces sp. NPDC050856. Next base: position 192,271 of record NZ_JBFAGV010000001.1, on the reverse strand, counting down.
CCACCACGAACTCGGCCACGCCGCAGTCCGCGAACACCTCGCGGACGTGCGCCTCGGCCTCGGCCATGGAGCGGTCGGGCGCGTAGCGGTAGTTGACGACCACGGTGCACTCGTCGGGGATGACGTTGGTGGCGACGCCGCCCTCGATGCCGACGGCGTTCAGCCCCTCGTGGTACTCCAGCCCGTCGATCACCGGCCGGCGCGGCTCGTAGGCGGCCAGCCGGGCCAGCACCGGCGCGGCGGCGTGGATGGCGTTGGACCCCATCCAGCTCCGCGCCGAGTGGGCCCGCTCCCCCTCCAGCCGGAGGTGGACCCGCAGCGTGCCCTGGCAGCCGCCCTCGACCTCGGCGTCGGACGGTTCGAGGAGGACGGCGAAGTCGCCGGCCAGCCAGTCGGGGTGTGCGTCGGCCACATGCCCGAGACCGTTGAGGTGTGCGGCGACCTCTTCGTTGTCGTAGAACACGAAGGTGAGGTCCCGGTTGGGCTCGGGCACGGTGGCGGCGATGCGCAACTGGACGGCGACGCCCGACTTCATGTCCGACGTGCCGCAGCCCCACAGCACGCCGTCGCCGTCCAGCCGGGAGGGCACGTTGTCGGCGATCGGCACGGTGTCGATGTGGCCGGCCAGGACCACCCGCTCGGCCCGGCCCAGTTCGGTGCGGGCCACCACGTTGTTGCCGTGCCGGTCCACCCTGAGGTGCGGGAGGGTGCGCAGCGCCTGCTCGATCGCGTCCGCGAGAGGCTTCTCGGTGCCGCTGACGGACGGGAAGTCCACCAGGGCGGCGGTGAGCGAGGGGGCGTCCTGGCTGAGGTCCAGCGCGGGCTGCGGCGTGCTGTCGAGCGTGGTGTCGGACATGGTCCCGAGCCTAACGCGGGCCTCCAGTACGGTTGGCCCCGTGTCCGAACCCGCCACCCCCCTCCGTCGCGGCCGCCGCGTCAGGATCGCGGCCGCCTTCGCCGTGCTCCTGGCGTTGATCGCGTATGTGGCGGTGCAGTACGTGACGGGCGGCCACGTCCCGCGCTGCACCGTGGGCAGCGGGAGCGCACGGTACGAGCTGTCCCCCGAGCAGGCCGCGAACGCGGCGACGATCTCCGCCGTCGGCACCACGCGCGGCATGCCGGAGCGTGCCGTCACCATCGCCCTGGCGACCGCCCTGCAGGAGTCCGCGCTGCGCAACATCGCGCACGGCGACCGGGACTCGCTCGGGCTGTTCCAGCAGCGCCCCTCGCAGGGCTGGGGCACCGAGGCGCAGATCATGGACCCGGTCTTCTCGGCGAGCCGCTTCTACGAGCACCTGGCGCAGGTGCCCGGCTACTCGCGCCTGCCGCTGACCGTCGCCGCGCAGCGCGTCCAGCGCAGCGGCTTCCCGCAGGCGTACGCCAAGCACGAGCCGGACGCCTCACTGCTCGCCGCCGCCCTCACCGGCCGCGCGCCCGCCTCGCTGACCTGCGTCACCGGGAACGCGCCGCGGCGGGCCGGCGACCCGGCGAAGGTGCGTGCCGAACTGGTGCGCTCGTTCGGCCAGGGTGTGCTGCCGGGGGCCCCGGCGGCCGCCGGGGCCCCCGCCGGGGCCGGGCGGCTGTCCGTACCGGTACCGGCGGCCGTGGAGACGGCCGGACCCGGGAGCGCGGGCGGCGCTCCGCGGCGCGGCTGGGAGCTGGCGCAGTGGGCGGTGGCGCGGGCGGACGGCCTGGGGATCGCCGAGGTGTCGTACGCCGGTCGCGTGTGGCGCGCCGACGCGTCGGAGGACGGCTGGCGGCCGGGCGGCGGGACGGACACCGGGGCGGTCCGGATGCGCGTCGCGCCGTAACCGGGCAGCCGTACGGCGGTTCACCCTCCCGGGGGGCCGGTGCGTCCCGCGCGGAACGCCGCGACAGCGCCCCGCGGGGCTTCGCGCTCCTTTCCCACGCCCCTTGCGGCCCCTGGGCAGTGACGGTTCCCCAGCCGATGCCGGGCCGGTTTGTTTGCCCGGATTTGCGGCAGGCCGATAATGCGACGCATTGCCTACTCTTTACCTCGGCTCACCGCAACCTCCCCCGCCCTTCGACCGGTTGTCACAGCGTCCGATCGTCGGACAGGCACCACAGTCGACGACCTCCTCCGCCGCGCCTGGGCGGACGTGGTCGAATCCCGTCGAAGGAGCATCATGTCCCTCCCCCTGAGCCGTCGGATCGCCCGTGCCGCGCTGCTGCTCGCAGCGGGCGCAGCCCCTGTGGTCGGTGCGGCCGGCTCCGCGAGCGCCGTGGACCTGCCCAAGAGCCCCGACCTCGGTGGCACCCTGACCGCCCCCGACACCGCCGTCCTCGGCGGCGCCGTCGACAGCGCCTCGCACACCGCCGCCGGCGCCCGCACCGGCACGGCGCTCGACAAGGCCGCCCCGGTCGTGAACAAGGTGGGGGAGGCCACGGCCCCCGCGGCCGGGAGGGCCGCCGGTGACGTGGCGGGCGGCGCCGGCGAGGTCGTCGGCCGGACGGCCGGCGCGGCGGCCGGGGCCGGCGCCACCGGAGCCCTGGGCGGCGGACTGCCCGCGACCGGCGAGCTCCCGGTGAAGAGCCCGCTGGGCTGACCGCCGGCACGCCACGACGGGAGGGCCCGGGGAGCACACGCCCCCGGGCCCTCCCGTCGTGTTCCGCCGCGCCGGCGGTCAACCCAGCCGCTTGACCGCGGCCCCGACCCGCTCGTCGGTGGCGGTGAAGGCCACCCGGACGAACCGCCGGCCCGCCTCGCCGTAGAAGTCGCCCGGTGCCACCAGGACGCCCAGCTCAGCCAGGTGCGCCACGGTGTCCCAGCAGGGCTCGTCGCGGGTGGCCCACAGGTAGAGGCTGGCCTCGCTGTGCTCGATGCGGAACCCGTGCGACTCCAGCGCCCCGCGCAGCGCCGCCCGCCGGCCGGCGTACCGCGCCCGCTGCTCGGCCACATGGGCGTCGTCGCCCAGCGCGGCGACCGTGGCGGCCTGCACCGGGGCGGGCGTCATCATGCCGCCGTGCTTGCGGATCCGCAGCAGCTCGCCGAGGACGTCCGGGTCTCCCGCGATGAACGCGGCGCGGTAGCCGGCCAGGTTGGAGCGCTTGGACAGCGAGTGGACGGCGACGATCCCCTCGTACGAACCGCCGCACACGTCCGGGTGCAGTACCGAGACGGGGTCGGCCTCCCACCCCAGCTCCAGGTAGCACTCGTCGCTGAAGAGCAGGACGCCGTGCCGGCGCGCCCAGGCGACGATCCGGATCAGCTCCTCCTTGGCGAGGACCTTGCCGGTGGGGTTGGACGGCGAGTTCAGCCAGAGCAGCCGCAGCCCGGCCGGGTCGAGCTCGGTGGGGTCGTCGTAGACCACCGGCTCCGCGCCGCACAGCCGCGCGCCGACCTCGTACGTCGGGTAGGCGAGCCGGGGGTACGCGACCCTGTCGCCCGCGCCCAGGCCGAGCTGGGTGGGCAGCCAGGCGACCAGCTCCTTCGAGCCGACCACCGGCAGCACGTTGGTGTGCGCGAAGCCGCGCGCGCCCAGCCGCCGCTCGCACCAGCCGGTGAGCGCGTCGCGCAGCTCGGCGGTGCCCCACACCGTCGGATAGCCCGGCGAGTCGGCCGCGGCGACCAGCGCCCGCCGGATCAGCTCGGGCACCGGGTCCACCGGCGTGCCGACGGACAGGTCGACGATGCCGTCCGGGTGGGCCGCGGCCGTCTTCTTGTAGGGCTCGAGCTTGTCCCAGGGGAAGACGGGGAGACGTGCGGAGACGGGGGACACGGCGCGGGGCTCTCTTTCTGCTGCGGAGGGGCAGACACCTCGGCCCCGTACAGCGGCGGGGCCGTACGGGACCGAGGGTGCGCGATCAGGCGTTCTGCGGCGGCAGAGCGGCGATGAAGGGGTGGTCGCGCTCGATCAGGCCGAGCTTGGAGGCACCACCGGGCGAACCGAGCTCGTCGAAGAACTCGACGTTCGCCTTGTAGTAGTCCTTCCACTCCTCCGGAGTGTCGTCCTCGTAGAAGATCGCCTCGACCGGGCAGACCGGCTCACAGGCCCCGCAGTCGACGCATTCGTCCGGGTGGATGTACAAGGACCGGGAGCCCTCGTAGATGCAGTCGACGGGGCACTCCTCGATGCACGCCTTGTCCTTGACGTCGACACAAGGCTGCGCGATGACGTAGGTCACGCTGTCGTTCCTCCTCGGTAGGGCTGGTCTGCGCGGGAGCGCGGCGTCGTCGATGCCCGCACCTAGTATCTCCGTTCTTGGGGACTAACCGAACAGGAGGGGCGGACAGAGCTGTGGAATTCACTGCGGGCGGACGGCTGGAGGTCCGGATCAGCCCTTCCGACGTGGGCAAACGCGTCTCCGTCCGCCGGTTGGGCGACCCGGGTGCGCAGCGGGAGGCGTTCACCGACACGGTCGGCGTTCTCACATCATGGGACAACGGTGTGTTGCTGATCACACGGCGGACCGGTGAGAGCGTCCGTATCCCGGAGTCGGCGGTGGTGGCGGGAAAGGTGGTGCCCGCCGCACCGGCCCGCCGGAGGGGCCCGGCGGCGGGCTTCCCGGAGCTGGCGCGCGTGGCGGCACGGGCCTGGCAACCGGTGGAGAGCGAGCCGCTCGGCGACTGGACGCTGCGGGCGGCCGGCGGGTTCACCCGGCGGGCCAACTCGGTGCTGCCGCTCGGTGATCCGGGCCTGCCCCTGGACGGGGCCCTCGCCCGGGTGGACGCCTGGTACGCGGAGCGGGGCCTGCCCGCGTACGTCCAGGCGGCCACCGGGGCGGAGGGCACCCAGGAGCGGCTGTGCGCGGCGCTGGAGGAGCGGGGCTGGCGGCGCGAGGTGACGGCGGAGGTGCGGATCGGGGCGCTGGCGCCGATCGCGGACCTCGCCACCGAGGGCGTACGGCTGTCCCGGTCCGTGGACGAAGCGTGGCTCCACCGTTACCAGCGGTCCGGTGTGCCCGGACCACATGTGCTGAAGGTCCTGGGCAGTGGGCCGTCCGTGTGGTTCGCCACCGTGCCGGGCGAGGGCGACGTGCCCGCCGCCATCGGACGGTGTGTGGTCGACGGGCGGTGGGCCGGCTTCATGGCGGTCGAGGTGGACCCGGAGCACCGCCGCCGGGGCCTGGCCACGGCCGTGATGGCGGCGCTGGCCCGTACGGCGCTGGACGAGGGCGCGTCGGCGGCCTGGCTCCAGGTGGAGACGGACAACGACGGGGCACGCGGCCTGTACGACGGGATGGGCTTCGCCCTCCATCACCACTACCACCACTTCCGATCCCCCCATCCGGGTACGTGAGGCACATGCGCACCACCGAATGGCGGCACCGCTTCGCCGCCGAGGCCCGCGAGGAGCGGCCCGACCTGGCGACCCTCTGCCTGCTCATGGGCACGGAGGCGGACCCGGAGCTGGACCAGGCCGGGCTGGACGCCGCCGAGATCGAGCTGGACCGGCTGGCCGGAATGCTGCCCTTCGGGGCGAAGGATCCGCACGCCTGGGTGGCCGCGCTCGCCGGCCTGCTCGGCGAGCGCTGCGGCTTCCACGGCACCCCCGGTGACTACGAGCGCCTGGAGTCCTCGCTGCTGCACGAGGTGCTGCGCCGCCGCAGGGGCCTGCCCATCCTGCTGTCCGTGGTCTGGATGGAGGTGGCGCGGCGGGCGGGTGCGCCGGTGTACGGGGTCGCGCTGCCCGGCCACTTCGTGGTCGGCTTCGGCGACCCGGGCGAGCAGGTGCTGGCCGACCCGTTCGCCGGGGGCCGGCCGCTGACCGGGGCGGACGCCGAGCTGCTGGTGGTGGGCGCCACCGGGGAGAGGCTGGATGCGTCGATGCTGCTGCCCGCCGACCCGCTCGACATCGTGCTGCGCGTCCTGAACAACATCCGCGTCTGGGCGGCGGCCCGCCCCGAGCGCACGGACGTCGCCCTGTGGGCGGTGGAGCTGTCCTTGCTGCTGCCCTCCCACTCGGCCCGGCTGCGCTACGAACGGGCCGAGCTGCTGATCCAGCGCGGCGACTTCCTGACGGGCGCGGCGGAGATGGACGCCTATGCCGAGGTGGTCGACGCGGTGGAGCCGGTGGCCGCCGAGAAGGTCCGCGAGCTGGCCCGGGCGGCGCGCGCGATGCTGAACTGACCGGTGCGGGGGGCGGCCGGTGTCGGCACGCCGGGCCGACACGGCCAGGCGCGGGCGGGTGCCGTCGCGGCACACGGTCACCGTCACGGCCGGTCCCCCCAGCCGTGGTCGCCGTCACGGTCGGTCCCGGTCGGCCGTGGTGCGGCTCACGGTCGATACCGCACGCGGTGACCCGCACACCGGAGCCGGTCACGGCGCACACGGCGGGGGCGGCACCGAGACGCAGGGCCGGTGTCCGAGCGTTCATGTCGGCACGCGTGCCCCCGGGCCGCGCCGGACGTGCCGGCCCGCCGCGGAGTCACCCGACCGGCGAGCCGGGGGCGCGGAGGTCAGAGGAAGCGCCGGATCGGCAGGATGGCGGCCTCCCGCACCCGCTGGGCGACCGGGCGTCTCTTCCAGCGGCCCTCCTCGATCAGGACGCTGTGTTCCAGGTCCTCGTCGTAGTGCTGGTCGAGCGTCGCGGTGAAGGCGGTGTCCAGCACGGCCAGCATCACTTCCTCGTCGTGGTCGAGGGAGCGGCGGTTCAGGTTGGTGGAGCCGATGAGCGCGGCCACACCGTCCACGGTGACCACCTTGGCGTGCATCATCGTCGGCTGGTACTGGTAGATGCGCACCCCGCTCCCGGTCAGCGCCTCGTAGTAGTGCTGGCCGGCGAGCTGGCAGACGCGCTTGTCCGTGTGCGGGCCCGGCAGCAGGATCTCGACCTCCACCCCGCGGCGCGCGGTCGCGCATATCAGCTCGATGAAGTACTCGTCGGGGGCGAAGTAGGCGGTGGCCAGCCGCACACGCCGCTCGGCGGACTCCAGGACGACACGCAACAGCGTCTGCATGTCCTGCCAGCCGAAACTCGCCGACCCCCGCACCACCTGGACGACGGCGTCGCCGCGCGCCTCGTGCTCGATGAAACGATCCCGTTCGTCGAACAGCTCGTCATGGCATTCCGCCCAGTTCTGGGCGAACGCGGCGGCGATCCCGTCCACCGCCGGCCCGCTCACCTTGACGTGCGTGTCGCGCCACTCGTTCTCGTTACGGGCGTTGCCACACCACTCCTGGGCGATGCCGACCCCGCCGGTGAACGCCTCCCGCTCGTCCACGACCAGCACCTTGCGGTGGCAGCGGTGGTTCTGCTTGAGCGGCGAGAGGTACAGCGGCTTGCGGAACCACGCGATCGTCACGCCCGCCTCGTCCATGGAGCGCAGCAGTCGCTTCTCGATCAGCCGGCTGCCGAAGCCGTCGAGCAGCAGCCGCACCCGCACCCCGGCACGGGCCCGCTCGGCCAGCGCCTCGGCGAACTCGCGCGCGATGTCGCCCCGCCAGTAGACGAAGGTCATCATGTCCACGGTGTGCCGGGCGGAGCGGATGCTCTCCAGCATCGCGCCGAAGATCTCGTCGCCGTTGCGCAGTGCCACCAGGGCGTTGCCCTCGGTGGCGGCGATACCGATCAACCGCTCCAGACGGCGGCGTATCCGCTGGCTCGGCCCCGCCGCTGAGCACTCCTGTTCCCGCACGGTCATGACGTGATCTCCTGGCCGGTCGACTGGTCGGCCTGCCGACTGTACCGGCGGGAAGCGGAGCCGAAGGACCCGCCCACCCTTGACGGCGCCCACGAAGGAGCTCCGGGCTCCGGGGCCGAAGACCACGGCGGAGCCGTGCGGGGCCTTGCTGTCCCGCACGGGGACGCAGGCGGCGCGGCCGTCGCCGACCTCCAGGCGTCGCCACGAGGAGGGCGAGTGGCGGCGGGTCCGGTTCGTCCACTTCGTCGCCACCGTCCGCGTACAGGACCTCCGTCCCGCCTCCCCCACCGGGACCGAGGAGATCCAGCACTGGCTCCAGCGGAAGCAGCGGCGGTACGGAGGCCGTGGTGATGACGCTCCGCGTCTCCCGCGACGACGGCCGCACCTGGGGCCCCACGACCGCCCACCGCCCGGAACGCGGGGTCGTCCCGATCCCCTCCGGGGTGCGCTACCCGCCCTGCGAGTGCGGGCGGTGCGCCGCCCCGGGCAGACCCGAGGGGCCCGGGACCGGCAGCCGGAGGCGGGCTCGATCCGGCCTATCGGAGCGGGCGGCGGGAGCGGGAGGCGCGCCCCCACGGCGGCCGCGGCCTTCCCGCGGTCACGGCCTTCGCGGAGGGCCGCGCCGATGCGTGTTCCGCCCCTCACGCCCGACGGGGGGCACGCCGTACACCCCCGGCTGACGGGCTCGGAGCCAAGCGGGTCGCAGGCGCGCCGGAGCCCCCGCTCCGAATCGGGGCGGGGGCTCCTGGGGCCGGTGCCGGTGCCGACGCAGGGGCGTCGGGCGGGGCGTGTCAGCCCTTGGGGTCGAGCTCGATCGTCTCGGTGCGCTCGGCGGGGGTCTTGCCGAGCAGCGCCGTCTGGAGGGCGTGCGCCACGTCGTCGGCGGAGACCTGGTGCTTCTTGCCGTCCCCCTTGGTGATCATGACGCCGTCGAACACGCCGTCCAGCAGCGTGTTGATCGCCTGCTTGTCGTAGACCTCGACCAGCCGGCCGTCGACCGGCTTCATGGACAGGATCTTCGGCAGTGACCTGCCCGGGCCGAACTGGATCTGCCGGCCGCCGGCCTTGATGGTCACCAGATCGGACATCGCGGGCTCGGCGAACTGCTTCATCGCCCGGTCCAGTTCGGCCTTGGTGATCGTCGGTTCCTTGGCGACGACGGGCAGTTCCACCACATTGGCCCGGCCGGTCTCGACCTGGGCACGGTAGGCGTCCCGTACCGAGATCATCGAACGCCGCACGTCCAGGGCCTTGCCCGCCTTGCCCGGTACGGCGACGGCCTTGCCCGGCTCGAACTTGATCGTGCCCTCGGTGGCCGAGCCGGAGACTCCCGCCAGGTCGGTCAGCGCGACGCCCAGCTTCTCCTCGTCCACCGGGATCACCGGCTGGGCGACTCGCTCGGCGCCGAAGAGGGAGCCGATCACCGAGACCGGGTTGTAGTCACTGCCCGCCGCGGCCCGGACGGTCTCCTGGCTGTCCAGGGACAAACCGGCCTTGTCCGGGGCCAACTCCTCCTTCTTTCCGCCCACGGAGAGCTGGAGCGGCGCCGAGGCGCGCTTGCCCAGGGCGGACTGGAGCTTGAGGACGCCCTCCTCCTTGGTGCCGCCGCCGATGTCGACACCGAGGACCGTGGTGCCCTTGGGCACCTCGGAGTGGTTGAGCAGCAACCCGGCGCCGTACGCCACGCCGGCCAGGCCGAGCACGGCGGCGCCCAGGAGGACCAGCTTGGAGCGGCCCTTCTTCTTGGGCTGCGTCGCACGGGCGGCGGGCGCGGGCGCTGCGGGCGCCGGAGCGGGCGGCTCGGGGGCGCGGTGGCCGCCCTGCCCGGCGCGGTCGTCGTAGCCGTCGTAGCCGTCACGGCCGTCCTGGCCGTCACGGCTGTCGTAGCCGTCACGGCTGTCGTAGCCGCCGTACCCGTCGTGGCCCGTGTAGTCGGCCGGGCCGGCCTGGCCGGTGGCGACCTGGGCGGGTCCGGACATCGGGAACGGCGACGGCGCGGCGTGGTCCGCGGGGACCACGGGAAGGCCGCTGGTCAGGGTGTCACCGGAGACCTGGCCGCCGGCCGGGGGCCGGACGGGTCCGGGCGCGGACGGCTGCGGGGTCGGTACAGCGGTGTCGTCGGACATCCGGGGCCCGGCACCCGCCGGCGGCGCGCCCAGGGGGCTGCTCCCGGTGACCGGCCCGGTGGTGGGGCCGCTGGGGCGGGCGGGCGTGTCGGCGCCCGAGGCGGGGTCGTCCTGGAGGGAGCCGCCGGCATCGGGCGCCCCGGGACGGGACGGGCCACCTGGCGCGCCGGTGGCGCCGGGCCCGCCGGGCGCGTCGGAGAAGTACGGCGAGCCGGCACCGCGGCCGGGCGCGTCGTGCCCGCCGGAGCCACGGGGGCCGCCGGGCGCGGGCACGCCGAGCGGGGCGGCGCCCTGGGCCTGCCCGGCCTGCGCCGGCCCGGCCGGGGCGGCGGCACCGGGCGCGGCGGCACCCGGAGCGGGCGGCGGCGTGGGCGTGGGCGGCTTGCGGGGGGCGAACCAGTCGCTGGTCGCCGTCTCCTCGGCCGACGGCTCCCCGGCGGCCCGTGCGGGCTGCGCGGGCGACGCGGGCCGCGTGGCCGCCTCCTGGGCCGCCGGACGCGGCGTGCTGCCCGTCCGCCCGGCGTCCCGGCCGGCCGGGCCCGTCCCCGCCGCCGCGTCCGCCTCGCCCACCGGCTTGCGCATGACGACCGGTGGGATCGGCCGCGACCCGGGGATGTTGATCCGGATGCGGGTGGTCAGTGTGGTTTCGGTCCTCGGCTCGTCCGGCTCCGCGGCGGCGGCCCGATCGGCTTCCTCCGGAGCGTCCTGCGTCGGGTGCGGCGACGGATACTGGCCGGATCCGTACGGCGGTGTCCCCGAGGGGTACGCGGCTCCGCCACGCCCCTGGGGGCCGGAGGACGAACTGTCAGTTTCACGACTCAAAGCAGGTTCTCCCGGTTGGCTCCGCCGCCCGCTCTCACACCCGCGGGCGCTCGGCGGCGCGCACCACCATACTGGCCACCACGGACACGCATCCCGCGACCGGGCGAACAAGAACGGTCATTCCGCCCGAAGTCCGGGCACGTCACACGCCAAGTCGTCCGGCCGGGCCGGTCCGTTGCGGCATCCGGGTCAGCGTGGCGCACATCACAGCGACGGCCATGCCGCCCAGCAGATACACCAGGTCCGCGACCTCGCCCCCGAAGACGCCGTCGCCCTCGGGACGGCCGAAACTGAGCACCACGACGGTGACCAGCCAGCCCGCGCCCGGCGCCGCCACACCCGCCTGGGTGCCGGTGGCCCACAACCCGCCGTAGAAGAGGGCCGCGGTGCCGGCCAGGGCCAGCAGCAACCCGCCCGGGAACCAGCCCGCTTGGACCAGCGAGCCCGCCAGGCCCACCACCGCGCCGAGGACCGCCAGGCCCAGACAGACGGCGATCCGCCCGGGGCTCGGGCGCGGCGGTCGCCACATCCCGGTGCCGGTCATGGCGTCACCTCCGCCTCGGCCGCCGCTCCCGCCAGGCCGGCGAACAGGTCGTGCTCCCGCTCGCCGGCCGGCGCACCGCAGCGGCCCTGGACCAACTCGTAGTACTCGGTCGGGAAGATGGGCTGGCCCATCTTGTTGGAGAGCGAGAAGAAGGGCTCCCGCACGGCGATCTGGGTGGCGTGGGCACGCATCGCCGCCGCCTTCTGCGCCACATGGGCGGTGCCGTCGATCTCGGCGGTGATCCGGTCGTCCTCGACCACACCGGGCAGGTCCCCGACGGCGCCCACCTCGGGGAAGGACGCGGTCATCCGCAGCCGGGCGAAGCCCTCCTCGGCGACCGCGCGCGGCACCCGGTTCCAGTAGATCTTGTCGATGGCGTGCGGGGCGCCCAGGTCCGCGCGGTAGCCGGGGTCGGCGGCGAGCTCGGCGGCGCGCATGGCCACCCGGTGGGCCTGGATGTGGTCGGGGTGGCCGTATCCGCCGTCCGGGTCGTAGGTGACGAGGACCTGCGGACGGACCTCGCGGATCACCTCCACGAGGAACGGCGCGGCCTCGTCCACGTCGGCGCGCCAGAAGGCGCCCTCGCGGTGGTTCTGCTCGGTACCCATCATCCCCGAGTCGCGGAACCGGCCGGGCCCGCCCAGGAAGCGGTGGTCGGTGACCCCCAGCTCCTTCATCGCGGCGGTCAGCTCACCGGTGCGATACGGGCCCAGCCGGTCCTCGCGGTCGGGTGCCAGATGGGCGAGGCCGGGCGGGATCACCTCGCCCTCCTCGCCGCGTGTACACGTCACCAGGGTGACGTGGGCACCCTCGGCCGCGTACCTGGCCATGGTGGCGCCGTTGTTGATCGACTCGTCGTCGGGGTGCGCGTGCACCAACAGCAGACGACGGGCGGGAAGATCCGTCATACGGACACTCTAAGAGCAACCGGACCGAAAACGTCCGGGTCAGAACTTGATGCCGCCGATCATCCCCGCCACGTTGGTCGTCAGCTCGCTGATGGTGGGGGCGATGGAGGAACTCGCCAGGTAGAAGCCGAGCAGCATGCAGACCGCCGCGTGTCCGGCCTTGAGGCCGGATTTCCGGATCAACAGGAAGACGACGATCGCCAGCAGCACCACCGCCGAAATCGAGAGTGCCACGGCGGTTCACCTCCATAAATATTCGGTCGGGACCGGGCCACGCGCATGTGCCGGTCGGTACATACCCACCCGGCGCTACGGATCATAACTATCCGTCCCCACGCATTGATCGGTGCACGGCAGCACGGGGGGCGCACGGCCGATAGGTTCGGCCACATGACCTCCAGGCAACAGCTCTCGTTTCCACGCCAGTACGCCAGGACCCAGCGCTTCTCACTGGGCGCACCACGCGCGTTCACCGTGTCACCGGACGGATCGCGGGTGGTCTTCCTGCGGTCGCCCTCCGGGACGGAACGCTCCCACCAGCTGTGGGTGCTCGACCTCGGGGACGAGGCGCGCGAGCGCGTGGCCGCCGATCCCGGGGCTCTGCTGGGCGGCGCCCGGGAGGAGTTGTCGCCCGAGGAGCGGGCCCGCCGCGAACGCAGCCGGGAGGGCGCGGGCGGCATCGTGGGCTACGCGGTGGACGCCGCCGTGGAGTTGGCCGCCTTCACGCTGTCGGGGCGGCTGTTCACCGCCGAGCTGCGCGCCGGGACGGCGCGTGAACTGCCCGCCCGGGGACCGGTGATCGATCCGCGCCCGTCGCCCGACGGGTGCCACATCGCCTATGTGTCCCACGGCGTCCTGCGGGTGACCGGCGCGGAGGGGGACGGCGACCGGGCGCTGGCGGAGCCGGACGGCGAGCACGTCACCTACGGGCTGGCGGAGTTCGTGGCGGCCGAGGAGATGGCCCGCTCGCGCGGTTTCTGGTGGTCGCCGGAGTCGGACCGGCTGCTGGTGGCACGGGTCGACGACAGCGCCGTACAGCGGTGGTGGATCTCCGATCCGGCGCACCCGGACCGGGAGCCGGCGCGGGTGGCCTATCCGGCGGCCGGTACGGCCAACGCCGACGTACGGCTGTGTCTGATCGGCCTGGACGGCACCCGCACGGAAGTGACGTGGGACCGGACGCGCTTCCCCTATCTGGCCCGGGTGCACTGGTCGTCCGCCGGGGCGCCGCTGCTGCTGGTGCAGGCGAGGGACCAGCGCACCCAGCGGTACCTGGCGGTGGACACCGGATCCGGGGCGACGCGCACGGTGCACGTGGACGAGGACCCGGACTGGCTGGAACTGATCGCCGGGGCGCCGGCGTGGGCCCCGGACGGGCGGCTGGTGCGGGTCGCGGACGAGGGCGGGGCCCGGGTGCTGGCGGTGGGCGACCGGACGTTGACCGGGGCGCCGACGCAGCTCCGGGCGGTGCTGGACGTCGGTGACAACGACGTCCTGGTGTCGGCGTCGGCGGGTGAGGAGGCCGCCGCGCCGGAGATCGGCGAGATCCACGTCTACCGGGTCAACGAGCTGGGTGTGGAACGGCTCTCGGAGGGCCCGGGCGTCCACTCGGCGGTGCGCGGCGGCCCGGTGACGGTGCTGGCGTCGGCGCGGCCGGACCGGCCCGGTACCCGCGTACGGGTGCTGCGCGACGGTGAGCCGGTGGCCGAGATCGCCTCCTACGCGGAGGAGCCGGCGTTCTCGCCCCGGCTGGAGCTGACCGAGTCGGGCCCGCACCGGATCCCGTGCGCGGTACTGCTGCCGCGCGGCCACCGGGAGGGCGACGGGCCGCTGCCGGTGCTGCTGGACCCGTACGGCGGGCCGCACGGCCAGCGGGTGGTGGCCGCGCACAACCCGTACCTCACCTCCCAGTGGTTCGCCGACCAGGGCTTCGCGGTCGTCGTGGCGGACGGACGGGGCGCGCCGGGTCGCTCGCCCGCCTGGGAGAAGGCGGTCAAGCACCGGCTGACGCTGACGCTGGACGACCAGGTGGAGGCGTTGCACGGGCTGGCGGACCGGTACCCGCTGGACCTGGGCAGGGTGGCCGTCCGGGGCTGGTCGTACGGGGGTTACCTGGCCGCGATGGCGGTCCTGCGGCGGCCGGACGTCTTCCACGCGGCGGTGGTGGGCGCCCCGGTGACCGACCAGCGGCTGTACGACACGCACTACACCGAGCGGTACCTGGGTGACCCGGCCGAGGTGCCGGAGGTGTACACGGCGAACTCGCTGGTCACCGACGACGGTCTGGTGCCGCCGGAGGAGCCGGCCCGGCCCATGATGATCATCCATGGGCTGGCGGACGACAACGTGGTGATGGCCCACACCCTGCGCCTGTCCTCGGCGCTGCTGGCGGCGGGCCGTCCCCACGAGGTGCTGCCGCTGAGCGGGGTGACCCATATGACGCCGCAGGAGCAGGTCGCGGAGAACCTGCTGCTGCTCCAGGTGGACTTCCTGAAGCGCTCGCTGGGCCTGGCGTGACGCACGACCGGCCGGGGCGCCCCGTGGTCGCCCCGGCCGGTCCACGGCACCCGCACGGCCGTACGGCGTCCAGCGTGCCGTGTCCGCATATCGGTGCGGGGTCGGCCGAGTTGCGGGCGGGTCAATCAATGTGGCGGGCCATCACCCGTCATGCCGGCCGGGCCGACTCCTCCTGGGCCGGGACGACGTGCCGTTCCTCGGCGTAGTGGCACGCCGAGTCGTGCCCCGCCGGGGTGTCCCCGAGCGCCAGGTGGGCGGGGACCGCCAGCGGCGGCACCTGGACGGCGCACTTCTCGCGGGCCTTCCAGCAGCGGGTGCGGAAGCGGCAGCCGGAGGGCGGGTCGGCCGGCGAGGGCACGTCACCGGCGAGCAGGATCCGGTCCCGGCGCTCGCGGGCCCCGGGGTCGGGGACCGGAACCGCCGACAGCAGGGCCTGGGTGTACGGGTGGGTGGGATGGTCGTAGATCTCGGCGTCCGTACCGGTCTCGACGATCCTGCCGAGGTACATCACCGCCACCCGGTCGGAGATGTGCCGGACGATCGACAGGTCGTGCGCGATGAAGACGTAGCTCAGCCCGAACTCGCCCTGGAGCCGCTCCAGCAGGTTGATCACCTGGGCCTGTACGGAGACGTCGAGCGCCGAGACGGGCTCGTCGGTGACGATGATCTCGGGCCGCAGGGCCAGGCCGCGGGCGATCCCGATGCGCTGGCGCTGGCCGCCGGAGAACTGGTGCGGATAGCGGTTGATGTACTCGGGGTTGAGGCCGACGACGTCCAGCAGCTCCCGTACCCTGCGGCGCCGGTCGCCCTTGGGCGCCACCTCGGGATGGATCTCGTACGGCTCCCCGATGATGTCCCCGACCGTCATGCGCGGGTTGAGCGAGGTGTACGGGTCCTGGAAGACCATCTGGATGTTGCGCCGGACCGCCTTCAGGGCGCGGCCCGACAGCCCGGCGAGGTCCTCGCCCTTGTAGAGGATCCGCCCGGCCGTGGGCCGCTCCAGGCCGACCAGCATCCGGGCGACCGTGGACTTGCCGCAGCCGGACTCACCGACGACGCCCAGCGTCTCGCCGGCGCGCAGGCCGAAGGAGACGCCGTCGACCGCCCTCACCGCGCCGACCTGCTTCCGGAACACCGCGCCCCGGGTCAGCGGGTAGTGCTTGACCAGCTCCCGCACCTGGAGGAGCGGCTCACCGTGCTGCGGCATCGAGGGTCTCCTCCCAGAAGTGGCAGGCGCTGCCCCGGTCCTGGGAGACCTCCAGGAGGGGCGGTACGTCGGCGCGGCATACGTCCCGGGCGCGCGGGCAGCGCGGGTGGAAGGGGCAGCCGGGTGGGATGTCCGTCAGGTTGGGCGGCAGGCCCTTGATGGCGTACAGCTCCCGGCCCTTGTGGTCCAGGCGCGGGACGGACCGCAGCAGGCCGACCGTGTACGGGTGGGCCGGGGCCCGGTAGATCTCGTGGACGGGCGCGCTCTCGATGATCCGCCCGGCGTACATCACGACGATCCGGTCGGCGACGTCGGCGACCACCCCCAGGTCGTGGGTGATCAGGACCAGGCCCATGCCCAGTTCCCGCCGCAGCTCCGTCAGCAGGTCCATGACCTGGGCCTGGACGGTCACGTCCAGGGCGGTGGTCGGCTCGTCCGCGATGATCAGCGCGGGCTCCAGCGCCATGGCCATCGCGATCATGATCCGCTGGCGCATGCCCCCGCTGAACTGGTGCGGGTACTGACGGACGCGCTCCTTGGCGGCCGGGATCCGGACCCGGTCCATCAGTTCGACCGCCCTGGCCCGGGCGTCCTTGCGCGACATGCCGCGGTGGACGGTGAACATCTCGCCGAGCTGGTCGCCCACGGTGAGGACGGGGTTGAGGGCGGACAGCGCGTCCTGGAAGACCATCGCCATCCCGGCCCCGCGGATGGGGCGCCGGGCGTCCTCCTTGAGGGTCAGCAGGTCCTGGCCCTGGAAGAGGATCTCACCGCCGGTGATCCGGCCGGGCGGGCTGTCGAGGATGCCCATGACGGCCTGCGCGGTGACGGACTTGCCGGAGCCGGACTCGCCGAGCACGGCGAGCGTCTCCCCCGCGGCGACGTGGTAGCTCACGCCGTTGACGGCCTTGGCGATCCCGTCGCGGGTACGGAACTCCACGTACAGGTCGCGTACCTCCAGCAGGGTGTCGGACATGTCGGCGGCCCTCCTCAGCGCAGTTTGGGGTCGAGGGCGTCGCGCACCGCGTCGCCGAGCATGATGAAGGCCAGCACGGTGACGCTCAGTGCCCCGGCCGGCCACAGCAGCATGTGCGGCGCGTTGCGGATCTGCGGGGCGGCGTTGGAGATGTCGATGCCCCAGGAGACGGTGGGCGGCCGCAGGCCCACGCCCAGGAAGGACAGGGTGGCCTCCAGGGCGATGTAGGTGCCGAGCGCGATGGTAGCCACGACGATCACCGGGGCGACGGCGTTGGGGGCGACGTGGCGCAGCAGGGTGCGCCCGCTGCCGGCGCCGAGCGCCCGCGCCGCCTGCACGTAGTCGTGCTGTGTGGCGGTGATGACCGCGCCCCGGGCGATCCGGGCCACCTGCGGCCAGCCGAGCAGCACGATGAAGCCGACCACCGGCCACACCGTGGAGCTGGTGACGACCGACAGGAAGACCAGTCCGCCCAGCACCACGGGGATGCCGAAGAAGACGTCGGCGGTCCGCGACAGCAGGGCGTCCCACCAGCCGCCGAAGAACCCGGCGAGCCCGCCCAGCAGGCTGCCCAGCAGGGCGGCGCCGACGGTGGCGCAGACGCCGACGGTGATGGAGGCACGGGCGCCGTGCACCGTGCGGGTGTAGACGTCGCAGCCCTGGGTGTCGTACCCGAAGGGGTGGCCCGGCGCCGGGCCGGCCTGCGACTTGGACAGGTCGCAGTGGAGCGGGTCGCCGGCGGTCAGGACGCCCGGCCAGAGGGCGATCAGGACCAGGAAGACGATCAGCAGCGCGGAGACGAGGAAGACGGGGTTGCGGCGGAGCTGGTGCGAGGCGTCGGTCCACAGGCTGCGCGGCCTGCCGGTGTCGGGGCGCTCCAGGGTCTCGGCCTCGCTCATGGCCAGGTCCATGGCGCCGCCCGCGCCGGTCGGCGCGACCGCCTCGCGCGGCCTGCCGAACGGCTCGTACGGCTGCCCGGGCGGCGGTCCGGGCGGCTTCTCGAACGGCTTCTCGAACGGCTCAGGCATATCGGATCCTCGGGTCCAGGACCGCGTAGAGCAGGTCGACGAACAGGTTCGCCAGGAGGAAGACGATCACCAGGATCGTCACGAAGCCGACGACGGTGGGCGCGTTGTTGCGCAGGATGCCCTGGTAGAGCTGGTAGCCGACGCCGTGGATGTTGAAGATCCGCTCGGTGACGATGGCGCCGCCCATCAGCGAGCCGATGTCGGCGCCGATGAAGGTGACCACCGGGATGAGCGAGTTGCGCAGCAGGTGGTGGGTGATGACCCGGTGGCGCGGCAGGCCCTTGGCGACGGCGGTGCGGACGTAGTCGGCGCGGACGTTCTCGGCGATGGAGGTACGGCTGAGCCGGGTGACGTAGGCGAGCGAGACCAGCGCCAGCACGACACCGGGCAGGATCAGCTCGTCCACGCGGGCGTCGGGCGAGACGGAGGGGCGTACCCAGCCCCACTTCACCCCGAAGAGGAACTGGAGCAGGTAGCCGGAGACGAAGGTGGGCACCGAGATGACCACCAGGGTGAGGACCAGCAGCGAGGTGTCCAGGGGCCGCCCCCGCTTGAGGCCGCTGACGACCCCGAAGGTGACGCCGACGACGATTTCGATGGCGATCGCCACCAGGGTGAGCCGCAGGGTGACCGGGAACGCCGACGCCATCAGCTCGGTGACCCGCTGGCCGTTGAAGGCGGTGCCGAAGTCGCCCTGGAAGATCTGGCCCATGTAGTGCAGGTACTGCTTCCACAGCGGCTGGTCGAGGTACAGGTCCCGGCGGATACGGGCGGCGGTGGCGGGGTCGGGCGCCTTGTCGCCGAAGAGCGCCGCGACCGGGTCACCGAGCGCGTACACCATGAAGAAGATCAGGAACGTGCTGCCGATGAAGACCGGGACCATCTGGAGCAGCCGCCGGATCACATAGCGTCCCATGGGAGCTCCGGATCGGAGGGAGGGGGCGTCAACTGACCTTGATCCGGTCGTAGACCGGGACACTGAACTGGTTGAGGGTCACCTCGGAGAGCCGCTCGGAGTAGCCGGCGCTGCCGTTCTGGTACCAGAGGGGGATGGCGGGCATCTGCTCGGCGAGGATCCGTTCCGCGTCCCGGAAGTCCTCGACGGCTTCGGCCTGGTCGGTCTCGCTGTTGGCCTTGTCGACGAGGGCGTCGAAGCGCTTGTCGCTGAACCTGCCGTAGTTGGAGGAACCGCCGGTGTAGTACAGCGGTTCCAGGAAGTTCTGGATGAGCGGGTAGTCGGCCTGCCAGCCGGAGCGGAACGGCCCCTTCAGCTTGTACGCGGTCTGCTGGTTGCGGAAGTCGGCGAAGGTGCCCACGGGGTTGACGGTGCACACCGCGCCCTTGCCCAGCGCGTTGTTGACGCTGTTGCAGACGGCGTCCATCCAGGCGCGGTGCGAGCCGGTGTCCACGTTGGAGGTGAGCGCGACCCGGCCGCCGGGCAGGCCGCCGCCCTCCTCGACCAGCCGCCTGGCCCGCGCGGGGTCGTACGCGCAGGCGTCGCCGCACAGGTCCTGGAAGCCCCCGTTGTCGCCGAGGGCCACGGAGGTCCAGTCCTTGGCGGGGGTGCGGGTGCCCTGGAAGATCTGCTTGGTGATCTCCTCACGGTTGATCGCCATGGACAGGCCGCGGCGGACCTTCTCCATCCCGGCCCTGGCCCAGGCCGGCTCGTACATCGGGAAGACCAGCGTCTGGACGATCAGGGCGGGCTGGTTGATGTAGCGGTCGCCCAGGTCGTCGGCGACGTTCTTGAGCTGCTGGGCGGGGACGTCGTCCACGAGGTCGAGGTTGCCGGCCATCAGGTCGGTGTAGGCGGTGTTGTTGTCGGTGTAGACGACCAGGTCCACGCCGCCGTTCCGCGCCTTGTCCGCTCCGGGATACCCGTCCCACCGGCGCAGCTTCATGCCGCTGCCCCTGGTGTACGAGGCGATGGCGTACGGGCCGTTGCCGACGGGCTTGTCCAGCCAGGCGTCGTGCGCGGTGAAGAACGCCCGCGGCAGGGGCATGAACGCCTGGTAGCCGAGCGTCTCGGGCCAGGTGGAGAACCGGTCCTTGAGGGCGACGGTGAAGGTCCGCTCGTCCTTGACCACCAGGCCCCTCATGGTCCGCGCGGTGGCCTTGCCGGCGGCCGGGTGGACCTCGTCGTACCCGACGATGTCGCTGAAGAAGGGGGCGTTGTTCTGCTTGTTGTCGACGTGCGCGGCGTAGTTCCAGGCGTCGGTGAAGGACCTGGCCGTGACCTTCTCACCGTTGCTGAAGGTCCAGCCGTCCTTCAGGGTGACGGTGAAATTCCTGGAGTCGGTGGTCTCGATCCGCTCGGCGACCATGTCCCTGGCCTCGCCGGTCCTCGGGTCGTACCGCTTGAGGCCGCGGAAGAGCATGTCGAGGACCTTGCCGCCCTGCACCTCGTTGGTGTTGGCGGGCTCCAGGGGGTTCTGCGGGTCGCCCCAGGAGGAGCTCACGATCCCGTCGGCACCGCCGGCCCGGCCCCCTCCGCCGCAGGCGGTCGCCGCGAGCGCCACGGCCACCGCGCAGACGGCCCACCGGGCCTGGGACCACCGGGGGTGCGTGGCTCCGCGCATGGAGTGCCTCCTGTCGGCCTGGGTCTCCCCTAGGCCCACATATCACCCCATAGCGGTACGAACCGCACGCCCACCGCGTCCACGAGGGTGGCATCGGGCACGTGGTACGCCGGAGGGCCCCGCACCGCGTGTCGCGCGGTGCGGGGCCCTCCGGCGTACCGGGAGACGGCGGGAGACTCAGGAGACGTCAGGACGCGTCCGGGGCGTCCTTCGCGGTACCCGGGGTGGTGTCCGGCGCGGTGGCCGCGCCGGGGACCTGCTCCAGCGAGGCCAGCGCCGGGTCCAGGACGATGTCCTCGCCGCGCTTCTCGGTGGACGGCTCCTCCGGGAAGTGGCAGGCCGTGAGGTGGCCCTCGCGGTTGCCCGCGATCTGCACCAGCGGCGGCTCCTCGGTGGCGCAGACGTCCTGGGCCTTCCAGCACCGCGTACGGAAGCGGCAGCCCGACGGCGGGCTGATCGGCGACGGGACGTCACCGAAGAGCCGGATGCGCTCCTTGCGCTCGATGTCCAGGTCCGCCTCGGGCACCGCCGACAGCAGGGCGTGCGTGTAGGGGTGGCGCGGACGGTTGTACAGCGAGTCGCGGTCGGCCACCTCCACGATCTTGCCGAGGTACATCACGGCGACGCGCTCCGAGAAGTGCCGGACGATCGCCAGGTCGTGCGCGATGAACACGAACGCGATGCCCATGTCGCGCTGGAGCTCCTGGAGCAGGTTGACGACCTGCGCCTGGATGGAGACGTCCAGCGCGGAGACCGGCTCGTCGGCGACGATCAGCTTCGGCTCCAGCGCCAGTGCCCGCGCCACGCCGATGCGCTGCCGCTGGCCGCCGGAGAACTCGTGCGGGAAGCGGTTGTAGTGTTCGGGGTTGAGCCCCACCGTCTCCAGCAGCTCGCGCACCCGCTTCTCCCGGCCACCGGGCGGGTTGATGCCGTTGATCTCCATCGGGCCGGAGATGATGGTGCCGACCGTCTGACGCGGGTTCAGCGACGCGTACGGGTCCTGGAAGATCATCTGGATCTCGGACCGGACCGGCGCCAACTGCTTGCGGTTGGCGTGCGTGATGTCCTGGCCGCGGTAGGAGATCGTGCCGCCGGTCGGCTCCAGCAGCCTGGTGAGCAGCCTGCCGGTGGTCGACTTGCCGCAGCCCGACTCCCCCACGAGCCCCAGGCTCTCGCCCGGGTAGACGCTGAGGTCCACGCCGTCGACGGCCTGGACCGCGCCGACCTTCCGCTTGATGGGGAAGCCCCCCATGATCGGGAAGTGCTTGGTCAGTCCCTTCACTTCGAGCAGCGGCTGGGCCGCTGCGGCGCCGCGCTGCGCCGGAACCGCGTCGGCGGCGGCCTTGGTGGTGTTGTTCTCGCTCATGGTGATAGCCCCAGTTGCCGGTCGTCAGCCCAGCCGGGGCTGAATGTTCTCGATGAAAACCTGCTGCTTGCGCTCGGCGGACAGGTGGCACGCCGCGCCACGGCCGGCGGGCAGCAGCGGGCGCTCGGTCACACAGCGGTCGCCCTCGACCAGGTCGCGGTACTCGCACCGCGGGTTGAACGGGCAGCCGGCGGGCGGGTTCAGCAGGCTGGGCGGGGAGCCGGGGATGGGGCGCAGCGGCTCGGACACGTCCGAGGAGAGCTGCGGCATCGAGCCGAGCAGGCCCCAGGTGTAGGGGTGCTGCGGCGCCTTGAGGACCTCGCGCACCGAGCCGCGCTCGACCGCCCGGCCGGCGTACATCACCAGCAGGTCGTCGGCCGTGTTGGCCACGACGCCCAGGTCGTGGGTGATCAG
This sequence comes from Streptomyces sp. NPDC050856, assembly GCF_040653855.1. Lineage (NCBI taxonomy): Bacteria > Bacillati > Actinomycetota > Actinomycetes > Kitasatosporales > Streptomycetaceae > Streptomyces > Streptomyces sp. NPDC050856. Next base: position 170,179 of record NZ_JBFAGV010000001.1, on the reverse strand, counting down.
GATGATCGCGGAGCCGAACTCCTGCTGGAGGTCCTTGAGCAGGTCCAGGATCTGCGCCTGCACGGTCACGTCCAGCGCGGTGGTCGGCTCGTCGGCGATCAGCAGCTCGGGGTTGCAGACCAGCGACATGGCGATCATCGCGCGCTGGCGCATACCGCCGGAGAACTGGTGCGGGTAGTCGTCGACCCGGGTCTGCGGCGAGGGGATGCCGACCTTGCCGAGCATCTCCACGGCCCGGTCCCGCGCCTCCTTCTTGCTGGCCCCGGTGTGCTTGCGGAACGGCTCGGAGATCTGCCGGCCGATCGTGTAGTACGGCGACAGGGCGGTCAGCGCGTCCTGGAAGATCATCGCCATCTTGTTGCCGCGCAGCGTCTCCAGCCGCTTGGTCGAAGCGTCGACGAGCTCCTCGCCGTCCAGCTCGATCGAGCCGGTGATCTTCGTGGACCGCGGGTTGTGCAGACCCAGGATGCTGAGGTTGGTCACCGACTTGCCGGAGCCGGACTCGCCGACGATGCCCAGGGTCTTGCCGCGCTGGAGGTCGAAGGAGAGCCCGTCCACGGCCTTGACGATGCCGTCCTCGGTGGAGAACTGGACACGCAGGTCGCGCACCGACAGGAACGCGTCCGACTCGGTCGGGGCCGGGGCGTCCTCGGTCTTGGTGAGTGTGGTCACGGTCGTTCTCCTAGGACAGACGCACGCGCGGGTCGATGATGGCGTACAGCGCGTCCACGATGATGTTGAACAGCAGGATGAGGGCGGCGCTGAAGACCATGACGCCCATGGTCAGCGGCAGGTCCTTGTCGAGTACCGACTGCTGCGCCAGCCGGCCGATGCCTGCCAGGCCGAAGGTGATCTCGGTGACCATGGCACCGCCGAACAGCGCGCCCAGGTCCATGCCGAGGATGGTGACGATCGGGATGAGCGAGCCTCGCCAGGCGTAGCGGAAGAAGACGTACCGGCCGCTCATGCCCTTGGCGCGGGCGGCGCGGACGTGCTCCTCCTGGAGCTGCTCGATCATGGTGGAGCGGGCCATGCGGGTGTAGTTGGCCGTGAAGATGACCGACATCACCAGCCATGGGATCAGCAGACCCATGAACCAGCCGCTCAGGCTCTCGGTGATCGGCACGTCCTTCGGCTTGTCGAGCCAGCCGGTGCTGTAGACGAAGATGCCGAGGACGACCGGGCCGAGGAAGTAGATCTGCATCGAGGACAGCACCAGCGAGCCGCCGCTGAAGATCTTGTCGACGGCCGTGCCCCTGCGCCAGGCCGCGATCATGCCCGCGCCGAGACCGACGATCAGGAAGACGATCAGGCCGCCGAGCGAGAGCGAGATGGTGAGCGGGAGCCGGTCGATGATCGTGTCCCAGACCATCTGCTGGTTGTTGAACGAGACACCGAAGCAGGGGGCGTCACAGTGGCCGACCGAGAAGTCACGCCCGGCGAAGATGCCGACCATGTAGTTCCAGAACTGCACCACCACCGGCTGGTCGAGGCCGAGGTTCTTGTGGATGACCGCCAGCGCGTCCGGGGTGCAGTTCTTGCCGCACGCCAGCAGGGCCGGGTCCTGCGGGACGGCGAAGAACATGAAGAAGGTGAAGGCGCTGATCAAGAAAAGAATCAGGACTGCGCCGAGCGTCCGGCGCAGAAGGAATTGAAACATGGCTGGTCGCTGCTCTCAGGACGGCGGCTGTGAGGGGTCGGGCTTGAGGACCGGCGTTCCGGGGGCGCGCACTCCGCCGTGCGCGCGCCCCCGGAAGCCGGCCTGCCTGAGCTGTCGTTACTTCTTCAGGTACAGGCGCGTGACGTCGATGGCGCTCATCTCGGTCGAGTAGCGCGCGCCGCCCACGTTGGAGCCCTGGATCTGCAGCGACTTGGTGAAGTACAGCGGCGCCGCCGGGTTGATCCGCTCCACGATGTCGTGGTGCAGAGCGGTCCACGCCTTCTGGGCCTCGGCCGGGTCCGTGATCTTCTTGATGCGAGCGATCTCGGCGTTGACCTTCGGGTCGTTGATGTGCGAGTACACCGACGAGCCGTCCTGGAGCTGCTTGCCGTCGAAGAGCGGCGGGATGACGGTGGAGGCGGACGGCCAGTCCTGGCCCCAGCCGGTCATGTAGAGGTCGAGACCGTTGTTGACCTTGCCGACCTGCTCGTACCAGGTGGCGCCGTCGATCTCCTTCTTCTGGACGTCGAGACCGATCTTGGTGAGGGCGTTCTCGATGACGACGGCCTGCTTCTGGCGCTTCGGCGTGTTGGCGTAGGCGTAGACGAGCTTCTTGCCCTCGGCGCCCGCCTCCTTGATGAGCTTCTTGGCCTTCTCGACGTCACCCAGCGGCTTCTTCAGCTTGCCGAAGGGGTCGTAGCCCTTCTCGAAGCCGGGGACGGTCGGGCCCATCAGACCGGTGGCGATCTCGCCGCCGTACGCGCCGCCGTCCGGCTGGAAGACGTTCGCGTTCGGCATCGCGAGGGCGATGGCGTCGCGGATGCGCTTGTCCTTGACCCGGTCGAGGTTGAAGTTCAGCATCCAGACGTAGGGCTGGTAGCCCTGGATGGTGCGCTTCTTGGCCTCGTTGTTGGAGATGACGTTGCGGACCTGGGTGGTGGCCACCGTACCGGTCAGCTGGATGCCGTTCTGGGCCTCTCCGCGGTTGGCCAGGATCGCCTTGGTCTGGGCCTCGTCGTCCTGGTTGAAGGCGATGTTGAAGCCGTCGACGTACTGGTGGCGGACCGAGTCCGTCTTGGGGTCCCAGTGCGTGTTCTTGACGAGCTTCATCGACTTGCCCGGCTTGAAGGCCGCGATCTTGTACGGGCCGAGGGCGGTCGGAGCGGTGTCGTACTTCTCCTTGGTGTCCGCCTTCTGCGGCACGATGGCGTAGCCGACCATGGCCAGCGCCTGCGGGAGGTCGGCCTGCGGCTCCTTGAACTTGAAGACGACCGTCTTCGCGTCCGGCGTCTCCAGCACGGTGTCCGGCAGGTGCTTGCCCTTGTACGGACCGTCGGGCAGCGCCTTGCGGTACGTGGTGCCCTCGCCCGAGAGCCAGTTCTGGAGGTAGATCGGGCCGTCGGTGACGAACGGCGCGTACAGGCGCTCGACGGTGTGGCGGACGTCGGCCGAGGTGATCTCGTTGCCGTTCTGGTCCTTGATCCCGCTCTTCAGCGTGTAGGTCCAGGTCTTGCCGCCGTCAGTGGTCTTGCCGGAGTCGGTGGCGATGTCACCGACGACGGTGAGCTTGCCCTTCTCGTCCTCCTGGTACTGCGTCAGGCCCCGGTGGATGAGGCGGCCCAGGAGACGGGCGTCGCTGACGTAGCTCTGGGCGGGGTCGAGGTGGGAGAAGTCGTCCGTCTGGTAGACGGCGATCGTGCCACCCGGCTTGGCGCCCGGGACCTCGGCGGCCGGGCCGGCCGAGGCCTTGGCGTCACCGAAGGAGACCGCCTCGGCCTGCTTGGCCGCGTCCTCCTGGCTCTGCCCCTTGTGCTCGGTGCCCTTGTTGCCATTGCTGCTGCAACCCGTCAGTGCCAACGAGCCGGCCGCCAGGGCGACAACGGCAGCACGTGCCGTGCGCGTGCCAAAGATGCTCATGGTGATGAGTACCTATCTGTCAGTAGTGATCCAACTGTGCTGTCCGGCACGCCGCTTCCAGGCGGCGAGGTGACAGCAGTTCCGCTGGTTGTGACGTCAGCGACCGGACTTCGGGTCGAACGCGTCGCGCACCGAGTCGCCGAGCAGGTTGAAGGCCACGACGAAGACGACCATGGCGACACCCGGGAAGAACATGTAGGCCGGGTCCTGCTCGTAGATGCCCGCACCCGTGGCGAACATCCGGCCCCAGTCCGGCGTGGGTTCGACGAAGCCGACACCCACGAAGGAGAGGAAGGCGACCGAGAGAATCGTGGAGGGCAGCATCAGCGTGGCCTGCACGAGAATCGGTGTGACGAGGTTGGGCAGCAGCTCCTTGCGGATGATGCGCCAGGGAGAGGCACCCGCGATCTTCGCGGCCTCGACGAACTCCCGCTCACGCAGGGAGAGCGTCGCCGCCCGGATCAGCCGGGACAGGCCCATCCACCCCAGGAAGGACAGGACCACGATGATCGCCGCTGCTCGCAGCGCCGTGGGCGTCTCCTCCTCGGGGCTGACGAACGCCGCCACGACCACGGGCATCGAGGCGATGAAGAACAGCTGGCTGGGGAACCCCAGCAGGAAGTCGGTGAACCGGCCGAGCCAGAAGTCCACCTTCCCGCCGTAGTAGCCGCCGACCAGGCCGATCAGCACACCCACGGCGACCATGACGATCGTCGCCGCCAGGGCGGTGTAGATGGACGTCCGCATGCCGTAGAGCAGCTGCGTGAACACGTCGCGGCCGAGCTCCGGTTCGAGACCGAACCAGTACTCGCCGGAGACACCGCCGAAGGTGCCGGTCGGGATGCTGAACTCATCGAGGAGCCCGACATTCTCCTGCCCGTAGAGGGTGTACGGGTCTTTGCCGTACACCTTCGCAATCAACGGGGCCAGGAGAGCGACGGCGAAGAAGAAGACGATGATCACCGCGGAGACGACTCCGGTGCGATCACGCTTGAATCGACGCCACATCAGTTGCCCGGGAGAGAGGCCGGCCGGGTCCTTGGCCACGGGGGCCTCACCCTGCGGCGCGGCCACCACTTCCAGGACGGCGGACGCTTCCGGCCCCTCGGTCTTCGCTGGACTAGTCACGGTCGCGCCGCCCCCACGGGGATCACTACCGCACACACGACCCGTTTGGCGCTTATGGCACCACGCATGGGGTCCTCCTCATGAGTTCACTTGTTACTGCAAGAGGGATACGCGACAGCCCGCCGACACCCCTGACGACGAGAAGCCCAAGTACCCCACTGTGCTCGCGAGTCGGCGCACTCCCCACAGCGCGTGACCCATTGACCCGAGCTCAATGGAGCCAACTATTAAGTACGACCGGGCCGTAAACCACACTTAAAGGGTCTCGTTTTGGCAACATCACCAAGAGCCCGAAGCCCGAAATCCGGACAAAACGAGCACAGACAGACGCCCGCGAAACGGACTGTTGCTGCGGGATCCGGTGTGCGACGTCCGATAGCCGAACGAATCAGGGCGCAAAGCACTTGACATCCGACCGGCGACTGTAACCGGCCACCTTGGCCTCCGGGCCCCGTCCGCGCACGCGAACGGCCCGGCCGGCCCCCGTGCGGAACGGGGGGCCGGCCGGGCCGTTGCGGAGGCGCGGGCCGGGCCCGCGCCGGACGCCGGGCGGGCGCCGGGCCGGGTCAGCCGTGCTTGGCGCGCGAGGCGGCGCGGGCGCGCTCACGCGCGTCCAGGTTCACCTTGCGGATGCGGACGGCCTCCGGGGTCACCTCGACGCACTCGTCGTCGCGGCAGAACTCCAGCGACTGCTCCAGGGAGAGCTTGCGCGGCGGGACGATCGCCTCGAACGAGTCGGCCGAGGACGACCGCATGTTCGTCAGCTTCTTCTCCTTGGTGATGTTCACGTCCATGTCGTCGGAGCGCGAGTTCTCACCGACGATCATGCCCTCGTACACCTCGGTGCCCGGGTCGACGAAGAGCACGCCGCGCTCCTGGAGGTTGGTCATCGCGAAAGCGGTGACCGTGCCGGAGCGGTCGGCGACCAGGGAGCCGTTGTTGCGGGTCTGGAGCGGGCCGAACCAGGGCTCGTGGCCCTCGTGGATGGAGTGGGCGATACCGGTACCGCGGGTGTTGGTCAGGAACTCCGTGCGGAAGCCGATCAGGCCGCGGGACGGCACCACGAACTCCATGCGGACCCAGCCCGAGCCGTGGTTGGACATGTTGTCCATCCGGCCCTTGCGGGTGCCCATGAGCTGCGTGACCGCGCCCATGTGCTCCTCGGGCACGTCGATGGTGATGCGCTCGACCGGCTCGTGGACCTTGCCGTCGATCTCCTTGGTGACCACCTGCGGCTTGCCGATGGTCAGCTCGAAGCCCTCGCGGCGCATCTGCTCCACCAGGATGGCCAGCGCCAGCTCGCCGCGGCCCTGCACCTCCCAGGCGTCGGGACGCTCGGTGTCCAGGACGCGCAGCGAGACGTTACCGATCAGCTCACGGTCCAGGCGGTCCTTGACCTGGCGGGCGGTGACCTTGCGGTCCTTGACCGCGGCCTTGTTCTCCGCGCCCTTGCCGGTGCCGCCCCGGCCGACCAGCGGCGAGGTGTTGGTACCGATGACCATGGAGATCGCCGGCTCGTCCACCGTGATCAGCGGCAGCGCGATCGGGTTCTCCGGGTCGGCCAAGGTCTCGCCGATCATGATGTCCGGGATACCGGCGACCGCGCAGATGTCACCCGGACCGGCCTTCTCGGCCGGCTTGCGGGTGAGCGCCTCGGTCATCATCAGCTCGCTGATGCGCACATTGGCGATGGTGCCGTCCCGCTTGATCCACGCGACGGTCTGGCCCTTGCGCAGCTCGCCCTGCTCGACGCGCAGCAGCGCGATACGGCCGAGGAAGTTGTCGGCGTCCAGGTTGGTCACGTGGGCCTGGAGCGGCGCGGACTCGTCGTACTCCGGGGCCGGGACGGTCTCCAGCAGGGTGGTGAAGAACGGCTCCAGGCTGTCGCTGTCGGCCGGGACGGTGCCGTCCTCGGGCTTGGTCAGCGAGGCCACGCCGTCACGGGCGCAGGCGTAGACGATCGGGAACTCGATCTGGTCCTCGTCCGCGTCCAGGTCCAGGAAGAGGTCGTACGTCTCGTTGACGACCTCGTCGATCCGGGAGTCCGGGCGGTCGGTCTTGTTGATGCAGAGGATGACCGGCATCCGGGCCTGCAGGGCCTTGCGGAGCACGAAGCGGGTCTGCGGGAGCGGACCCTCGGAGGCGTCGACCAGGAGGACGACCGCGTCCACCATCGACAGGCCGCGCTCGACCTCACCACCGAAGTCGGCGTGGCCGGGGGTGTCGATGATGTTGATCGTGATCACCTCGCCGCCGTCCTTGGGGTGGTACTTGACGGCGGTGTTCTTGGCCAGGATCGTGATGCCCTTCTCACGCTCCAGGTCGTTCGAGTCCATCATCCGGTCGTCGAGGTGCTGGTGGGCGGCGAAGGCTCCGGCCTGCTTCAGCATGGCGTCGACCAGGGTGGTCTTGCCGTGGTCGACGTGGGCGACGATGGCGACGTTACGGATGTCGTGGCGCGTGGGCATGAGTGGCGTGCGCTTCTCTCGATCGTGGGTGCGGCGTCTCGTTTTCGTCTACGCCCGCCGGGCGGACGCGCCACGGCTGTGTCCCATGGTACGGGCCTGGCGCGCGCGGGGCTTCCCGGCCCGTTCTCGGACAGCGGGGATCGGGTGGTGGGCCCGGGTCGAGGTCCGCACGTGAGCTTGCCCACCGGCGCTCCGGTGGGCAAGCGACTTGAGCCGATTCAGAGGTTGGTTCCGCGCGGATTCCCGGGCTGTTCCGCGCGGGTTCCCGGATTGTTCGCGCGGGCCGCCGGGGTGGGCGGAGGACCCGCCGGACTGTCGCGGACCGCCGGAGGCGCCCCGGGGGCGGGCAGGCCGGCCGTCCTCAGTCCTCGGTCTTGCCGGCGCCCCGGAAACCGATGTTCTCGTAGCGCGGGGTCGCGAAGCCGAAGGCGCCGGCGTTGACGACGTTGTGCCCGGCCGCCACCAGTTGCGGCCGCTGGTACAGCGGAATGGACCCGGCGGCGGCCCAGATCCGGGCGTCGGCCTGCTGCACCAGGTCACGCGCGGCCTTCTCGTCGAGTTCGCCGGCCGCCTGGTCGAAGAGCTGGTCGATGTGGTCGGTACCGACCCGGGTGTAGTTCTGCTCGACCAGCAGCGACCCGTCGGTGGCCGGTACCGGCTTGGCGAAGATCGGCCGCCAGTCGGTGGCGGGGTAGGCGGTGGCGGGCCAGGAGTACAGGGCGAGGTCGTAGTCGCCGGCGGCCACGTGGTCCTTGAAGTAGCTGTCGTCGGCGACCTTGGTGATCTCGGTGCGGATGCCGACGCGGCCGAGCATCCGGGAGATCTTCTCGCCGACGGTGCGCAGCTGCTCGGAGCCGGGACCGGACGGGAGCACGAAGCGCAGGGTGAGAGCCTGGCCGTCCTTGCCCAGCGGGCCGGCCACGCCGGTGTGCCGGGCGGGCGCGGACGGGGGCGCGGGCGCCTGGGCCGGGGCGGCGGTGCCGCGCGGGGCGTAGGCACCGGGTACCCCGCCCTTGGCCTCGGGCCGGTCGGCGTCCTGTCCCCGGTCGGCCTCGCGGCCCTTGTCGCCGTCCCGGCCGCCGTCCTCGCCGGCCCGCTGGAGGGCGGCGGCCTGGTGGAGGACGGCGAGGCCCTGGACGGCCGCGCTCCGGGCGGGGGCCAGCACGTTCGTGCCCCGCTCCGGGCCGCGGCCCAGGCCGGGCTTGTCGTCACCGACGATGTAGAGGCCCTCGTCGGACGGGCGGTCCTGGTCGGCGCCCGCCGCGGGGGCGCCCGGGGCGGCGGGACCGGTACCGGCCGGGCCGGGGCGGGCGGGCACGGAGGGGACGGCGGCGGAGGGGACGGCGGAAGGGCCCGTGGAGGGTTCGCTGCCCGCCTTCGTCCCGTCCTTGGCGGCGGCGGGTCTGCGGGCCGCTCCGCCCGGGGTCCAGCCCGCGTCGGCCAGCAGGGCCCGCGCCTCCTCGGTGTCCTGGCCGCCCAGCGCGCCGCTGCTGTCGGCGTAGGCCCACTGTCCGGCCAGCGCGAGGTGGCTGCCGACCGGTTCGGCGGGCAGCCCGAGCGGCTTCAGGACCGCCTCCGCGAGCTCCTCGCGGTCCAGCGCGCGGGCCACCGCGCGCCGTACCCGCTCGTCGGAGAGCGGGCCGGACTCGCCGTTCAGCGCGAGCTGGGTGTAGGCGGGTTCCAGCGACTTGCGGACCACGAAGCCGCGCAGCGCCTTCTGCTCGGCCGCGTAGACCGCGACGGCCTGCCGGTTCTTCGCGCGCGCCACCTGGTGCGCGGCGGCCAGACTCGGGTCGGAGCCGTACGCCAACGCCCACGACCTGAGCGCGTCCGACGGGGCGAGCGCCGCGCCGGGGCCGTGGGCCGGGGGCTTGCCGTGGGCGCCGCCGCCCTCCCGCCCAGCGAGCGCGATCCGCTCGGCGGTGGCGCGGTCGATCTCGGCGAGGTCGACCGTGTTCGCGGTGAGCGCGCCGGCCCGCCCGGTACGCGGAACGGCGCGCAGGACGATCGAGTCCAGCTTGGCCGGCCGGCCCCACCAGTGCGGGTCGCGCACCAGCGTCGCCGTACCGCTCGCGGGGTCGATGCCCTTGAGCTGGAACGGCCCCGCCGTGGTGGGCAGCTTCGCGCGGGCACCGTCGTTGAAGGCGGTGGGCGAACCCATCACGTCCTTGGGGTACAGCGGCGTGAAGAGGGCGCGCCAGTCCGCGTACGGCTTGTTGAAGGTGACCCGGACCTCCAGGTCGCTGGCCCCGCGCTCGACCTTCTCGACGCGCTCGTACCCGGCGTTGCGGGCGGTCCAGTAGGCGGTGTTGCGGCCGTTGAGGGCCTGCCACTGGGCGGCGAAGTCGGCCGCCCCCAGCTCGCGGCCGTCGCTCCACACCGCCTGCTGGTTGAGCTTGTAGAGCACCACCTGCTTGGGCTCGCGCTCGATGATCTCCGCGGACTCCAGGTAGTCCGGGTTGCGCTGCGGGCGGCCCCGCTGGTCGAGGGTGAACAGGGCCGGGAGCACGGCTCCGGTGATACGGCCGGTGGTGGCGTCGGCGTCGGCCTGGAAGGCGTTCAGGGTGCCGGGCATCGCGTCGACGGCCCAGCGCAGCGTGCCACCGTCGGCGACCTGGACACGGGAGGTGGACGCGATGTCCTGGGGCACGGGCTTGGCGTCGTTCTCCTCGTCGGGGGAGCCGCAGCCGGCGAGGACGGAGACGCCGATCAGACCGGTGGTGAAGAGTGCGACGGACCGGAGGGTGCGCGAGCGGGGGCTCCGGGAGCATGTCCTCCCGCGAGGGGCGCCGACGTGGGACATGTCTTGTACCTCTTCGTCCTGTTTTGAGGAATTTGGAGATCATCACACCTATTGCCCATCCACTGAAAACGACCGGAAGGGCCCCGCGTCGGCGACACGGCGGTACGCCCGGCCAACCCCACCCGTGCGGCCCAACGGCCCGCCCCGCGCCCGCCCGCGACGCCCGCCCGGCCCCGGACCCCGCCGGGGGGCCCGGACGGGTGGAATCCGTGCATACGCCTTCACAGCGAGGGATGTGACGCGCGACACTCTCAGGCGCGTGTTTGCCACCCGCTATCGCGGAAGTGAGGGCAATCGATGTCACTTCAGGACGATTTGACAGCGGTCAAGCGTTGCCTGGACGACTTGGTCCGCTCGGTCGGACAACTGGAGCGGAGCCTGGCGCAGCAGCGGAGGGAGAAGCCCGCCGCGATGACGGCCGGGCGGTCCGACGGCCTGGTGAGCATCCCCGACACGCCGTACGACACCTCCCTGTGGACGGACTCCGACGACGAGGGCCTGGGCGCCCGCGACCGTCGCGCGCCCTGACCGCCGCCCACCGGTGCCTCGTCCCCGGCCGGGGAGGCCCGCGGCCGGGAGGCCCGGCGGGGGCGCCGCCGGCCCGGCTTTCCGAGCGGGTGCGCCGGCGCGGGCGTCCCGGACCGGGCCGCGCGGGTGTCCCGGACCGGGCCGCGCGGGCGCGCCGGCGCGGGCCGGCGGGAGCGGGGCGCGGCCGGCTGCGGACGCCGGCGGCGGCGGCGAGGCGTTCCGGACCGCCCGTGCCGCCCCCGCACCGGCCCGGAGCCCCGCCCGGCCGCCGGCCCGTCGCTCCTGCCGCTCGTCACCGCCCCGGGGCGCGGGCTCGTCCCGCCCCCGGGCGCGGCGGCCCGCGGTGGCGGGACGGGCAGGGCCCCGGCCCGCGCACCGCGCCGGTGGACCGCTGGGCGCCCGTATCCACTCCAAGGCGCGGCCCCGGCCGGGACCGCGCCCCCCGGAACCGCTAGGAGACCCCCTTGGCCACAGGCACCCGACCACCCGACACCGGCCGGCCCGGCCGCGCCGGGGTGCACAGCGCGACACGCGCCGCCATCGCACCCCGCCACCTGCGCACCGACCGCTGGTGGCTGGCGCCCGCCGCCACCGCCGCCGGGCTGCTGGCGTTCGTCGTCTACTCCACCTGGCGGGCCTTCGCGAACGCGGACTACTACGCCGCGCCCTACGTCTCACCCTTCTACTCGCCGTGCCTCGCCGAGAACTGCGTACCGATGAAGGGCGGGCCCAACTGGGAGGTGTTCGGCGGCTGGTGGGGCCTGTCCCCCGCGCTGCTGGTCCTGGTCTTCCCGCTGGGCTTCCGGCTGACCTGCTACTACTACCGCAAGGCCTACTACCGGGGCTTCTGGGCGTCGCCACCGGCCTGCGCGGTCGCCGAGCCGCACCGCGCGTACACCGGGGAGACCCGCTTCCCGCTGGTCCTGCAGAACCTCCACCGGTACTTCTTCTACGCCGCCCTGCCGGTCGCGGGCATCCTCACCTACGACACCGTGCTCGCCTTCCGCGACGCGTCCTACGCCTGGGGACACATGGGGCTCGGCACCCTGGTCCTCCTCGTCAACATCGCGCTGATCTGGGCGTACACCCTCTCCTGCCACTCCTGCCGGCACATCGTCGGCGGCCGGCTCAAGCACTTCTCCCAGCACCCCGTCCGCTACCGGCTCTGGACCTGGGTGGGCCGGCTGAACGCCCGGCACATGCAGCTCGCCTGGGCCTCGCTGCTGAGCGTCGCGCTCGCCGACCTCTACGTCTATCTGCTGGCCATCGGGGCCTTCGACGATCCGCGGCTGTTCTGACAAGGAAGGTGTCCGATGGCACGAGTGGAACGGCAGCAGTGGGACGTCGTCGTGGTCGGCGCGGGTGGCGCGGGGCTGCGGGCCGCCATCGAGGCGCGCGAGCGGGGCGCCCGCACCGCCGTGGTGTGCAAGTCGCTGTTCGGCAAGGCCCACACGGTCATGGCCGAGGGCGGCATCGCCGCCGCCATGGGGAACGCCAACGCCGGTGACAACTGGCAGGTGCACTTCCGCGACACCATGCGGGGCGGGAAGTTCCTCAACCAGTGGCGGATGGCCGAGCTGCACGCGCGCGAGGCCCCCGACCGGGTCTGGGAGCTGGAGACCTGGGGCGCCCTGTTCGACCGGACGAAGGATGGGCGGATCTCGCAGCGCAACTTCGGCGGGCACGAGTACCCGCGCCTCGCGCATGTCGGGGACCGCACCGGCCTGGAGCTGATCCGTACGCTCCAGCAGAAGATCGTGGCCCTCCAGCAGGAGGACGAGGAGTGCTTCGGTGACCACGGGGCCCGGCTGAGGGTCTTCCAGGAGTGCACGGTCACCCGGGTGCTCAAGGACGGCGACGGCCGGGTCGCCGGGACGTTCTGCTACGAACGCGAGACCGGGCGCTTCTTCGTGCTGGAGGCGCCGTCGGTCATCCTGGCGACCGGCGGCATCGGCAAGTCGTTCAAGGTGACGTCCAACTCGTGGGAGTACACCGGTGACGGGCACGCGCTGGCGCTGCTGGCCGGGGCACCGCTGGTGAACATGGAGTTCGTGCAGTTCCACCCGACCGGGATGGTCTGGCCGCCGTCGGTGAAGGGGATCCTGGTCACCGAGTCGGTGCGCGGCGACGGCGGGGTGCTGCGGAACTCCGAGGACAAGCGGTTCATGTTCGACTACGTCCCGGACGTGTTCAAGGACAAGTACGCGGAGTCGGAGGAGGAGGGCGACCGCTGGTACGAGGACCCGGACAACAACCGGCGCCCGCCCGAGCTGCTGCCCCGCGACGAGGTCGCCCGCGCGATCAACGCCGAGGTGAAGGCCGGTCGCGGCTCGCCGCACGGCGGGGTGTTCCTCGATGTGTCGACCCGGATGCCGGCCGAGAGGATCCGGCGCCGGCTGCCGTCGATGTACCACCAGTTCAAGGAGCTGGCGGACGTCGACATCACGGCGGAGGCGATGGAGGTCGGCCCGACCTGTCACTACGTGATGGGTGGGGTCGCCGTCGACGCGGACTCCGCCGCGGCTGTCGGCGTGCCCGGCCTGTTCGCGGCCGGTGAGGTGGCCGGCGGGATGCACGGCTCCAACCGGCTGGGCGGCAACTCCCTGTCCGACCTGCTGGTCTTCGGGCGCAGGGCCGGGCTGCACGCCGCCCAGTACGCGGCCGGGCAGTCCGTCCGGCCCCTGGCGGACGAGGCCGGGATCGAAGCGGCGGCGGCCGAGGCACTGGGGCCGTTCGGCGCGGCCGGCGACGCGGTGGCGGGCGAGCGCCCGGAGAACCCGTACACCCTGCACCAGGAGCTCCAGCAGGCGATGAACGACCTGGTCGGCATCATCCGGCGCGAGGAGGAGATGCGGCAGGCCCTGCGGAAGCTGGCCGAGCTGCGGCAGCGGGCGGCGCGGGCCGGTGTCGAGGGACACCGCCAGTTCAACCCCGGCTGGCACCTGGCGCTGGACCTGCGCAACATGCTGCTGGTCAGCGAGTGCGTCGCCCGGGCGGCGCTGGAGCGCACCGAGAGCCGGGGCGGGCACACCCGGGAGGACTTCCCCGGCATGGCACGCGAGTGGCGTCGGGTGAACCTGCTGTGCCGGCTGGCCCGCACCGACCCGGCGCACGGGCAGATCACCCTCGAACGCTCGACGACCGATCCCATCCGCACCGACCTGCTCGCCCTGTTCGACAAGGAGGAGCTGGTCAAGTACCTCGCCGAAGAGGAGCTCTACGAGTGAGCACGTACGACGCGACCTTCCGGATCTGGCGGGGCGACTCGGCGGGCGGAGACCTGCGGGACTTCACCGTCCAGGTGAACGACGGCGAGGTCGTCCTGGACATCATCCACCGGCTCCAGGCCACCCGGACACCGGACCTTGCGGTGCGCTGGAACTGCAAGGCGGGCAAGTGCGGTTCGTGCAGCGCGGAGATCAACGGCCGGCCACGGCTGATGTGCATGACGCGGATGTCGGTGTTCTCGCAGGACGAGGTCATCACGGTGACGCCGCTGCGGGCCTTCCCGGTGGTGCGCGACCTGGTCACGGATGTCTCCTTCAACTACGAGAAGGCACGGGAGGTGCCGGCGTTCGTCCCGCCGCCGGGCCTCGCGCCGGGTGAGTACCGGATGCAGCAGATGGACGTGGAGCGTCCGCAGGAGTTCCGCAAGTGCATCGAGTGCTTCCTGTGCCAGGACACCTGCCATGTGGTGCGGGACCACGAGGAGAACAAGACCGCGTTCGCCGGCCCCCGCTTCCTGATGCGGATCGCCGAACTCGACATGCACCCCCTGGACGCCGCCGCCGAGGCGGGCCTGGACCGCAAGCGCACCGCCCAGGACGAGCACGGGCTGGGTTACTGCAACATCACCAAGTGCTGCACGGAGGTGTGCCCCGAGGGCATCAAGATCACCGACAACGCGCTGATCCCGCTCAAGGAGCGCGCGGTGGACCGCAAGTACGCCCCGCTGGTGTGGCTGGGGAACAAGATCGGCCGCCGCGGGGACTGACACCGCCCGCAGCCGGCCACCGGGCCGCTTGAGCGGCGCGGTCACCTGCGGGGTGCCCACCCGCGCGGGGTGTCCAGCGGGACGGAAGCGCCCGCCCGGGAAGCGCGGGTGGCGCGTCCGGCCCGGGAAAGCGGCGGGTGGCGCGGTCCGCGCCGCCGTACCGGTGCTCCCGCTGGGCTCGTGACCACCGCCCGCCCGTCCGCGGGCGCGCCGGACGCGCTCGGACGTCCGCGTACGCTCCCCCCGTCAGCAGTACCGGACGGGTCCCACACCGGCGGCGACCACTGACCGTGAGCAGGAGCCACCGCGCGGCCCGGCCGCCGGAGGGGACGAGCGCGCCCGGCGGCACCGGCGGGCCGGGGGTCAGAACATGCTCAGGAGCTGGTCCACGGTCGGCTCCGCCGCCGCCTCGCCGCCGGGGAGGGCGAGTTCGAACCAGACCGTCTTGCCGCGCGGTGTGCGGCGCGAACCCCAGCCGGCGCTGAGCAGGCCGACGAGCTGGAGGCCCCGGCCGCCCTCGTCGGTGTCCCGGGCCCGGCGCCGCCTCGGCTGGACGAGCCCGGCGTCCCAGACCTCGCACACCAGGGTGCGGTCGCGCAGCAACCGCAGACGGATCTCACCCTCCCCGTAGC
Organism: Streptomyces sp. NPDC050856; assembly: GCF_040653855.1. NCBI lineage: Bacteria > Bacillati > Actinomycetota > Actinomycetes > Kitasatosporales > Streptomycetaceae > Streptomyces > Streptomyces sp. NPDC050856. The sequence goes on along the minus strand of NZ_JBFAGV010000001.1, from coordinate 155,049 downwards.
GCAGGGCGTTGGTGACGAGCTCGCTGACCAGCAGCTCGACCGTGTCGACCAGCGGTTCGAGGTCCCAGGCGGTCAGCTGGGCGCGGGCGAGCTCGCGGGCCCGGCCCACCGAACGGGGCTCGCGCGGCAGCCGCCAGTCGCCGACCGCCTCCGCCGGCAGCCCCTGGATACGGGCCATCAGCAGCGCGATGTCGTCCTCGCCGTGCCGGGTGTCGAGGGTGTTGAGGATGTGGTCGCAGACGTCCTCCAGTGGCCGCCCGGGGTCGGTCAGCACGCTGCGGAACGCCTGCAGCCCCTCGTCCAGCGGGTGGTCGCGGGATTCCACCAGGCCGTCGGTGTAGAGGGCGAGCAGCGCGCCCTCGGGCAGTTCGACCTCCACCTCCTCGAACGGCTCGCCGCCGACACCGAGCGGCATTCCGGGCGGCACCTCCAGCAGGAGTGCCTCCTCGCCCGGTGCCACCAGCACCGGCGGCAGGTGCCCGGCGTTGGCGAACGTACAGCGGCGGGTGACGGAGTCGTACACCGCGTAGACGCAGGTCGCGAGGTAGACCTCGGACAGTTCGGGGCCGCGGGGCTTGTGGGCGGCGCGCGAGGCCTGCTGGGCGCCGCCGGTGGTGCCCAGGCCGCGGGCGATCTCGTCGAGGTGGGAGAGCACCTCGGCGGGTTCGAGGTCGAGCTGCGCCAGGGTGCGGACGGCGGTCCGCAGTTCGCCCATGGCCACGGCGGCCCGCAGGCCGCGCCCCATGACGTCGCCCACGATCAGGGCGGTGCGGTGGCCGGGGAGCTGGATGACGTCGAACCAGTCGCCGCCCACCTCGGTCGCGGTGTTGCCGGGCAGATAGCGGCAGGCGATGTCCAGTCCGGCCGCCTCCGGGTCGCCGGGCGGCAGCAGGCTGCGCTGGAGGATCAGGGCCCGTTCGTGCTCACGTCGGTAGAGGCGGGCGTTGTCGATGCACACGGCGGCGCGGGCGGCCAGCTCCACGGCGAGGGCCCGGTCCCGTTCGCCGAAGGGCTCGCTGCCCTTCGTACGGGAGAACTGGACCAGGCCGACGACGGTGTCATGGGCCACCATCGGCACCGCGAGCGTGGACTGCACCAGGTCGCCGTCGGCGCCCGGCAGCGTCTGCGGCCTGCCGGTGCGCAGCGCCCTGGCGCACTGCGAGTGGAACGGATAGCGGTGCACGGCGCCGACGTCGACCGGTCCCGCCTCGCAACAGGCCGGGGCGGAGGGCGGGTTCAGCAGCGGGGTGTCGGAGACCGCGCTGGCGAAGGCGACGCGGCGCAGCTCGGCGCTGCCGCCGCCGTAGTCGGCGGCGCGGGAGGAACCCCACCGCCCGGGCGGTGCCTCGTCGCCGGTCAGCAGCCCCTGGTAGAGGTCGACGGAGGCGAGGTCGCAGAAGCCGGGCACGGCGACGTCGAGGAGCTCGCGGGCGGTGGTCTCCAGGTCGAGGGAGTTGCCGATGCGGGCGCTCGCCTCATTGAGGAGCGCCAGGTTGCGGCGGGCGCTGGCGGCCTCACGGGCGGCGATCTGGCGGCGGGTGACATCGGTGCCGAGGCCGGCCACACCGACCGGCCTGCCGGAACCGTTGTGTACCCGGTACAGGTTGACGGACCAGTGCCGCCGCTCGCTGCCGCCGGGTACGGCGCCGATGATCTGGAGGTCGGTGACGGACTCGCCGGTCTCCAGCACCCGGCGGAGCGCGGCGGTCATCCGGTCCGACTCGGACCGGGGGAGGTAGTCGTGGACCGTACGGCCCCGGTGGTCCTCGGCGGAGCCGCCGAAGACCGTGGCGAAGCGCTGGTTGGTGCGCTGCACGGTGAGATCGGTACCGAACAGGAGAAACCCAAAAGGAGATTGACCGAAAATCGCCTCCGAAGCGGCAAGGTCGGTCTCTATCCGCCGGAGCGCGCGGACGTCGACGACGATGCAGAGCGCGGCACGCTCACCGTCCCGGGTCTCGCTCGGCATGACGTAGACCTCGGCGATCCCGCGCACCCGCCGTTCCCCCGGGACGCGGAAGGGGACGAGCCCCGTCCACTCCTTGCCGTCGAGGATATCGGCGACCTTGCGGTGGCCGCCGGGGCGCAGCTCGGGCGGCATGAACACCTCGACCGGGTCCTGGCCCCTGACCTCCTCGGCGGCGATGCCGAACAGGTCCGCGGCACGCAGACTCCACTGATCGACCAGCCCGTCGGGGCCTATCGAGAAGGAGGCGACTCTGATGTAGTCATAGATCGAGCCAGGTGGGCTGCTCTGCCACATGACGCCGCTCGCCGTCTCAGGTATCTCGCTCACGCGACCGTCCCCTCCAGCTCACCGCACCGGACCGGCCATCCCCGCAGTATTCAGCACTACGGCCCCCGGCGGTACGCCGTTCACGATCACAGGGTGGTCTCGTTCGTTTTGAGCCGGGCCCGGAAGAAGTGATCGCTGTCCCTTCACTCTTCTAACCAGGCAGGGGCAGCTCGAACCACACGGTCTTGCCCGACCTGCCCTTTCGAGTCCCCCAGCGGCGGGCGGAGCAGGCGACGAGCTGCAGCCCCCGGCCACCCTCGTCGTCGGGCCCGGCGACCCGCTCCCTGGGCGGATCCGGAAGCGGATCGGAGACCTCCACGAGGAGCGCGGCGTAGGGGGCGAAGGGGTCGTCGCCGGGCTGGAGACGGACGAGCCGGACCCCGACGGGCCCGGGGGCGTACCGCAAGGAATTGGTCACCAGCTCGCTCACCAGGAGCACGGCGAGATCGCAGACCGCGCTCTCCAGGCGCCAGGAGCGCAGGGTGTCGCGGACGGCGTGACGGGCGGTGCGGACGGTGTTGAGCTCGCCCGGGAAGGTCCACTCGGCGCACTCGCCTTCGGTGTCGATCACGCCGACCACTTCCCCAGACCAGCGACTGAACCGCGTCCATTTTTGGTGGGTTAATCAGGACATACCCGGTATCTGGGGGCGGCTATCCCGGAGGCGGGCGCATCGTGGCACGAACGGCGTACGAATCGGAACGCACGCTCCGGCCGCCGTCGGCGGCACGCCGCCCACGCGGCGGTCGGGCATCGGGCCGCCGCCCGGCCGGGTGGCCCGGCCGCTCCTCGGCCCGGCCGTTCCCTGCCCCGGCCGTTCCGCGCGCCCGCCACCCCGCCGCGCGCCACCGCTCGTGAGCCCGGCGCCCTGCAGCCGTTCGGTCCACCCGGACCGCCGCGCCGCGCCGAGGCTCCGCCGGGCCGGTCAACCAGGGTGGCCCGGCCGTCCGTCGGCCGGCGCGACGGGGGCGCCGGGCGGGGAAGCGGAGCCGGCGGGGCCGGCGGATGTGTCGGTGGCGCCGGCGCCGCGCGAGCCGGCCGACGGCAGGCGGTGCGCCACTTCGGCGACGGCTGGACGGTCCTGATCCAGCCAATCCACCGTGTCCAGTTCATGGCGGTGAAGCCAGCGCAGTTCGTCGTGGTCCTGCAGAGGTCGCGGTTCGCCCGACACCAGCCGCGCCGTCCACACCTGGAGTACGTATCCGGGCGCGAGCGGCCACTCACCGGGGACCCGCTCGCCCGGCTCCGTCTCGATGCCCAGCTCTTCGCGCAGTTCGCGTACCAGCGCCCCCGGCGCGCTCTCACCCGGTTCCAGCTTGCCGCCGGGCAGCTCCCAGCGGCCGGCGAGCTCGGGCGGGGCACTGCGGCGCGCGGCGAGCAACCGCCCCCGGTCGAACAGGGCTCCGGCCACCACCACACGATCCGTCATGCGCCGGAGCGTAACCCGCGCGGGCCGGTCCTCGGCGCCGCGGGGCCCCCCGGTCAGCTCGCGGGCTGACCGACGCGCTCCACCCAGTAGAGCTGGTTGTGTCCATGGAGATCGAGGCTGTCGGCGATCTTCTGCGCCTCGTCCCTGGTGGCGTACCTGCCGACCCGGTACTGGTTGCCGTTGTCGTCCTGGCGGATCACCAGCCAGGGGAGGGCCGCGCCACTGTCGCTCATTCCGCCTCACCCTCCATCGACCCGTACATCGCTGAGGAATATCGGGAAACCGCTCTCCGCATATGCCTGAGCCTACGCCTGACCTTTACGCTGCGAATACGAGTTTTCACAACGAGGTACACATCCGGCCAGGAACCCGGTGCGCCAAGGGGGCGCACTCGACGAGTGCGCCCCCTTGACCGGTTCCCGGCGGCCACCTCCGCCGCCGACTGCCCCACCGGCCACCGGCCCATCGCGGCGCCCCCGTGGGGTGCCCGGGGAGCCGCGGCTGCGGTCGGCCGGCGGGTGCCCCGGGGTCGGCGAACGGGGGCCTGCTCCTCTTGTGCGGCGCGCCGGCTGACGACGCGCGCCGGCCCGCCCGGCTTCCGCCTCAGCGCACGGGCAGGTGGTAGGCGAGCCGGTAGCGGTCGGCCGGCACCACCACGTCGGCCGTCTCCACCGCCCGTCCGGACGCGAAGTACGTACGCTCCACCACCATCACCACATGACCCGGCACGCCGCCGAGCGCCAGGAGCTCCTCCGCCAGCCCCGGCCGCGCGCCGACCTCCTCCACCACGTTGTCCACGACGACCTCGATCGCCGCCATCCGCTCGACGACCCCGCAGCCGCCCAACGGCCCCTCCTCGGGCAGCATGACCGGCGTGCGCCCGGTGACGGTGAGCGGCTCCCAGGACGTGGAGAGCATCATCGGCTCACCCGCGTCACGGAAGAGGTAGCGCGTACGCATCACCGGCTCCCCCGGCTCGATGCCCAGCCGCCCGGCGACGTCCTCGCCTGCCCGTTCCTGCTCGCTGCTGGACTCCCAGGTACCGCGCGCGCTGTCGGCCGCCTGCTCCTGGCGGAAGGGGTTCGCGCCGGCCGGCACCCGGTACCCGGAGCGGGCGATCCGGCGCGGCACCGGCCGCTCCCTCACATACGTGCCCGAACCCGAACGCCCCTCGACCAGCCCCTCGGCCATCAGCACCTTGCGGGCCTCCAGGGCGACGGTGTCGGAGACCCCGTACTCCTCGCGGATGCGGGCCTGGGAGGGGAGCCGGGTGTGCGGCGGCAGCGAACCGTTGACGATCTTCTGCCGGAGATCGCTCGCGACGCGCAGATAGGCGGGCTGCTCACCGAATGTCACGGGTCACTCCCTCAGCTTGACAGACAGCTACAGACTGGCAACTGTCGGTGCTGCGTCGCAAGCATGGGCCAACGTTTCACCCGAAGTGATGACAGCAGTTTGTGCGACCGCTCACCAGGGGTACGGGGTGCGGTTCGCCGCCGCCCGGCGCCCTGTCCGGCGCCCCCGGCCGGGGGCGCCGGACAGGGCCCGCACTCCGGCCGTCGCCCTCCGGCACTCCCCCGTCCCCGGACAGCTGCCCCCCCGGCCGTGCGCGGGACGGGCGTCAACCGGTGCCGGCCGCCGGACGTGAACGACCGCGCCGACCCGCACCCGCCCGACGGGCGCCCGCGGTCAGGCCGCCGTCCCGCTCCCCGTCGACGGCACCACCGCGGTCGATGTCGCGGTCGCGGTCGCGGTCGGCGTCGCGCCACCGACCGACGGGCCTCCCTGTTTCCCCGGCCGGGCGTCCCGCAGGCCGAGCGCGCCGCGCGCCTTCGCACCCAGGTCCGGCGTCAGAGCGTCGAACCCGGGGTCGTAGTGCTCCCAGAACGCGTCGGCGTCCCCGGCGACCGCCGCTCGCGCCCAGTGCTCGCGCGCCGCCTCCAGCTCCGCCACGAGGCCGTCGACGGACTCGCCGGTGGCGGCGGGCCACTGGTGCGCCCGCAGCCGGGCCACCGCCGCCCTGAGCGTCACGGAGAGACGCGCGGCCCACTTCCGGTTGGCCTCCAGGTCCTCGTCGGCGTCCTCGTCCGGCTGCTCCGCCAGGACGGTCTCGATCGTGTTGACCGGCTTCAGGAACGCCACTTGGTGCTCGTCGAGGGTCAGGGCGTCGTTGCGCAGCGATCCGGTGAGCTTGCCGTTCTGGGCGGCGAACGCGCAGGTCACCGTGCGGTCACCGAGCCGCCAACTCTGCTCGCTCGGCTGGTAGTAGTACGTCTACGCGCTGTCCGGCACGGCCCAGGTGTCCAGCGCGTACGCGGAGTTGATCGCGTCGCAGCGGTCATTCGCGATCGGCTCGATCGGCTTGTCGCCGGGCCACTTGCCGAACCCGGTGAGCTTGAAGCCGCCGGTGACCTCGGCGTCGTGCGGCGCGGAGCACTTCACGATCGCGACGTCGGCCGTCTCCGTCATCACGGCGCCGCCCGGCACGTTGAAGCACTGCCCCTTGCGCAGGTCCAGGGTGGAGCGGGAGTGGGACGCCCTGTCGGCGGCGTCCCGGAAGCCGTCGTAGGCGTCGTGGAACAGGCCGGTGGCGAAGCCTGCCGCCACCAGCAGGGTGCTGACCACCGAGAGGGCCATGCCAGCGAGGGCCAGGCCCCTGCCCCGTTCCCCCCTCTTCCTGATCCCGGCCAGCGCGACCGCGCCCAGGACGAGGCCGAGCGGCGGCAGGCAGCACACGACACCGGTGACGAGCGAGGCGATGGCCGGCCCGTTGACGGCCGGGGGTGCCTGCGGCGGCAGGGGCGGGCCATAGGCCGGCGGGGGCCCCTGGGGGTACGGTTCCACGGTGGACGGCGCTCCTGTCGTGGCGAATTGAACGCAGGTACGAATGGCGCGCGCATCGTACGCGGTGGGCGGGAGGGACCGGTACGCGGGACGGGGAGCAGTGGCCGAAGGACGCACCCGCCGATGTGACAGGGGCCCGCAGACGTGACAGGGCGCCCGCCGTCGTACGGCGGGCGCCCTTCCCTCTCGGGCCGGCCTCAGGTGCTCAGAACTGCAGGGCCCAGGAGTCGATCCGGCCCGTGTCGGCGTTGGCGTTGTCGCTGACCCGCAGCTTCCACGTGCCGTTCGCCACCTCGGAGGAGGCGTTGACGGTGTACGTGGTGTTGATGTTGTCCGCGCTGCCGCCCGTGCCGTACGCCTTCAGCGTGTACGCGGTGCCGTCCGGCGCGATCAACTGCACTTGCAGGTCACCGATGTAGGTGTGAACGATGTTCACAGGCACCTGGAGTGCTGAGGGGGCGTTACCCGTGACACCGGTGACGCTGACCGGCGACTCGACGGTGGCGTTGTCGGCGATCGCGTAGTCGGTGGTGTTCTCGAAGCGCTTGCCGGGCGGCTGGGTGGAGCCCCCGCCCACGTACAGCAGGCGGTTGGGGGATCCGGTGCCGGGGTTGGTGACCACGCCCGGGGTCGCGGCCGCGGACAGCGCGGACGCCACCTGCGCGGGGGTGGCCGTCGGGTTGTCCGCCAGGTGGAGCGCGACGGCGCCCGCGACGTGCGGGGTCGCCATCGACGTGCCGGAGATGGTGTTCGTCGCGCTGTCACCGCTGTTCCACGCCGAGGTGATGGAGGACCCGGGCGCGAAGATGTCCACCAGGCTGCCGTAGTTGGAGAAGCTGGAGCGGGCGTCGGTGCTGGTGGTCGAGCCGACCGTGATGGCCTCGGCGACCCGGGCCGGCGAGGAGTTGGAGGCGTCGCGTCCGTCGTTGCCCGCGGCGATGGCGTAGGTGATGCCGGACGCTATGGAGTTGCGTACGGCGGTGTCGAGCGCGGAGTCGACGCCGCCGCCCAGGCTCATGTTGGCCACGGCCGGCTTGACCGCGTTGCGCGTCACCCAGTCGATGCCGGCGACGACCTGCGCGGTGGTGCCGGAGCCGGAGTTGTTGAGCACCCGGACGCCGACGATCTTGGCTTTCTTGGCCACGCCGTAGGCGTTGCCGCCGACGGTGCCGGCCACATGGGTGCCGTGGCCGTGGCCGTCCTGCGCGGTGTTGTCGTTGTCGATGGCGTCGTAGCCGTAGGAGGCCCGGCCGCCGAAGTCGCTGTGCGTGATGCGTACGCCGGTGTCGATGACGTAGGCGGTGACACCCTCCCCCGCCTTGTCGGGGTAGGTGTAGCTCTGGTTGAGCGGCAGGGCGCGCTGGTCGAGGCGGTCCAGGCCCCAGGAGGGCGGGGAGGGCTGGGTGCCGTTGACCGTGAAGACGCGGTTCTGGACGACGGAGTCGACGGCCGGGTCGGCGGCCAGCTTCTTCGCCTGGGCCTCGGACAGGGCGACGGCGTAACCGTTGAGCGCCGAGGTGTAGGTCCTCTCGATCTTGGCGCCATACCGGGCCGCGACCGCCTTGCCCTGCTTGGTCCCCGCGTCGGCGGCCGACTCGTCCAGGGTGACGATGTAGCTGCCGGGGACGGCTCCGGGGGCTCCGGCGTTCTGGATGACGCCCTCCGGGGCGGCCTCGGTGGCGGAGGCGGGCAGTGCGGAGGTGGCGCCGAGAGCGAGGGCGGCGACGGCGGTGGCGCTGGCGATGGCCAGTCTTCGCCGCGAGGTACGCATCACTGACATGTGAGGGATCCTCCTCATCGGGTGGTGCGTTGCTGTGGGGGATTGGCGTCAGGTGCATGACAAACCACACCGCTGGGTACGCGGTGTCGCCCGTACCTGACTGCCGTCGAAAGGTTGACCGATCCATAGGAATCCCACAAGGGTCCCGACACTGCCGTAACGCGTGGGTCGCACAACTGCCATGCTGGCGTTCATGACGAACGGGCCCGCCCATGTGTGTCCGCAATGCGGCGTGCGCTCCTCCGTTTCCGGACTGACCTGGTGCTGTCCCACGTGCCGCGGTCCCTGGGACCTGGATTTCGCGCCGGCCCCGGTACCGCTCGCCTCGCTCGCGGGCCGGGTCGGCTCCCTGTGGCGGTGCGCCGAGGCGCTGCCGCTGACCGGCCCGCCCGTCTCCCTCGGAGAGGGCCGCACGCCACTGGTGGCGCTCACGGCACGGTTCCGGCCGAACTCGACTTCCTGATGCCGACCCTGTCGTTCAAGGACCGCGGCGCCGTGCTGCTCGCCGAGCTCGCCCGCCGGCTGGCGCCGCGCCGGGTGATCGCCGACAGCCGACCTGCTCTCGCCGGCTCCCGCCGTGCCCACGCTCGCCGAGGGCATCGCCGTCCCGAACCCGCCACGTGCCCGCCAGGTCCTGGCCGCCGTGCGCGAGACGGGCGGCACGTTCTTGACCGTGACGGAGGACCAGATTCGCACCGCCCAGCGGCGCGACCTGGCGGCTCGCGGCCTGTGCGTCGAGGCCACGGGCGCGGCCTGCTGGGCGGCGGTCGGCACCGCCCCCAGGAGGGCACCGCCGTGGTACCGCTGTGCGGCACCGGCCTGAAGACGGGGGCCGGGTGAGGGCGGGTCCGGGCTGAACGGCGGGCCGGCCGGCTCGCGGACGGGGGCCGGCCCCCGCGAGCCGCACCGCTCAGTCCGGCCGCAGGGGTCAGTCCGCCCCCGAGGACCCGTCCGGCCGCAGGGGTCAGTCCGTCCCGGAGGCTCAATCCGTCCGCGGGGCTCGGTCCGTCCCGGAGGCTCAGTCCGTCCAGAAGGTGTCGTGCCGCAGGAAGAACTCCGCGCGTTCCTCGTCCGTCATCCCGGCCACGGTCGAGACCTTCTCGAAGTACTCCTCCCGGGGCGCCCCCGGGGCGAACAGCAGCAGCATGGAGGCGGGTTCGTCCGACTCGTTGCCGAACGCGTGCAGGCCCCCGGGCGGTACGTGCAGGAAGTCGCCCTTCCGCGCGTCGGTCCACTGGGCACCGTCGTACAGCCGGACCGTCCCGTCCAGAATGAAGAAGCTCTCCGAGATCGTCCGGTGGAAGTGGGTGCGCGGGCCGCCGGCGCCGGGTGGCATGTCGACCCGGTAGAGGCCGAACTCGCCGCCGGTGGAGGCGGTGGTGGCCAGGTAGTGCGTACGGGTCCCACCGGGCGAGACGAAGTCGGGCGGGGTGCCGGCGGGCCGGAACGCCGCGCTGATCTCGCCCCGCTCACCGTGGTGGCGCGGCTCCGGATACGACATGTACAGCTCCTCACGGTCGGGGGACGGACCGGGCGGGCGATCCGTCGGCCGTCCCGCTCGCCGGCTCGTCGTCGGTCACGCGCGAGCCTGTCATGGGTCGTGCCCCGAGTCGTGCCACGGGCCGTCCGGCCGGCCGGTCATCCTGCCCGGCCGCCACGGCCGAGGGCCGCGAGGAACCGCCGCTGGTCGTCCAGGAATCCGGCCGCGAAGAGCGAGCGGGGGGAGAAGAGCGCGGTGAGCGCGGTCCTGAGGTCCGACTGCTCGATGGACCACTTGACCATCGCGTGGCTCGCGTCCGGGTAGCGCTCGACCGTCAACGAAACCCCCGCGCCCAGCACCTCGCGGTAGACCCGCTCCGTGTCGGCGGTGTCCACGTTGATGTCGTGGCCCGCGAGGGACAGCAGCACCGGTACGCCGCGCAGGGCGCGGAGGTCCCGGGTGGCGTCCGCGGTGTGGTTCCGGGAGATGAAGCGCCAGCGGCCGGCGGTCATGCCGTCCTCGCCGCCCATGGCCTCGACGTACTCGTCGTAGGTCGCGCGGCGGGCCAGCAGCCGGCGGACGGCGTCGCTCCTGGCGATCTCCGCCCTGGTGCGGGCCGCCGACGCGCCCTCGGCGCGCAGCTCGGCCAGGAGGTTGAAGCGGCCCTGCCGGAGCCAGTTGATCGCCGGTGAGACGGCGATGACGAAACTCACGGGCGTCCTGGCGGCGACCTTGGGCAGGACCCAGCCCGCCTGGCTGGCGCCCCAGAGCCCGATTTGGTCGGCGTCGACGTCCGGCCGGGCGCGCGCCCAGGCGATGGCGGCGACCGCCTCGTCGGCCCGGTCGTCCATGGACTGGCCGAGCCAGTCGCCGGGCGCGCCCGCGACGCCGGGTTTGTCCCAGGACAGGGAGGCGTAGCCGGCCTTGGCGTTCGCTTCCCAGATGGGCCGGTAACCGCCGTCGTGCGTGGCGTCGACCGGGCCGTCGCCGTGGACGTACACGACCACGCCATGATGCTTGCGCCCGGTCTCGGGAGTGGTCAGGACGCCGTTGAGGGTGTGGCCGCCGTGGCGGATCGACACCCGTTGCTCGTCCATGTCGTAGGAGTTCTGGCCCAGCACCACACCCGTGGCACCGACGGCCACGGTCAGGACGGCGACGAGGGACCACACGGTCACGCGGAGCCCGCGCCGGCGGGACTGGACCTTCGGGCACATGGATCGGAACCGCCTCTGCTCGAACGGGCTCCGAAAACTATCATTCACCAAACGACCGTGGCCAGGATGATAGTTTTGGGGGAGGTTCCGACGAGGAGGGGTGGACGGCATGGCGGTGGACGCGACGGAGGCCGGCGCGGGACAGGTGAGCGTCCGGCGGGGGGTTCCGACCGGAGCCGAGCGGCGGGTGGCCGAGCTGTACTGGGAGGCCTTCGGCCGCAAACTCGGCCCCGCGCTGAACCCGCCGGACAAAGCGGTGCCCTTCATCGCCGCGCACCTGAACGCCGATCGCGCGGTGTACGCGCTCCTCGACGGGCAGCTCGTCGGCCTCGCCGGCTACCAGCTCGGCGGCCGGGCGCTCACCGGAGGCTCGGCTTCCAGCGTGCTGCGCGCGTACGGGCACCTGCGAGGACTGCACCGGCTCCTGCTCCTCGCCCTGTTCGAACGCCACCCCGCCCCCGGCCAACTCGCCATGGACGGCATCGCCGTGGACCCGGACGTGCGCGGCCGTGGCATCGGGAGTCTGCTCATCGAGGAAGTGGCCGTCGTCGCGGCGGAGCAGGGCTGCCGGGAGATCAGACTGGACGTGGTCGACACCAACCCTCGCGCCAGGGCACTGTACGAGCGGCGCGGCTTCACGGCCGGGCGGACCGAGCGCACGCCCTTCCTGCGCGGGCTGCTGGGCTTCGGCGCGGTGACCACCATGCGTCGCGCGGTCGGAACGGGAAGGACGAGCGGGACGGGAAAGCTGAGAGGGACGAGAGGGACGAGCGAACGATGAGCGGCGAGACGGACCACGTCGAGGTCCCCACCCGCGTGCTCGTGCACGCGCTGATCCGCGAGGACGGCACCGTCCGCGCGGACGAGCTGTACACCGTGGCCAACACCCTGGGGATGAGCGACCAGCAGGTACGGCTGTGCGTCAAACGCCTGGTGGCCGAGGGCCGGTTCATCCACCGGGGTCGTGGCCGCAAGGCGGAGCTGCACGCGACCGAGGACACCACGCTCGCCCTGGCCCCCAACGCGGACTTCCTCCGGTACGCGTTCCAGCAGGACGGCGGGCTCGCGCCCTGGGACGGCGTCTGGCACCTGGCCGCCTTCGCGTTGCCCGAATCGGCGCGCACGGCCCGGGACGCCCTGCGCGAGACGCTCGTCCACCTCGGCGGCGCCCAGCTCCAGGGCGGACTGTACGTCTGCGCCAACGCCTGGGAACCGTACGTCGAGGAAGCGGCCCACCGCCTCGGCGCCCATGGGTCGCTGACCCTCCTCACCACGACGGACCTGCGCCAGGGCGACGCCCGGGAGGCCGCCGAGCTCGCCCGCCTCCTGTGGCCGCTCCAGGAGATCGCGGAGCGCTACCACCGCCTGAGCGGCATCGCCCGGCCCCGTCTCGCCCGGCTCACCGACCCGGCCGGGCTGTCCCGGGCCGCCCTCCTCACCATCGCGGTCGAGCTGGCCGCCGAACTCACCCGCGCCATGGAACCCGACCCGCTGCTGCCGCCGCAGCTCCTGCCCCAGCCCTGGCCCGGCACCCACGCCCGGGAGCTCGTCGCCCGGTGCTGGGCGGCCCTGCACGAACGGGAACCCGGCGAGGCCCGGCCGACCCTCTTCCGCCTGTACGCCGACATCACCCGCGAGGCGGCGCGCCGGGCCGGACGCTGAAACGCCCCCGCTCCGCCGAGCCGCCCCACCCGGACACACATGGCCGGCCGGCACCGGCACCGTCCCACGCCCTCCGGCGCCACCGCGCCAGCCTGCCAACCACGGCGAGTCCGTGCGAACGGTCGCCGAGCGCCGCCCGGGCCGCGGTCGGCAGGGCGTACGCGGACCAGTCCGCCGGTGCCCCGCCAGGTCCACGAGCCGGCCCAGCCGCTCCCCCGCCGCGCCTGGCTCATCCAGCACGCCGTGAATCCCGCGCAGGACCGCGAAGGCCGCCCAACCCGCTCCATCGCGGGCCGGACGGCCTCTCACCGAAGCTGATCAGACGCTGAAGCGGAATCCCTGCCACATGGCCGTGACCTGCAGCGGAGCTCCTCTCGGGCCGGTGACCAGCAATTTTCCCGCTTTACAGCGTTGGCCTCCGAGGAGTGTGTACGAGCATCCTGCGGCCTCTCCGGGGACTCCCGGGCACCGCCCTGCCGTGGTCACCGAGCACTGACCGAGCCGGCCTCGTGCGGCCGCCCCCCTCGCGACCGTGTCCCGCTCGCCACGCGCCACCCGCCCCGGCCCTCTTCTCCCGGCCCCGCCGGAGGCGCTCCGCAGCACGTGGCACCGGCGCACGGCGAGGGCGACGGGCGGCCGCGTCCCGAAGGCGCCGGCGTCGGATGCCACGCCCTACAGGGTCGGCACGCCAAGGCGATGGTGACGTGGGTCACTCCCTCGAGCTTCCGGGCGGCCACCTCCCCCGCACCGCGACTCGTCTCCGGTCCGCTCCAGCAGCAAAAACGCAACAGCTAGGGCGCGCAGCCTGACTGCGCACTGGTCACTCGTGCGGCGACGGCCCCCGTTAGTGCCCCGCTTCAACCCGTGCGCGCTGCTAGGTTTATGACGCCCCGACAGTAGAGGACGCCGGAGGATGCACGCGGCAACAGACTACGCCAGGCTGCGCAGCAGCACTGCGCGTAGCCACCTCATGCTGGTGCCGACAGCCACGTACACGTTCAGCCGGCCGAAGTGAGACACCCGAGCGAGGAGTTCCCAGTGGAGAGCACGGATGCGCACGGCCCCGCCGCAGAGGTCGTCGACCGACTGTGGCGGGCGTATGCACCCTTTCAGCGGGGCCGGAGCACGGACCGCGACCTCACCGCGATGCTCGCCGTCCTGCTGCTCGCGAGGTTCATCGACTCCACGAACGACCCGGGTGACGAACTGGTCAAACGGTGGTCCAGGGCCGTTGCGGAGGCACAGACCGGGTATCCACCGCTGAGGGACCTGAATGACGCGCTCTTCCTCGCCTCCAGGCACGACCGCTTTCCCGTGCTCGCACCCTGGAATCCGGAGAATGTGTTCGCCGGCAAGGGCGAGGCGGAGGACCTGCCATGGGTGGCGGCCTTCCTCGCCGCGCTCCAACAGCCCCCCACAGCCGCCGAGGCCGGACTCGAAGAGGTCGCCGACCTGCTCCTGGAACGGTACGTCGCGGAGAGCACCGCTCAGACGGGCGAGTACCACACGCCGCGCACACTCACGCGACTGCTCGCGGAATCCCTGTCCCCCCAGCCCGGCGATCGTGTACTCGACCCCGCGTGCGGCACCGGGGGGGTCCTGGCCGCCGCCGCGCGGCACATCGCACAGCGGGGCCACGTTGGCGGTGCCTCGTTCGAGGGTTACGCCATGGATCACCGCAACCCCCACCTGGCCATGATGAACCTGGCCCTGCACGGGATCGAACGGCCCCTGGTGCGTGCCTCCGATCCCGGGTCGCTCTTCCGGAGTCCGGGCAACGGCATGGCCGAACTCGTGCTGTGCAACCCACCGTTCAACCAGCGCGTCCAGGGCCTGGAACACCTCGACTGGCCCTTCGGTCCGCCCCCCGAGTCGAACGCGAACTTCGCCTGGATCCAGCTCGCGTGGACCAGACTCAGCGAGAAGGGGAAGGCGGCCCTGATCATGCCGTCGGGCGCCGCCTCCGCACGCGGTCGCGCAGCGGAGATCCGCAAGGCGATACTGGCCGCAGGCGCGCTTCTCGCCGTTGTCGCACTACCGGCCGGCCTCTTCTCCCACACGACGGTCCCTGTGCACCTCTGGCTGCTCGCCCGTGACAAATCCCGCCACGCCCCCGTCGGTGAAACCGAGTCCGTCCTCTTCATCGACGCGAGCCAACTCGGCACGCAGGCTCCGCGCCGAGCGTGTGAACTCGGCCCGGCGGACAGGGACCGCATCAGCGGCCGGTTCCACGCCTGGCTGCGGTCTCCCCGCGCGACCCCCGACGAACCCGGATTCTCCTGCTCGGTCCCGTACGACGAGATCCTGGAGAACGACGGCTGCCCCCTTGACCCCCGGCTGTACGTGGCGCCTGCCCGGGAGCAGCCAACCGCAGCGCTGGACACACGCCGCCTGCTCGACGAGCTGGTGGATCGCGCCGAATCGACAGTCGGCGCGACGGTCCGCCTCTGCAAGAGCTTCGATCGGAGCGAGCGGGTGGCGCGCGGCGAGACGGAAGCCCCGCGTGTGCCGCTCCGGCGCCTGGTGGAGGGCACCGCGGGAGGGCTGCTCGACGCCCCGGGCCTGCTGATCGCGGGACCGTCGGGAAGTCTGATCCGCGCCGACGACTACGTCGACGTCGGCGGCGTCCCCGTGGTGATGCCCAAAGACCTGACCGGAAGTGGCTTCAGCACTGCGAGCATCCGGTGCATCAGCGAGCGACAGGCCATGGGGCTGGAGCGCTTCCACCTCCGCCCCGGCGATGTCGTCCTGGCGCGCCGGGGAGAGCTGGGACGAGCCGCCGTCGTCCGTGAGGAACAGAATGGCTGGGTATGCGGCACAGGGTGCTTCCTGCTGCGTCCCCCCGTCGGGCTCGACGCCGACTACTTCGCCGCGTACCTGCGGGGTCCCGAGGCACGTACGTGGCTGGAGGCCCACTCCACGGGGAGCATGAAGATGAAGACCATCTCCCTCGACGTGCTCCGTGAGCTGCCCGTGGTACTGCCCGGCCTCGCCACCCAGCAGGCGATCGCCGACACGATGCAGCGGCTGGACGAACACGAGCGCCTGCTGCGCGAACAGCTCGCCCTGACGCAACGCATCCGTCATGACGCGCTGGACGGAGGCATCGTCCCCACGCCATAGGCACTCGCGGCCGTGGCGAGGCGTGGATCGGAGGCTCCGGAGGAGCACCCGGCTCGCCGCCGCCGCAGCCGCTACCGTGAAGCCATGACCGCACTACCCGACTGGATGCGCCCGCCCCGCGCGGAAGGCTGGTTCGCGGAGGACCTGGATCACCTCCCCGAGGCACCGCGCCACACGGAGCTGATCGACGGAGCCCTCGTATTCATGATGTCGCCCCAGCGGTCCTGGCACGGCCGCCTCGTCACTGCCCTGACCACCACGCTCATGGCGCAGGCGCCGGCCGGCGTCGAGGTCGAGCGCGAGATGACGATCCGCCTCGATGCCCGCAACCGCCCCGAGCCGGACCTCTTGCTGACGGACCTGCCCTACGATCCCGACCGCACTTGGTACGCCCCCGATGACGTGAGCCTCGTCGTGGAAGTCGTCTCCCCCGAGTCCGCCCACCGCGACCGCACGGTCAAGCTCCGCAAATACGCGGAGGCCGGCATCCCGCACTACTGGTGCATCGAGGACGAGGACGGCGCACCCGTCGTCCATGTGTACGAGCTCGACGAACCAACGGGCGCCTACGCGCCCGCCGGCATCTTCCGGGACGCCCTCCAGCGCCCGGTGCCCTTCGAGATCAGTATCGATCTCGACAAGCTCACGCCTCCCCGGAGCGGCTGAAGAATCAGCACCAGGTCAGCACCTGAACGTGGAAGAGGCCGGACTCGCCGGAGCCCGGCCTCTCCTGAGCCGCATGGTGACCGAAGATCTCGCGAGCGGTATCGAGATGACTACACGTTGAAGCGGAATGCCTGCGGTCCGATCCTGACCTGCGGCGGAGCCCCGTCCAGGGCTCTGACCTGGGGTTTTCTGGTTGGCATGCGTTGGCTTCCGACGGCCGTTCACGGGTGTCCTGCGGACTGCCTGCGGACCGGAGGACACCCTCACTCGGCCGACATGAGCCTCTCGTCCGTCATACCCAGACGTGCCTGTTCCTCCTCGACGATCCGACGTGCCAGCTCGGTGTCCGACACGTCGACCGCGTCCGGGGTGGCTTCGGCCACGACGCTGCGGCGGGCGTAGGCATCGAACAGGCGCGTCTTGGCTTCCAGCATCTTCACCATGCGTTCGTCCACGCCCCCGGTGGCGAGGAGACGGTGCACGCGAACCGGCCTGACCTGGCCCATACGGTGGGCCCGGGCCACCGCCTGATGTTCGACGGTCGGCTTGATCTGGGGTTCGCAGATGACGACGACGGAGGCGGCCTGCATGTTGAGGCCGACGCCCGCTGCCTGGATCTGCCCTAGGAGCACCGCCGGGCCCTGGACACCGGCGAAGTCGTCGACGATCTCCTGGCGACGCTGGGCCGGGACGCCGCCGGTCAGCGGACCGAACACCGGAGTGGCCCTGGCGGTTCCGGCCGTGAGGGCCTCCTTCACCACGCCCAGGACGTCCTTGAAGTTGGAGAAGACCACCGTCTTCTGCCCGTTCTCGCCGGCCTCCCGAACGATCTCCCGGAGCCGGTCCAGCTTGGCCGACTTCTCGGGGCGCATGTACGCGGCCCTGCGCATGGCCATGAAGTTGCCCGCGCGCACGGCTTCGCGGTATGCCTGCTCGTCCGAAGCGCTCAGCTCCTCCCACTCGTCGGTCTGCTGAAGGCTCGGGAGTTCCGTCAGCACGTCCTCCTGGTTGCGCCGCAGGTAGACCGGGGCCACAGCCTTGCGGAAGGCGACCGATCCGGCCAGCGCGTCCCGTTCACCGAGGGAGTCCGCGACGTCGCCGTCGAGCATCCGGACCAGGTTGCGGAACTCCACGACCCGGTTCTCCATCGGGGTCCCGGTCATGAAGAGGCTGCGCTCACAGCGCTCCGTCCACAGGGCGACCGACTGAGACCGCTTGGTCTTCGGGTTCTTCACGGAGTGCGCTTCGTCAACGACGAGGAGTCCGACCTCCCCACCGCCCGGCGCCGGAAATCCGCGCAGTGCGTCGAATGTGGTCACCCCCACCCCACCCCGCCCCTTCCAGTCGGCGAACGCGTCGTGCCGGTCGGGGCCGTGGAGCACCATGACGCGCAGGGCGCTGCGGGCCTCGATCTCCCGAGTCCAGTTCACGAGGACGCTCGCCGGGCAGACGACCATGAAGTGGCTCTGCCCCTCGGCAGCCAGGTGGGCGAGGACGGCGATCGCCTGGATGGTCTTCCCGAGGCCCATCTCGTCGCCGAGTACCACCTTGCGCTGCGCAAGCGCGAACCGTGCGCCGAACGACTGGTAACCGCGCAAGGAGACCCGCCGGTGCGTGTCGTCGAGGTGCTGGGTCCGTACCCGCTCCGCAATCTCGTCCGGCAGAAAGCCCTCTGCGGCAGCCGCGTCCGGCAGCCGCCCGGAGATCTCGGCGAGCAGGCTGTAGTACTCGGCGGAGCGGAGTTCGAAGTCCACCCAGGCCGCGACGTCGGACGAGAGCCCCCGGAGCAGGTCCACCGACGCCTGGGCGAGCAGCTCGGGCAGGCCGGCCTGCTCCGCCTCGTCCACCAGCGACCGGGTCTCGGCGACCGCCGCCCACGCGCGAGCCTTCTTCTCCCGGCCGGCCAGCAGTATCCGGACCCTTCCGGCGGCGGGCCTGGCGTCGGCCAGCAGCGGACCGAGCCGTTCCGCCAGGACGGTGGCCTTGTCGACCGCACGCCGGGCGTCCGGGCCTGCCTCCACCAGGACGTGCAGGGCCACGACGAGCGCGGTGGTGCGCGGTTCCGGCCGGTCCACGTCGATGTGGACGGCCACGGTCTCGTGCACGGCCTCGGAGAGCCGGCGGGCGGCGGCGAGCATCTGGTCGACGGTGCGCTGCCCTACACCGGGAATCTGCCGCAGCCGGTAGGGGCCCGCTTCGAGAACACTGCCCACGGTGCGCAGTCCGCTCTTCTCGACGCTCCCCAGCCGCAGCCGCCCTTCGGTGACGTCCTGCAGCCGAGTGACGGGTATGGCGTCGAGCTCCCGCTTCACCGCCGCATCATGGATCGGCTTCAGTGCCGCCCGTACCGCCTCCACTGCCCTTCCATGGTCACCGACCACTGCCTGCGCCGCCTCGTACAGTCGCGTTCCCCCTGCGACTGTGTCCCGCTCGCCACGCCCCACGCTTCCCGCCCCTCTCCGACCCTCCCCGCATCTTTCCACCGCCCACACGGGGTCTCGACGGGCATTCGCAGCTCCCTGCCGATCGATCGAACCTCGGGGCAGTCATGCACACCCCCAGACTTACGACCACCGGTAGGATCGGAACCATGAGCGGTAGTAGGAAGTATTCGATCAGCCTGCCCGAGGATCTCGCCGAGGCCGTACGCGCCCATGTCGGGCCCGGCGGTTTCTCCGCCTACGTCGCCGAGGCCCTCGAACAGAGGGTCGCCATGGACAAGCTGCGGGAGATCGTCGCCGACTTCGAGACCGACAACGAAGCCCTCACCCGCGAGGAGGTCGAGGCCGCCCGGGCGCTGCTGCGCCACGACCACCGGCAGGCCGGAGGGGCCGCCGCCTGATGCCCGGCACCCTCCTGCTCGACAGCGAAGGACTCTCGAAGCTCTACCGCAAGGACCGCACCGTGGTGGCCCTGGTCCAGGCGGCGGCGGAGGAGGGCGTCCGAGTCGCCACCAGCGCCATGACCACGCTCGAGGCCGACTACGAGCGCATTCACCCGGCCCGCATCAAGTGGATCCTCTCCCGCGTCGACGTCCACGACGTCACCAAGGAGATCACCGACCGGGCCGCAGTCCTCCTTCGCACCCATCACCTTCACGGCCACAAGTACGCCATCGATGCCGCTCTCGCCGCCATCGCCCGCGATGCGCCCCAACCGGTCACCGTCCTCACCTCCGACCCCGATGACCTGACGCTCCTGTGCGGCCCCTCCGTGGAGGTCGTCAAGGTCTGAGACCGCATCGCGGGATCGGGGACCCACTGCGGACACACAGCTGTGCCCGACCCACCAACAGGAGGGTCGGGCACAGGTATTGACATAGCATCAGACGTTGAAGCGGAACTCCACCACGTCGCCGTCCTGCATCACGTAGTCCTTGCCCTCCATGCGGGCCTTGCCCGCCGCGCGGGCCTCGGCGACCGAGCCGGTGGCGACCAGGTCGTCGAAGGAGATGACCTCGGCCTTGATGAAGCCCTTCTGGAAGTCGGTGTGGATCACACCGGCCGCCTCGGGGGCCGTGGCGCCCTTCTTGATGGTCCAGGCGCGGGACTCCTTGGGGCCGGCCGTCAGGTAGGTCTGGAGGCCCAGGGTGTCGAAGCCCACGCGGGCCAGGGTGGCCAGGCCGGGCTCCTCGGCGCCGACGGACTGGAGGAGTTCGAGGGCGTCCTCCTCGTCCAGCTCGGCGAGGTCCGCCTCGAGCTTGGCGTTGAGGAAGATGGCCTCGGCCGGGGCGACCAGGGCACGCTGCTCGTCCTTGAACGTCTCGTCGGTCAGCTCGTCCTCGTCGACGTTGAAGACGTACAGGAACGGCTTGGTGGTGAGCAGGTGGAGGTCGTGCAGGAGCTCCGCCTTCTCGCTGCCCTGGAGGATGCCCTGCGAGAACAGGGTGTCCCCGCGCTCCAGGATCGCCTGGGCCGCCTCGACGGCCGCGACCTTCGGCCCGATGTCCTTCTTGATCCGCGACTCCTTCTGGAGGCGCGGCAGGACCTTCTCGATCGTCTGGAGGTCGGCGAGGATCAGCTCGGTGTTGATCGTCTCGATGTCGTCCTTGGGCGAGACCTTGCCGTCGACATGGACGACGTTCTCGTCCTTGAAGGCGCGGATGACCTGGCAGATCGCGTCGGACTCGCGGATGTTCGCCAGGAACTTGTTGCCCAGGCCCTCACCCTCGGAGGCGCCGCGCACGATGCCCGCGATGTCGACGAAGTCGACCGTCGCCGGCAGCACCCGCTGCGAGCTGAAGATCTCGGCCAGCTTGGTGAGGCGGGCGTCGGGGACGCCGACGACGCCCACGTTGGGTTCGATGGTGGCGAACGGGTAGTTGGCCGCCAGCACGTCGTTCTTGGTCAGGGCGTTGAACAGGGTCGACTTGCCGACATTCGGCAGGCCGACGATTCCGATCGTGAGCGACACGTTGGCGACTTCCCTAGAAGTGTGGATGGTGGGCCGATCCCCCAGTTTACGGGCGTGTCGCCGCGGGCGACGACGGCAGCCGGACGGGGTACCGCCGGAGGCCGGGAGACGAACTCCACGCCAAGGTGGCCCCAAAGGCGTGTCCCATGCCCGATTCCCGGGTCCCGGCGACCTACGTTGTCAGGGTGGAGCAGCAGAGGAACACTCCCCCGCAGCGCCGGCGGCGACCGCAGCCCCCGGTCCTGCCCCAGGGCACGCTCGTCGAGGGCGCGGCCGTCCCGGTCGGGACCCGGCCGGGACGGCCGGCAGGCCGGCCGTCTGGCGGGCCGGGTCCACGGCCCGGGCGGCCGGGCGGGCCCCGGCGGCGGTCCGTGCCGCCCGTGGTGCTCACCCTGCGCCGGCTGCCGGGCGCCCGGCTGACCGGGCTCGGCGGCGGGCTGTTCGCCGCCGCCGCGATGTTCGTGATCGGCTGTCTGGACTGGCTGCTGTTCGACGGCTCACCGCTGGTGTACGGCCTGCTGTTCCTGCCGGTCAGCGCGCTGACCGCGCTGTGGGTACGCGGTGCCGACCTGGTCACGGCGCCGATCAGCGTACCCATCGCGTTCGCCGTCGGAGTCGTACCGATCGCCGGTGGCACCGGTGGTCTCGGTGGCCGGATCATGGCCGTGGTGACCGCGCTCGCCGTGCACGCCGGCTGGCTCTACGGCGGGACCCTGATCGCCGGTGTGATCACCTCCGTGCGGAAGGTGCGGCTGATGGGGCGGCGGCAGCGGGCCGCTGCCGCCGCCCGGGTCGCCCAACGGCGTACGACTCCCTAGGGCGGTCCCCCGGGGCGCCCTCCGGGGGACCACTCGGGCCACTCCTCACCACCGCCCCCCCGGGACCGGCCCCTCGGGACCGGCACCCCGGAAACCCGCTGCCCGGCGGTGCCGTGGCCGTCAGGCGCCGGCGTCGGCGCGGGCCGCGGCGGCCATCGCCGCGCCCACGATCCCCGCGTTGTTCTGGAGCTGCGCCGGGACGATCTCGGCCCGGATGCCGGTGAGGAGCGGCAGGAACTTCTCCGCCTTGCGGCTGACGCCGCCGCCGATGATGAACAGCTCCGGCGAGAACAGCATCTCCAGGTGCGCCAGGTACGCGCGCACCCGCCGCGCCCAGTCCTCCCAGCTCAGGTCCTTGTCCTCCTTGGCCTTCGTCGAGGCGCGCTTCTCGGCCTCGTGGCCGTCCAGCTCCAGGTGGCCGAGTTCCGTGTTGGGCACCAGCCGGCCGTCGACGAAGAGCGCGCTGCCGATGCCCGTACCGAAGGTCAGCATGATCACGGTGCCCTTGCGGCCGCGCCCGGCGCCGAAGGTCATCTCGGCGAAGCCGGCGGCGTCGGCGTCGTTCAGGACGGTGACGGGGGCGCCGTCCAGCCGGCCGCCGAGCAGGCTGGCGGCGTCGACGCCGATCCAGTTCTTGTCGACGTTCGCGGCCGTACGGATGGTGGAGCCGGTGACGACACCGGGAAAGGTGACGCCGACCGGGCCCGACCAGCCGAAGTGGGCCACGACCTCAGCGACGCACCCCGCGACACCGTCGGGTGTCGCGGGGTGCGGGGTCAGTACCTTGTGGCGGGGCTCGGCCAGATCACCGCGTTCCAGATCCACGGGAGCGCCTTTGATCCCCGACCCGCCGATGTCCACTCCAAAAACGTTCATGGACTCAACGTTACGGGGCGGCGCCGGCGGTCACCCCCGCTCTTCGAGGGGTCACCCCTGCTCGGAGAGGGCGGCCGCCTCGGCGCGCAGGTCGCGGCGGAGCTCCTTGGGCAGCGAGAAGGTGATCGACTCCTCGGCCGCCTTGACGATCTCCACGTCCTCGAAGCCGCGCCGCGCCAGCCACTCCAGGACGCCTTCGACCAGCACCTCGGGGACGGACGCGCCGGAGGTGACGCCGACCGTCGTCACGCCGTCCAGCCACGCCTCGTCGATCTCGTCCGCGAAGTCCACCAGGTGGGCGTCCTTCGCGCCGGCCCCGAGGGCGACCTCGACCAGGCGCACGGAGTTGGAGGAGTTCTTGGAGCCGACCACGATGACCAGGTCCGCCTCGGACCCCATCTGCTTGACGGCGGTCTGGCGGTTCTGCGTGGCGTAGCAGATGTCGTCGCTGGGCGGGGAGATCAGCCGCGGGAACTTGTCCTTCAGCTTGTCGACCGTCTCCATGGTCTCGTCCACCGACAGCGTGGTCTGGGACAGCCAGACGACCTTGGACTCGTCCCGTACGGTGACGTTCTCCACGTCGTCCGGGCCGTCGACCAGCGTGATGTGGTCCGGGGCCTCGCCGGAGGTGCCGATGACCTCCTCGTGGCCCTCGTGGCCGATGAGGAGGATGTCGTAGTCCTCGTTGGCGAACCGGACCGCCTCCTTGTGGACCTTGGTGACCAGGGGGCAGGTCGCGTCGATGGTGGCCAGCTTGCGCTGGGCGGCCTCCTGGTGGACGGTCGGCGCCACACCGTGCGCGGAGAACATCACGATGGAGCCCTCGGGGACCTGCGCCGTCTCGTCGACGAAGACGGCGCCCTTCTTCTCCAGGGTCTGCACGACGTACTTGTTGTGGACGATCTCGTGCCGGACGTAGATCGGGGCACCGTACTGCTCCAGCGCCTTCTCCACGGCGATGACCGCGCGGTCCACGCCCGCGCAGTAGCCGCGGGGAGCGGCGAGGAGGACGCGCTTTTCGGTCGACGGGCGGGCAGGCGCAGAAGTCATGCTCCCATCGTAAGGGCGCGTGTGAGCGGCGCATGATCCGCCGGGTGGCCGACACTGAGGGGCATGGCCACCACCAGAGCGACCCGGGGGACGGAGCGGCCGGGCGGGCTGCGGCGGACCCTGGGTTTCCGCGACCTCGTCGTGTACGGGCTGCTCTTCATCGCCCCGATGGCACCGGTCGGCGTGTTCGGCACCCTGGACGCCAGGTCGCACGGGGCGGTCGCCCTGGTCTATCTGGTGGCGACCCTCGCCATGGCGTTCACCGCGTTCAGCTACGCCCAGATGGTGCGTGTGGCCCCGCGGGCCGGGTCCGTCTTCACCTACGCGCGCAAGGGGCTGGGGGAGGGGCCCGGCTTCATCGCGGGGTGGATGGCGGTGCTGGACTACGTGCTGATCCCGGCCGTCGCGTACCTGTTCGCGGGCATCGCGATGGAGGCGCTGGTGCCGTCGGTGAACCGGTGGGTGTGGACGGCGGCCGCGGTGGTGGTCACCACGCTGCTCAACCTGCGCGGCGTACGGACGGCCGCGCGGGTCGGCTTCGCGGTGCTGGCGATGGAGATCGCCGTGCTGCTGGTGTTCGTGGTGGCGGCGACGGTGGTGCTGGTGCGGGACGGGGCGCGACTGGCTGTCGCCGCTGACCGGGGACGCCGGCTTCTCGATGGCGGCGGTCCTGGGCGCGGTGTCCGTGGCCGTGCTGTCGTACCTGGGGTTCGACGCCGTCGCCTCGTTCGCGGAGGAGGTGACGGGCGGTTCGGCGAGGGTCGCGCGTGCGGTGCTGTGCTGTCTGGCGACGGCTGGGGTGCTGTTCGTGGCGCAGACGTACCTGGTGGCGCTGCTGGAGCCGGTGTCGTCGGCCCGGCTGGCGGCGGACCCCGGGCGGCGGGGGTCGGCGTTCTACGACGCGGTGAACGCGTCGGTGGGCGGCTGGCTGCACGACCTGGTGGCGGTGAGCAAGGCGATCGGTGCGGCGTTCGCCGCGCTGGCGGGACAGGCGGCGGCGGCACGACTGCTGTTCGCGATGGCCCGCGACCGGCGGCTGCCGCGGCCGCTGGCGCGTACGGACGGCGGGGTGCCCCGGG
Source organism: Streptomyces sp. NPDC050856 (assembly GCF_040653855.1). Taxonomy (NCBI): domain Bacteria; kingdom Bacillati; phylum Actinomycetota; class Actinomycetes; order Kitasatosporales; family Streptomycetaceae; genus Streptomyces; species Streptomyces sp. NPDC050856. The sequence goes on along the minus strand of NZ_JBFAGV010000001.1, from coordinate 130,316 downwards.
TGGCGCTGCTGCTGGCGGCGGGGGTCACCCTGGTGGCGGCCGTGTGGGCGGCGCGGCGCGACGACGGGATGGACCACCTGGTGTCGGTGGTGGACGTCGGGGCGCTGTCGGCGTTCGTCCTGCTGCACGCGAGCGTGGTGGGGTGGTTCGCGGTACGGCGTGGCCCGGGGGCGCCGCCGCACTGGCTGAAGCACGTGGTGCTGCCCGTGGTGGGGGCGGCGGTCCTGGTCGCGGTGATCGTGTCGGCCGCCGCCTCGGCACTGGTGGTGGGCGCGGTGTGGCTGGGAGTGGGGCTGGTGGTGCTGCTGGCGCAGCGGGTACGGGGTGGCCGCCGGGCGCCGGGACGGCCGGTGGGGTAGCCCGCCCGGGCCTCCGGCGGCGGGCGGCCCGGTGGAGTGGCCGGCGCCGGGGCGAGCGGCCGGGGCGGGCCGCCGGGGACGCGGGGCGGGAGCGTTGTCGTGGGCGGCGCGTACGCTCGCTCCATGGGTCTCAATACGTCTGCCGAAGCTCCCCTGCCCGTCGGTGAGGTGTCGCGGCTCATCGGGGGCTGGATCGACCGGCTGGGCGCCGTCTGGGTGGAGGGGCAGATCACCCAGCTGTCGCGGCGGCCGGGTGCCGGGGTCGTCTTCCTGACGCTGCGCGACCCGTCGTACGACATCTCGGTGAGCGTCACCTGCTACCGGCAGGTGTTCGACGCGGTCGCCGATGTCGTCTCCGAGGGCGCGCGGGTCGTGGTGCACGCCAAGCCCGAGTGGTACGCGCCGCGCGGCCAGCTCTCGCTGCGGGCGGCGGAGATGAGGCCGGTGGGCATCGGGGAACTGCTGGCCCGGCTGGAGCAGTTGAAGCGGTCCCTGGCGGCCGAGGGGCTCTTCGCGCCGGACCGGAAGAAGCCGGTGCCGTTCCTGCCGCAGTTGGTCGGGCTGGTCTGCGGCCGCGCGTCGGCCGCCGAACGGGACGTGTTGGAGAACGCGCGGCGGCGGTGGCCGGCCGTCCGGTTCGAGGTGCGCAACGTCGCGGTGCAGGGCGTCCACGCGGTGCCGCAGGTGGTACGGGCGGTCGAGGAACTGGACGGGCTGCCGGACGTGGACGTGATCATCGTGGCGCGCGGCGGCGGCAGCGTGGAGGACCTGCTGCCGTTCTCGGACGAACAGCTCGTACGGGCGGTCGCCGCCTGCCGTACGCCGGTGGTGTCCGCCATCGGGCACGAACCCGACGCCCCGCTGCTGGACCTGGTGGCGGACCTGCGGGCGTCCACGCCGACGGACGCGGCCAAGAAGGTCGTACCGGACGTGGGCGAGGAGCTGGAGCGGGTGCGCGCGCTGCGCGACCGGGCGCTGCGTACCGTGCGGGGGCTGCTGGACCGGGAGGAGCGCGGCCTGGCGCACGCGCTGGGCCGGCCGGTGATGGAGCACCCGCAGCGCATGGTCGACGAGCGGCGCGCGGAGGTGGACGCGCTGGCGGCGCGGAGCCGCCGGGTGCTGGGCCACCTGCTGGACCGGGCGGACTCCGAGCTGTCGCACACCCGCGCGCGCGTGGTGGCGCTCTCCCCGGCGGCGACCCTGGAGCGGGGGTACGCGGTGCTCCAGCGGGCGGACGGCACGGTGGTCCGTTCGCCCGGCGAGGTGGCGCGGGACGAGGAACTGCGCGCCCGGGTGGCGGAGGGCGAGTTCGCGGTTCGGGTGGACGGCGGGCCGGCGGCCGGTGATCGCGTGGACGGCGGCACCGCCGCCCCCCGCCCTTAGGGTGGAGCGCATGGCAGCCAACACGACGGACACGGCGACGGCCGACCAGACGGCGATCGGATACGAGCAGGCGCGCGACGAGCTGATCGAGGTCGTGCGCCGGCTGGAGGCGGGCGGTACGACGCTGGAGGAGTCGCTGGCCCTGTGGGAACGCGGCGAGGAGCTGGCGAAGGTGTGCCGGCGCTGGCTGGAGGGCGCGCGGGCCCGTCTGGACGCGGCTCTGGCGGACTCCGGGGACACGGCCGGTCGCGACGCGTAGCGCCGCCGGGAACACCTGGGCGCCGGAAAACGCTGAGGGCCTGTGAGGTGACTCACCGGATCGCCGATTTAGTTGAAAGTTAACCTAAGTCGGTCGTACGGTGGGGCCACCGCTTCATCCACGACCGCCCAGGCGAAAGGCACGCAGCATGTCCCTCGTTCTTGACCCCGCCGCCCAGGACCTTCTCTTCCGCGAGGCCCGCACCGCGAACAGCTTCACCGACGAGCCGGTGACCGAGGAGCAGGTCCAGGCCATCTACGACCTGGTCAAGTACGGCCCGACCGCGTTCAACCAGACGCCGCTGCGCATCGTGCTGGTCCGCTCCGCCGAGGCCCGCGCCCGCCTCGTACCGCTCATGGCGGAGGGCAACCAGGCCAAGACCGCCTCCGCCCCGCTCGTCGCGATACTCGCCGCCGACAACGAGTTCCACGAGGAATTGCCCGCCCTGCTGCCGCACTTCCCGCAGGCCAAGGACATGTTCTTCTCCGAGCGCGCCGCCCGCGAGCAGGCCGCCGGCCTCAACGCCGCGCTCCAGGCCGGGTACTTCATCGTCGGCGTCCGCGCCGCCGGCCTCGCCGCCGGCCCGATGACCGGCTTCGACTTCGCCGGGGTCCAGAAGGAGTTCCTGGACGACGACCACACCCCGCTGATGATCGTCAACATCGGCAAGCCGGGCGAGAACGCGTGGTTCCCCCGCTCGCCCCGTCTGGCGTTCGACGAGGTCGTCACCACCGTCTGACGCGAGCCCCGCGGCCCCGGACACGAGGTGTCCGGGGCCGCCGGCGCGCTCAGCGGCGGATGTGCCACAACCCGTACAGGCCGGTGACGGAGGCGACCACGAGGGCGACGTTCGGGTTTCCCGTGGCCAGGTGGACCGCGACCACCACGCCGAGCAGCAGGGCCAGGCCCAGCAGCAGCTCGACGGGGCCCGGCGGGCGACGGGGCCGGGGCGCGCGCTTGAACGGGATGTTGTCGCTGTCCATGCTCCCAGCACACCCAACCGGCCGCCGGACGCCGCCACTGAGCACACGAACCCGTCCGGTGCCGATCACCGGCGTCCTCCGCCGTACACGACGGAACGGCCGGCGGGGCGCGGGCGCGTGACCGCGCTCCGCGCTCCCCCCCGCACTCCCACGTGCGCAGGGTGATGGCGCCGTCACTTCGCGTCTACGATGCCCTTCACTGCCGTTTGCCGTTTCTGCGTGAAGGACGGAGCACATGAGCGATGCGGAGGCCTACGCCGTCGCGCTCAAGCAGTTCGCCACGGACCTGAACGAGTTGCACAGCGCGCGCGGCGCGCCCTCGTTGCAGACCCTGGTCGACCTGTCCAAGGTGCCGCCGGGCAGAGCGCTGTCGAAGTCGACCATCAGCGAGGCGCTGAACGGCAAGCGACTGCCCTCGGTGGACGTCACCCTGCGGATCGTGCAGCTCCTCACCGTCGGGGACCCGCCGCACCGGCAGCAGCGGATCAGGGCCGAGTGGCGCACCCGCTGGCCGCAGGTGAAACATCTGCAGAAGCTGTCCCGGACGCCGCGCGGACGGCGGGGCGTTCCGCTGCCGCCGCCCCGGCCGGCGCAGAACGACCCGGCACGCCTCGGATCGACACCGAACGGCGCCGAACGTCACGGGACGGCGCTGCCGCACCCACTGCCCTTCTACTTCTTCCTGTCCGGGTACGCGGTCGTCTGGTCCATCCACGACCGGACGGACCGCGACTGCTTCCAGCTCCCGGAACGCACCTGGTACCAGGTCGTCGGCCTGGGCCCCGGCGACGGCTGGATCGTCGGCACCGCTCCCCCGGCGCGGTTCCAGATCCTCGGGCTGATGCTGCACGGCACCGTCCCGCCCGAGGCCACCCGCCCGTACCTGCCGGGCCAGCCCTGACCGCGCGGCGGGCGGCGGCCGGTGGCCCGCGACCGACGGACTCCCGGCCGACCGCCCGGCCGGGCGCGAGACCGTCCGGTCAGCCCTTCTTCGGCTTCAGCGTGGCGGCCATCTCCGCCAGCCGCTCGTAGGACGCCGTGCCCGTCACCACGGTCGTCACGCCCTTGTCCCGCAGGACCAGCGCGTCGTACTTCGGGCCCTCCCAGCGCTGCCACGGCCGGCCCGCCACCTTCTGGGTCCGGCCGGTGTCCTCGGCCCGGTGGCTGACGTCGGCGATGTACTTCTCCGGCGCCGCCGTGGACTGCTCGACCGCCACGTACTCGCGCTCCGGCGAGAGGAAGCCCAGGTGCCAGGCGTTCTCCTCCTGGCGCTGGTACGAGACCGAGGTCGCCGTCCAGCCCTTGGGCAGCCCCTCGGGCGCCAGGACGGGGTAGGGAGCCGCCCGCTGCGCCGTGAGCAGCTCGACGCGGTAGTCGACCGGCTTGATCGGGTCCGCCGTGTCGTCGTGCGGAACGAAGAGGTACATCACGGCCGCGGCGACACCGATGACCGCCATCGACTGGAACATTCCCCGCACTGTCTGCTTGCCTCGCATACCTGCCACGCCCCCTATGGTCGCATCAGGCCGGCGTGCTCATACGTGGGCCCCTCTGCTCAATTTGTCGACGTACCGATAGAGTCGCACCACCCTCTTCACTCCCGGCCGTCGCCGTACAGAAAGGTGCGTCCCGATGACCGACAATCATCTGCCGTCCGAGCTCGAGGTCTCTCCCGAGGCCCCCGACCGCAACCTCGCCCTGGAGCTGGTCCGGGTCACGGAGGCGGCCGCCATGGCCGCCGGCCGCTGGGTGGGCCGCGGCGACAAGAACGGCGCCGACGGCGCGGCGGTGCGAGCCATGCGCACCCTCGTCTCCACCGTGTCGATGAACGGCGTCGTCGTCATCGGCGAGGGTGAGAAGGACGAAGCCCCGATGCTGTTCAACGGGGAGCGGATCGGCGATGGCACCGGCGCCGAGTGCGACATCGCCGTGGACCCGATCGACGGCACCACGCTCACCGCCAAGGGCATGCCCAACGCCATCGCCGTGCTGGCCGCCGCCGACCGCGGCACCATGTTCGACCCGTCCGCGGTCTTCTACATGGACAAGCTCGTCACCGGCCCCGAGGCCGCCGACTTCGTGGACATCGACGCCCCGGTGGCCGTGAACATCCGCCGGGTCGCCAAGGCGAAGAACTCCTCGCCCGAGGACGTCACCGTCGTCATCCTGGACCGCCCGCGCCACGAGGGCATCATCAAGGAGATCCGCGAGACCGGCGCGCGGATCAAGTTCATCTCGGACGGCGATGTGGCCGGTTCCATCATGGCGGTCCGCGAGGGCACCGGCGTGGACCTGCTGATGGGCATCGGCGGTACGCCCGAGGGCATCATCAGCGCCTGCGCGATCAAGTGCCTGGGCGGGGTCATCCAGGGCAAGCTGTGGCCCAAGGACGACGAGGAGCGGCAGCGCGCGCTGGACGCGGGCCACGACCTGGACCGGGTCCTCTCGACGAACGACCTGGTCAGCGGGGACAACGTGTTCTTCGTGGCGACCGGCATCACGGACGGCGAGCTGCTGCGCGGGGTGCGCTACCGGGCCGAGACGGCCACGACGTCGTCGCTGGTGATGCGGTCGAAGTCCGGCACCATCCGCCAGATCGACTCCACGCACCGGTTGTCCAAGCTGCGCGCGTACAGCCAGATCGACTTCGACCGGGCCAAGTAGCGCCGGACCGCAGGGAAACGAAGAGGGGCGCCCCCATGTGCGGTGGGGGCGCCCCTTCCCGTACGGGCCGGCCGGCTGCGGAGGGACGCGTCAGCCGGCGGCGGCGATCCGCTGGCCCGTCGTGGCCGCCTTCCTGAGCTCCACCTCGCGGCGCCGGCGCCTGGCCAGCACGACACGGCGTTCGGCCGCGGTCAGACCGCCCCACACGCCGTACGGCTCGGGCTGGAGCAGCGCGTGCTCCCGGCACTCGACCATCACCGGACAGCGGGCGCAGACCCGCTTGGCGGCCTCCTCCCGTGCCAGCCGGGCGGCCGTGGGTTCCTTGGAGGGTGCGAAGAACAGGCCCGCCTCGTCCCGGCGGCACACCGCCTCCGAGTGCCAGGGCCCGGCCTGGTCCTCTCGCGCGGGAGCCCGCTGGGAGGGTACGGCGGCGACCTGGAGGGGCTGATGCGGCAGTTGCAGCACGGTCTACTCCTGACGACGGCTTCGCGAGCGAGAGACGATGCAGCAAGGCCTACCCGCTGTGCGCACGCCTATGCACTGCGTGGCGCGTGGGTCCGATGGGTGGACCGGGGGTCGGCCGAAACCCGTCACCCGGGCGCGGGTCAGCCGCCCAGGTGCTTGCGCAGCCTGCCGTGGAGGTCGGTGATGCGCTTGCCGCGCCTGGGTTTGGCCTCGATGCTGCCGAAAACCGCGTAGCCGTTGACCAGGACCACCGGCGCCTGCGGGTCGGCGGCCTCCAGGTTGACCACCTCGAAGCTGCCGAAGACACCGGTGCCGTTGCCGCGCAGGGTGATGTTCTCCGGAACGCGGACCTCGACGCTGCCGAAGACGGAGGTGGCGTTGATGGTGGTCAGCCGCTGCGCGAAGATCGCCTCGGTGAGGTCGATCTCGACGCTGCCGAACAGCGAGAAGGCGTGCGTGCGGGGACCGACGCGCCAGCGCCCCTTGCGGGTGGAGCCGGAGAAGACGGCGATCAGCTTCTCGGCGGGGCCGGCCGGTTCCTCGGGGCCGTAGGTGTAGGCGGGCGAGGGCTCGGCGCCGGCGCGGGGGGCGGGCAGGTCCCGGACGAGCGGTTCGAGCTCGCCGACGGTCTTGGCGCGGTAGACCGCGTCGATGCGCTCCGCGTGCTCCTCGGCGTCGATCCGGCCCTCGGCCAAGGCGTCCCTGAGGATGTCCGCGACCCGGTCCCGGTCGGCGTCGGATGCCCGGAGCGATCCCGTCGATTGAGGCTGCTTTTCGAGGTCCACGGCCTCAGCGTAGCGAAACGCGATAGATCGCGACCAGGGGGCGCGGCGCGTGGTGGGAGCCGGACGGGCCGGGCCCGCCGGGGAGGGGAGGGCAACTGAGCCTTACCTCACAGAAGCGGGCGGGGCCCGGCGTTCTACGCTGGGGAGCGCGCCGCCAATGGAGGCGGCGCCGCTGTCCGCCGAGTGAGGAATGGCCGTAATGCCCCCAGTCTCCCCCCCTCCCAGCCCTGCGTTCGCGTACTCCGAACTGCTCCCCCTGGGAGAGGACACCACGCCCTACCGCCTGGTGACGTCCGAGGGTGTGTCCACCTTCGAGGCCGGCGGCCGTACGTTCCTCAAGGTCGAGCCGGAGGCGCTGCGCAAGCTGGCCGCCGAGGCGATCCACGACATCCAGCACTACCTGCGGCCCGCGCACCTGGCACAGCTGCGCCGGATCATCGACGACCCGGAGGCGTCGGGCAACGACAAGTTCGTGGCGCTCGACCTGCTCAAGAACGCCAACATCGCGGCCGCCGGGGTGCTCCCGATGTGCCAGGACACCGGTACCGCCATCGTCATGGGCAAGCGCGGGCAGAACGTCCTCACCGAGGGCGAGGACGAGAAGGCCCTCTCGCACGGCATCCACGACGCGTACACCGGGCTGAACCTGCGCTACTCGCAGATGGCGCCGCTGACCATGTGGGAGGAGAAGAACACCGGCTCCAACCTCCCGGCCCAGATCGAGCTGTACGCGACGGACGGCGGCGCGTACAAGTTCCTGTTCATGGCCAAGGGCGGCGGCTCCGCCAACAAGTCCTTCCTCTACCAGGAGACCAAGGCGGTCCTGAACGAGACCTCCATGATGAGGTTCCTGGAGGAGAAGATCCGTTCGCTCGGCACGGCCGCGTGCCCGCCGTACCACCTGGCGATCGTCGCGGGCGGCACGTCGGCCGAGTTCGCCCTGAAGACCGCCAAGTACGCCTCCGCGCACTACCTGGACGAGCTGCCCGCCGAGGGCTCGCCGCTCGGCCACGGTTTCCGGGACCGGGAGCTGGAGGAGAAGGTCTTCGAGCTGACCCAGAAGATCGGTATCGGCGCGCAGTTCGGCGGCAAGTACTTCTGCCACGACGTGCGCGTGGTCCGGCTGCCGCGCCACGGCGCCTCCCTGCCGGTGGCCATCGCGGTGTCCTGCTCGGCGGACCGCCAGGCCGTCGCCAAGATCACCGCGGAGGGGGTGTTCCTGGAACAGCTGGAGACCGACCCGGCGCGCTTCCTGCCCGAGACGACGGACGAGCACCTCGACGCCGACGGCGACGTGGTCAGGATCGACCTGAACCAGCCGATGGACGACATCCTCGCCGAGCTCACCAGGCACCCGGTCAAGACCCGACTGTCGCTGACCGGCCCCTTGGTCGTGGCGCGTGACATCGCGCACGCCAAGATCAAGGAGCGGCTGGACGCGGGCGAGGAGATGCCCCAGTACCTCAAGGACCACCCGGTCTACTACGCCGGCCCGGCCAAGACGCCCGAGGGGTACGCCTCCGGTTCGTTCGGCCCGACCACGGCCGGGCGGATGGACAGCTACGTCGAACAGTTCCAGGCGGCGGGCGGCTCCAAGGTGATGCTCGCCAAGGGCAACCGCAGCAAGCAGGTCACCGACGCCTGCGCGGCGCACGGCGGCTTCTACCTGGGGTCGATCGGCGGCCCGGCGGCGCGGCTGGCGCAGGACTGCATCAAGAAGGTGGAGGTCGTCGAGTACGAGGAACTCGGCATGGAGGCGGTCTGGCGGATCGAGGTCGAGGACTTCCCGGCGTTCATCGTGGTGGACGACAAGGGCAACGACTTCTTCACCGAGCCGGCGCCCGCGCCGACGTTCACCTCGATCCCGGTGCGGGGCCCGGGGCTCGCGTAACGCGGGCCGGCCGCGTCACACGGGCGCAGCGGGCCCGCACGGGCGCACGGGCGCACGGGCGCACGGGCGCACCAACGCACGGGCGACACAGGGGGGCCGGCCACCGCGGTGGTGACCGGCCCCCTCCGTGTCACAGCCCGGGGGTCAGGCGAAGCGCTGCCCGGCCGACCCGTCGCAGGGCTGGAGGCGGAGCGGGTCCTTGGCCGCGCCCAGCGTCAGGCACAGGCCGGTCGCCGCGGCGGGGCGGATGGTGCCGGCCTGGCGGACGAACCGCTGGTTGGTGACGCCCGAGCAGTTCCACACGACCAGGGCGGTGCCCGCCTGGTACCTGGCTCCGGGGACGTCCAGGCAGCGGTCGTGGGTCAGTTCGGTGTGGAGGGACTGGCGTTCGGCGTCGTACCACCAGTTCTGGTTCCGTCCGGTGTGGCAGTCCCAGCCGCCGACCGCGGTGCCGTTGGCGGTGACCGAACCGGCCACGTCCAGGCAGGTGCCGGTCGCCGCGTTCCGCAGCGGCCTGAACACGTCGTCCCAGGCGGTGGGCAGCAGGACCGGCTTGCCGGTGGACGCCGGGTCGGCGCAGCCCCCCTCACGCCGGCCGGAGTCGTAGAGCTGGGTGAGGCAGGAGGCGAAGGCGGCGTGGCCGGCCGCGTTCGGGTGGAAGGACTGCCGTACGGAGTTCTCGTCCGGCAGGCCCGGCTTGGAGAGGTCGATGTAGAGGCCGCGCGCCCAGGCGTCCTCCATGCACACCTCGTGCCCGTGGAAGAGGCGGGAGTTGTCGAGGTAGACGGCTCCGGTGGTGGCCGCCGCCCTGCGCATGCCGCGTTCGAAGGCGGGGACGGCGGTGTTGCGGCCCCAGACGGTGTCGGAGTCGTGGCCGAGGCCGCCGCAGGCGAGCTTCCCGGGGAAGCCGGGGTTGTCCCGGAAGTCCGGGCCGATGGGGCTCGGGTACCCCATGACGACCAGTTTGTAGGCGCTGTCGGTGTAGCCGGCGTCGCGCATCACGGTGCGCAGGTCGCGGATGGTCTGCTCGACCTTGGGGACCAGGGCGTCGACACGGGCCTGCCAGCCCGGGGCGTACTTGGGCTCGCACGGGCCCTGGAGGGTCAGGTAGCGGGTGACGCAGTCCGTCATGACCGGGCCGAACTGCAGGTCGTCGTTGGCGCCGGCCACCAGCAGGACCATCTTGATCCGGGTGTTGCGCGCCTTGATGGCGAGATTGTCGCTCTGGACCAGTTCGTCGGCGTACTGTTTCGTCCCGCCGATCCGGATGTTGCCGCTGGACGCGCCGGAGCAGGAGACGTTGTAGGTGACGTCGGCCGGTATCCCGGTGCGGTGGACGGCGGCGCCGGGCGAGCGGTGGCACCAGTTGTCGGGGCCGTTGGTGCCCGGCTCGTACGTACCCACCCCCTCGCCCGAGATCTCGCTGTCGCCGAGCGAGATCAGGCCGGTCTTCCGGTCGGCGAGCGGGCGTTCGGCGGGGCTGCCGTACAGGGTGGTGGCCTCGGCCGCGCGGATCCGCTCCAGTTCGGGCGGCAGGGGCACGGATGCGGTGCCGCTCGCGGTGGTACGCGGGGTGCCGACGGCGGCGTTCGCGGGTGACGTGGCGGCCGCCGTCCCGGCGAGTGCGGCGGCGAGCGCCGCCGCGGCTGCGACGATGGCTCGCAGCCTGGGACTGGTGCGCGTCATTGCGCCTCCTGGAAGTGGGGTTACCCACGGTTTTTACTGGCCGGTAGACAGCTTGGGAATACGCAGAACCAGACAACTGCTCAACTTTTTCTGGAGGTTGGCGACACATGAGCGACCAGATCAGCGACGACGGCACCGCCGCGTACCGGACCGAGCACGACTCCATGGGCGAGGTCCGGGTCCCCGCCCACGCCAAGTGGCGGGCCCAGACCCAGCGGGCGGTGGAGAACTTCCCCATCTCCGGCCAGCGCCTGGAGCGGGCCCACATCGAGGCCCTGGCCCGGATCAAGGCCGCCGCCGCCAAGGTCAACGCCGAGCTGGGCGTACTGGACGAGGACGTCGCCCTGGCCGTCCAGCAGGCCGCCGCCGAGGTGGCGGAGGGGCGCTGGGACGACCACTTCCCGGTCGATGTCTTCCAGACCGGGTCCGGCACCTCGTCCAACATGAACACCAATGAGGTACTGGCCACCCTGGCCGGTGAGCGGCTGGGCCGGGAGGTCCACCCCAACGACCACGTCAACGCCTCCCAGTCGTCCAACGACGTCTTCCCCTCCTCCATCCACATCGCCGCCACGGCCGCCGTCACCGGCGACCTGATCCCGGCCCTGGAGCACCTGGCGGCGGCGCTGGAGCGGAAATCGGCCGAATTCGCGGAGGTGGTGAAGTCCGGGCGTACGCACCTGATGGACGCCACCCCGGTGACGCTGGGTCAGGAGTTCGGCGGTTACGCCGCACAGGTGCGGTACGGCGTCGAACGGCTGCGCGCCTCGCTGCCGCGCCTGGCCGAACTGCCGCTGGGCGGTACGGCGGTCGGCACCGGCATCAACACTCCGCCCGGTTTCTCCGCCGCCGTCATCGCCGAGGTGGCGCGGGCGACCGGACTGCCGCTGACCGAGGCCCGCGACCACTTCGAGGCGCAGGGCGCACGGGACGGGCTCGTCGAGACGTCCGGACAGCTCCGGACGATCGCGGTCGGCCTCACCAAGATCTCGAACGATCTGCGCTGGATGGCCTCCGGACCCCGTACCGGCCTGGCCGAGATCAACCTCCCGGACCTCCAGCCCGGCTCCTCGATCATGCCGGGCAAGGTCAACCCGGTGATCCCGGAGGCCGTCCTGATGGTCGCCGCCCAGGTGACCGGGAACGACACCACGGTGGCGGTGGCGGGCGCGGCCGGCAACTTCGAACTGAACGTGATGCTCCCGGTCATGGCCAAGAACCTGCTGGAGTCGGTGCGGCTACTGGCCAACGCGGCGCGGCTGCTGGCGGACCGGACCGTCGACGGCATCACCGCAAACGCCGAGCGGGCACGCGAGTACGCCGAGTCCTCCCCCTCCGTGGTGACACCGCTCAACAAGTACATCGGGTACGAGGAGGCCGCGAAGGTCGCCAAGAAGTCCTTGGCCGAACGCCGGACGATCCGGGAGGTCGTCCTGGAGTCCGGGTACGTGGAGCGCGGGGACCTGACTCTCCAGCAGCTGGACGAGGCCCTTGACGTTCTGCGGATGACCCGCCCCTGACCTGGGGAAACGCCCGTTCCGGCCGCCGCCGGGAGTGATCCCCGCCACGACGGTGGCCGGAACGGCGCCCTAAGATCTGCGCATGACAGCCGAGACGACAGGGAGCAGGGAGACGGGCGCCGACGGCGCCCGCTGGGCGCCGGGTTCGCACATCCTGTGGCGGTACCGCGACAACGGCGGAGGCCATGTCCACATCTGCCGGCCGGTGACCGTCGTGCGCGACACCGACGACCTGCTCGCCGTCTGGATGGCGCCCGGCACCGAGTGCGTCAAGCCGGTCCTCGCCGACGGGACGCCCGTGCACGAGGAGCCGCTGGCCACCCGGTACACCGCGCCGCGCACCACCGTCCGGACGCGGTGGGCCGGTACCGGCGTGCTGAAGCTGGCCCGGCCGGACGAGCCGTGGTCGGTCTGGCTGTTCTGGGAGCGCGGCTGGCGGTTCCGCAGCTGGTACGTGAACCTGGAGGAGCCGCGCACCCGGTGGGCGGGCGGCGTCGACTCCGAGGACCACTTCCTGGACATCTCCGTCTACCCGGACCGCACCTGGCTGTGGCGGGACGAGGACGAGTTCGCGCAGGCCCAGCGCATCGGCCTGATGGACCCCGCCCAGGCCCGCCGGGTACGGGAGGCCGGGCAGGCCGCGGTCGACGTGATCCGCGCCTGGGGGCGGCCGTTCGCGGACGGCTGGGAGGACTGGCGCCCGGACCCCCGCTGGACGGTGCCGGAGCTGCCCGGGGACTGGGATCGCACCCCGGCGCGCACGGCGCCATGAGACCCTTGATGCGCCCCTGGGGGAGAAACGTAGGATCGTCATCCGCAAGTCCGCGAGGCAAGAACAACTGAGCACCGAGCAGGAACTGACCGTAAGTCATCAGTGAGGGGGTGGAACCGTGCCCGATGTGTGCCCGGATCCGTCACCCCTTGTCGACGCCGCCCTCAGAGCGGGTATAGCGCCTGACAGAGCGCTTGCATCGCACAACCGGCCCGGACGGACGGAATCCCACGCGTGACGGAGCATCCCACCTCCCACGAAGGCCGGCAGCCCCGCGCTGCCCGGCCGCAGGAACGCACCCGGCCACGGCGGGAAGCGCCCCCGGCGCCCGCCGCGTCGCCCGCGCCCGCCACGTCGCCCCCGCCCGCGCCCGCCTCCGCCTACGGACCCGGCCAGGGGCAGGACCAGGGACAGCCGGGCAACGGCCCGGTGGCGTGCGCCGGGCCCGGGGCCGCCATGGCCGGCGCCGGGACCGGGGCGGGAGCGGACCCCGGGCCCGGCGCGGGAGCCGGGGACGTGACCGGGGCGGCGGCCGGGGACGGCCCCGGGGCCGGACAGCCGGCGCGGCCCGGTGCCGGGGCTCGGTCCGGTGCCGGGGGCGGGGCCGGTGGTACGGCCGGCGCGGGCAGCGGTGCCGCGCCGTCCGGCGCCGCCGGGCGGCCCGCCGGCGGTACCGGGGACGGACCGGCGGCTCCGGCCGTGCCCGCGCCGGCCGGGCCACCGCAGGAACCCGTCGGCACCGCGCGCCGCGAGGGCGACCGGCTGCGGTTCGTGGGCGCCGCGACCCGGCGCATCGCCCGCGGCATAGACCTGGACGAGATCGTGCTGGGCCTGTGCCGGGCCACCGTACCGACGTTCTCCGACGCGATCCTCGTCTACCTGCGCGACCCGCTCCCGGTCGGCGACGAGCGCCCCGTCGACCCGTTCGTGCTGCGGCTGCGCCGTACCGACCGGCTGCGTTTAAGCGACGACGACTCCGAGCTGGGCCTGCCCACCGCGCTCCCCGTCACCGGGCCCGACACCGAGGGCGGCCCCGCCGCCGAGCTCTGCGAGGTCAGCGCCGGCGGCGCGCTCGCCGAGGTGCTGCGCGGCGTGCGCCCGGTCTTCGGCGACTCGGCCGCCGCCCGCGCGGCGCTTCCCGAACTCCTCGGCGACGGCCGGACCGTGCCGTCCGGGCACCGGGCCATCCTGGCGCCGCTGCGCGGGCGGCGCCGGGTCATCGGTGCCGCCGTCCTCCTGCGCCGCCCCGACCGGCCGCCGTTCGAGCCGAACGACCTGCTGGTGGCGGCGCAGCTGGCGACGCACACCGCGCTCGGCATCGACAAGGCGGTGCTGTACGGACGCGAGGCCTACATCGCGGACGAGTTGCAGCGCACCATGCTGCCGGAGAACCTGCCGCAGCCCACCGGTGTGCGGCTCGCCTCCCGCTACCTGCCGGCCGCCGAGACGGCCAGGGTCGGCGGCGACTGGTACGACGCCATCCCGCTGCCCGGCAGCCGCGTCGCGCTGGTCGTGGGCGACGTGATGGGCCACTCCATGACCTCCGCCGCGATCATGGGCCAGCTGCGGACCACCGCGCAGACCCTGGCCGGGCTCGACCTGCCGCCGCAGGAGGTACTGCACCACCTCGACGAGCAGGCCCAGCGGCTCGGCGAGAACCGCATGGCGACCTGCCTGTACGCGGTGTACGACCCGGTCGCGCACCGGATCACGATCGCCAACGCGGGCCACCCGCCACCGATACTCCTGCACCTCGGCGGTCGCGCCGAGGTGCTGCGAGTGCCGCCCGGCGCGCCGATCGGCGTCGGCGGCGTGGACTTCGAGGCGGTGGAGCTGGACGCCCCGGCGGGCGCCACGCTGCTGCTGTACACCGACGGACTGGTGGAGTCCCGGCTGCGGGACGTCTGGACCGGGATAGAGCAACTGCGCGAACGGCTCGCCGCCACCGCCCAGCTCACCGGCCCGGACCACTCGCCTCCGCTCGAGGCGCTCTGCGACGACGTCCTGGACATGCTCGGCCCCGGCGACCGCGACGACGACATCGCGCTGCTCGCCGCCCGCTTCGACGGGATCGCGCCGAGCGATGTCGCCTACTGGTTCCTGGACCCCGAGGAGCAGGCGCCCGGCCGGGCCCGCCGCCTGGCCCGCCGGGCGCTGGCCCGCTGGGACCTGGAGGAGCTGTCGGACAGCGTCGAACTGCTGGTCAGCGAGGTGGTGACCAACGCGGTGCGGTACGCGGAGCGGCCGGTGACGCTACGGCTGCTGCGGACGGACGTCCTGCGCTGCGAGGTCGGTGACGACTCGCCGCAGCTACCGCGCCAGCGAAGGGCCCGCGACACCGACGAGGGCGGGCGCGGACTGTTCCTGGTGAACCGGCTGGCCAGGCGGTGGGGGGCGACGCGGCTGTCGACGGGCAAGGTCGTCTGGTTCGAGCTGCCGGCGCGCGTTTCCTAGGGCGCGGTTCGCCCAGCCCCCTTTCGGGGCTCGGTCCGCCTCCGGGACGCCTTCAGCAGGTGCCGGCGGCCGGACGTGCTCGACCGTCCGTTCCTCACGGCCCCCGCGTTCCGCCTCCCGGCACCGCCGGGCCCCTTCGGCTCACTCGCCGGCCGTCCCCGGCGCCGCCCGTCCGGTGCTGGAGGCATACGCGCGGTGGCCGGGCCCTGAGGACCCGGCCACCGGCCGTCACTGCTTCGGGGGCTTGCTGTCGCCACCGGGGTCCCCGGTGCCGCCCCCGGTGCCGCCGCCGCCCGGTTCGCCGGTGTCACCGCCGGTGTCACCGTCGCTCGGTGAACCGCTCGGCGTGCCGGTCGGGGTGACCGATTTGGTGGGCCTGGTGGGCGTGGGGCGGGTCGGGGTGGCGGACGTGCGGGTCGGCGTGGGCGTCGTCCGCGTGGGGCTCGCCGTCTTCTCCGGCTCCTCGGAGGGCTCCGACCTGGTCGGGCTGGGCTGCTCGGAGACCGTCGGCGCCGGCGCGGCCGGCTCGCGGATCACCGTCTCGGCGGCCTCCAGGTCGAACTGGGCGTCCGAGCCGCCGTCGAGGGCGTCGGTGGTGTACTCCCGCCAGATCCTGGCCGGGACACCACCGCCGTTGATACGGCCCGGGTTGACGGTGTCGGTCAGGGTGACGTGTCCCGTACCGTCCGGCTTCTCACCGAACAGCCCGACGGCCGTGACCAGCTCGGGCGTGTAGCCGACGAACCAGGCCGACTGGTTGTTCTCCGACGTACCGGTCTTGCCGGCCGCCTGGTAGTCACCGGCCGCGTTCACCCCGGAACCGCTGGCCACCACGCCCGTCATGGCCTTGGTCACGGTGTCCGCCGCCTCCCGGCCGATGACCTGGGAGCCGATGGGCTCCCGGAGCTCCACCGTGCGGTCCTTGTGCTCGGCGGACTTCACGATCGTCGGGGTGACCCTCTTGCCGTGGTTGTCGAGGGTGGCGTACACCCCGGCCATGTCCCAGGTGGAGGCGCCCATCGTGCCGAGCGACATCGCCGGCTGCTCCGGCCAGCCGGGGCCGTCCTTCATGCCGAGGTCGAGGGCGGTCTTCTTCACCTTGCCGGGACCGACGTCCACGATCATCTGGGCGTAGACGGAGTTGATCGAGCTGTTGGTCGCCTTCTGCACGGTGACCGGGCCGTAGCTGCGGTCGTCCTCGTTCTCGGGCGCGAAGGGCGTGTCACCGCCCTCGACGGGACGCTTGCTGGTGCCGTCGTAGACGGTGCCGAGGCCTATCTCCCGGCCGTCCTGCGTCTCCGAGCCGTTCTCCAGGGCGGAGGCCAGGACGACCGGCTTGAAGGTGGAGGCGGGCTGGAAGTCGCGGCGGGTGGCGTTGGACATCCAGTGCCTGGTGGCGCCGACACCGCCGTACAGGGCGACGACCTCCCCGGTCTTCGGGTCGACGGAGGTGGCGCCGGCCTGGACGGTCGCGTCGGCCTCGTCCTTGCGGTCCAGCTTCGACTCGAGCTGCTCGCCGACGGCCTCGGTCAGCTCCCGCTGGCGCTCCTTGTCGATGTTGAGCGTGATGGTCCAGCCGCCGGCCTTGATCTCCGACTCGCTGACGCCCTGGTCCATCAGCTCCCGGTTGGCGGCGTCCACGAGGTAGCCGGTCTGCCCCTCCATGCCGGGTTCGGCCTTCGGCTCGTGGGGCTTGGGGAACGTCAGGGTGGCCCGCTCGGCCGGGTCGAGCCAGTGCTCCTCGACCATGTTGTCCAGGACGTAGTTCCAGCGTTCGGTCACCAGCTTCCTGCCGGTGTCGGAGGCCAGGGTCCAGTCGTACTGGTTGGGCGCCTGGAGCAGGGCGGCGAGGTAGGCGCCCTGGGCGACGTCGAGCTTGCCGGCGTCCACGCCGTAGTAGGCCTGGGCGGCGGCCTGGATTCCGTAGGCGTTGCGGCCGTAGTAGCTGGTGTTGATGTACCCGGCGAGGATCTCGTCCTTGGTCGTGCGCCGGTCGACCTTGAGCGCGATCACCAGCTCCTTGAGCTTGCGGGTGACCGTCTGGTCCTGGTTCAGGTAGTAGTTCTTGACGTACTGCTGGGTGATGGTCGAACCACCCTGCTTGCCCTTGCCGGTGACGGTGTTGAAGACGCCGCGGGCGGTGCCCCTGAGGTCGATGCCGGCGTCCGTGTAGAAGGTCTTGTTCTCGGCGGCGACGAACGTCTTCTCCACGTCGTCGGGGATCTGGTCGAGCTCGACGATCTCGCGGTTGACCTTGCCGGTACGGGCCAGGATCTTGCCGTCGCGGTACTTGTAGACGTTGCTCTGCATCTCCGCGGCGGCGTTGGCCTCCGGTACCGGGACGAGCTGGTAGAGCGCGTAGAGCGCGCCCAGGGTCAGCAGGCAGCAGACGACGAAGGTGCCCAGCAGCTTCTTCCAGGTGAAGAAGCGTCGTATGCCCGCGCTCCCGCTCTTGTCCCGGCGCGCTCCGCGCTGCCGGGTCCGTCGGCCTTCCGCTCGGCCCATCGCTTCGTCGCTCCGCTCTTCGCTTCCTCGGTCACAGGCAGATCAGCTCAGCAAACTAACACCAGTGGTGTTGACAAAGCCCTATGAATCAGGGCTTTTCCCAACGTGACAATCAGCACCCACTACCACGGGAACTGACTCATGGGAGGCGCGGAGGGTTGCCGGACACGAAAAAGTGATATCACTTTGCTAGACCGCCGCAGCGCCCTGCGGCACGCACGGCACCGAGGGGACGGGGAACAGTCATGTCCATGGCCAGCAAGAACACCGTGAGCGGCACACCGGAAGCGGCCGACGTGCCCGACATGCCGGAACCGGGGGTCAGGGAGTTCGCCGCGCGCAGCGTCGGCGGTGGGCTGGCCCTGCTGCTCGGCCTGCTGGGGCTGGCCACGGGCGCCGGCCTGGTGGTGGCGGGCGCGGCGGCGGGGGCCGCGGCGGTCAAGGTGGCGCTGGTGGTGGCCGGCATCCTGACCGGCTTCGCCGCCCTGTTCGCGATGTGCGGGCTCAACATGGTGGCGCCGGGCGAGGCGCGGGTGGTGCAGCTCTTCGGCCGGTACCGGGGCACGGTGCGCACGGACGGGCTGCGCTGGGTCAACCCGCTGACCTCCCGGGTCAAGATCTCGACGCGGGTGAGGAACCACGAGACGGCCGTGCTGAAGGTCAACGACGCGTACGGCAACCCGATCGAGCTGGCCGCCGTGGTGGTGTGGAAGGTGGAGGACACCGCCCAGGCCATGTTCGAGGTGGACGACTTCCTGGAGTTCGTCTCCACGCAGACCGAGGCCGCGGTGCGGCACATCGCGATCGAGTACCCCTACGACGCCCACGACGAGGGCGGGCTGTCGCTGCGCGGCAACGCCGAGGAGATCACCGAGAAGCTGGCGGCCGAGCTGCACGCCCGGGTCGAGGCGGCGGGCGTCCGCATCATCGAGTCCCGGTTCACCCACCTCGCGTACGCTCCCGAGATCGCCTCCGCCATGCTCCAGCGCCAGCAGGCCGGCGCGGTGGTGGCGGCGCGCCGGGAGATCGTGGACGGCGCGGTGGGCATGGTCGAGGCGGCGCTGGACCGCCTCACCGAGCGCGACATCGTGGAGCTGGACTCGGAGCGCAAGGCGGCGATGGTCTCCAACCTGATGGTGGTGCTGTGCGGGGACCGCGCGGCACAGCCCGTCCTGAACACCGGCACCCTGTACCAGTGACCGAGCGCCGGCAGCGCAAGCAGGTGCTCCTGCGCCTGGACCCGGTGGTCCACGAGGCGCTGGCGCGCTGGGCGGCGGACGAGCTGCGCAGCGCCAACTCGCAGATCGAGTTCGTGCTGCGCAGGGCCCTGTCCGAGGCGGGCCGGCTGCCGGCCGACCCCGGCCCGCCGCCCCGCCGGGGACGCCCCCCGAAGGCACCGCCGGCCCCGCCGCCGGCGGAGTGAGCGGGGCGGCCGGGAGCCCCGTGGCGCGTGGCCGGAGGCCGTGGCATGGCGCGGCCCGCCAGCCGTACCTGACGTGTCGCACGCTACCGCGCTGCCCGGCCGGCACCCGTCCGGCCGGCCGCGGGCACCGCCGACGCGACGGTGCCGGCGGCCGGCCGGCCCGCGTACGGAGTGACCCCTCGCCCCGAGGGTCGAGCGACCGGCACCGGGTCAGGCCACCGGGTCCACCACCCGCACCGGGAGGACCTTCATCGCCTCGCGCAGCGCCCCGGCCAGCTCCTCGAACTCGGCCTGCCGCGCCGCGCCGGCGCGCATCACCAGCGCGATCCGGCGCGAGGGGGCCGGGTCGGCGAACCAGCCGGTGCTCAGGCGCTCGTTGCGCCCGGTCTCCACGGGGACCGCGGTGCGCGGCAGCAGGGTCACCCCGAGGCCGCCGGCGACCAGCTGGACCAGCGTGGACAGGCCCGCCGCGGTGGTGGTGACCGCCGCGCCGTCCGTCCGGCCGGCCTCCCGGCAGATGTCCAGGGCCTGGTCGCGCAGGCAGTGCCCCTCGTCCAGGAGCAGCAGGTTCAGCTCGCGCAGCGCCTCACGCGGGATGTCCTCCCGTCCGCCCAGCCAGTGGTCCTCGGGGGTGACCAGGACGAAGTCCTCGTCGAACAGGGGCAGCTCGGTGAAGCCGGGCATGCCCAGCGGCACGGCGAGCAGCAGCAGGTCCAGCCGGCCCACCGAGAGCCCCTCCAGCAGCGAGAAGGTCTGCTCCTCGTGGACCTGGAGGTCGAGCTCGGGATAGCGGTCGCGCGCCAGGTGCAGGACCGTGGGCAGGAGGTAGGGCGCGACGGTCGGGATGACCCCGAGCCGCAGGGCCCCGGTGAACGGCGCCCGGGCCGCCTCGGCCTCCTCCATGAGCTCACCCACCGCGTCCAGCACCGCCCTGGCCCGGGCCGCCAGCCGTTCGCCGGACCGCGAGAGCAGCACCTTGCGCGTCGTGCGCTCCAGCAGCTGGACACCCAGTGCCTCTTCGAGCGCCGAGACCGCGCCGGACAGGGCGGGCTGGCTCATCCCGATGGCGGCGGCCGCGTCCCGGAAGTGCAGATGTTCGGCCACCGCCACGAACGCGCGCAGCTGGGCCAGACTGGGCTGCTTACCCTTATATACGGACACCACTGATAACCACCTTCGATCAACCCGACCCAGTCTAGCTATTTCACCGATCAATACACTCCGTGCCATGCTGGCCCCCGTCCAACCCCCACGGAAAGCCCCAAAAGGGATTTCCCAGCTGCAAGGAGAGCGCGTGCTCACTGTCGGTGACCAGTTCCCCGCGTACGACCTGACCGCCTGTGTGTCGCTGGAGAGCGGCAAGGAATTCGAGCAGATCAACCACAAGTCCTACGAGGGCAAGTGGCGCGTGGTGTTCTTCTGGCCGAAGGACTTCACCTTCGTCTGCCCCACCGAGATCGCCGCGTTCGGCAAGCTGAACGACGAGTTCGCGGACCGCGACGCCCAGATCCTCGGCGTCTCCGGCGACTCGGAGTTCGTGCACCACGCCTGGCGCAAGGACCACGCCGACCTGCGTGACCTGCCCTTCCCGATGCTCGCCGACTCCAAGCACGAGCTGATGCGCGACTGCGGCGTCGAGGGCGAGGACGGCTTCGCCCAGCGCGCCGTCTTCATCGTCGACCAGAACAACGAGATCCAGTTCGCCATGGTGACCGCCGGCTCCGTCGGCCGTAACCCCAAGGAGGTCCTGCGGGTGCTCGACGCCCTGCAGACCGACGAGCTGTGCCCCTGCAACTGGACCAAGGGCGAGGACACCCTCGACCCGGTCGCGCTCCTGTCGGGCGAGTGATCCGTCATGGCTCTCGATGAACTGAAGGCCGCGATACCGGACTACGCCAAGGACCTGAAGCTGAACCTCGGCTCGGTCATCGGCAACAGCGACCTGCCGCAGCAGCAGCTCTGGGGCACCGTGCTGGCCTGCGCGATCGCCTCGCGCTCGCCGCGGGTGCTCAGGGAGCTGGAGCCCGAGGCCAGGGCGAACCTGAAGCCCGAGGCGTACACGGCCGCCAAGTCGGCCGCCGCCATCATGGCGATGAACAACGTCTTCTACCGCACGCGTCACCTGATCTCCGACCCGGAGTACGGGACGATGCGCGCCGGTCTGCGGATGAACGTCATCGGCAACCCGGGCGTGGAGAAGGTCGACTTCGAGCTGTGGTCGCTCGCCGTCTCCGCGATCAACGGCTGCGGGATGTGCCTGGACTCGCACGAGCAGGTGCTCCGCAAGGCCGGCGTGGACCGCGACACGGTCCAGGAGGCGTTCAAGATCGCCGCGGTGATCCAGGCCGTCGGCGCGACGCTGGACGCGGAGGCGGTCCTGGCCGCCGAGTAGGTCGGCCGCGGACGCGCGACCGCATGAAGGGGCCCACCGGCACTGGCTGCCGGTGGGCCCCTTCGCGTGTCCTGGGGGGCGTCCGCCGCCGCCCCGCGGGGTCACTCCTCGGGCGGCTGCCCGGGGGCCGGGGTGGGCGCCACCTCGACGGCGGTCGCGCCGTGCGGCGGCGGCGTCCGGCGCAGCGCCTGCTCCTCGCTGAACCGCTTGAGGTAGCCGACGACCGTGTTGGTGACCGCCACCAGCGGTACCGCCACCACCGCGCCGCCGATTCCGGCCACCAGGCCGCCGGCCGCGACGGCGAGGACGACCGCGAGCGGGTGCACGCGCACCGCCCGGCCCAGGATGAAGGGCTGGAGGACATGTCCCTCGAGCTGCTGGACGGCGAGCACGACGAGCAGCACCATCAGCGCGGTGAACACGCCCTGGGTGACCAGGGCGACGATCACCGCGAGCGCGCCGGAGACGACCGCGCCGACCAGGGGGATGAAGGAGAAGAGGAAGATGAAGACGCCCAGCGGCACGGCGAGCGGCACATCGAGGAAGTAGACGCCCAGGCCGATGAAGATGGCGTCGATCATGGCCACGATCACCGTGCCGCGCACATAGGCCGTCAGGGTGCGCCAGGCGCGCGGACCGGCGCCCGCGACACCGGTGCGGGCCTGGGCGGGCACCAGCCGCAGCACCCAGTTCCAGACCTTCTTGCCGTCGTACAGCAGGAAGAGCGTCGAGAACATCGCCAGCAGTATCCCGGTCATCACCTCGGCCATGACGGTGACGCCCTGGAGGCCGGCGGAGGTGATCTGCTCGGTGTTGGTGCCGATGGTGTCGCTGAGGTTCTTGGCGATGTCGTTGATCTGCTGCTCGGTCACATGGAACGGGCTGTTGAGCAGCCAGTGCTTGAGCTCCTCGATGCCGTCCCGGATCCGGTCGGAGAGGTTGCCGAGGTTGTCCATCACCTGCCAGACGACGAACCAGCCGACCAGTCCGATGACGACGAAGCCGAGGACGGCGGTGACGGCGGTGGCCAGTCCGCGCGGCAGGCCGAGCCGCACCAGCCGGGCGACGGTGGGCTGGAGCAGCGCGGTGATCAGCAGGGCGGCGACGAAGGCGAGCACCACCAGCTGCACGGCGCTGATGACCTTCATCAGCACCCAGAGCGTGCCGGCCAGGACCAGCAGCCGCCAGCCCGCCTCGGCCGCGACGCGCATGCCCCAGGGGATGGCCGCGGCGGGTTCGGGCCGGGCGGCGACCGCAGGGGCGTAGCTGGGGGGCGCGGGCACGCTCTCCGGTTCGGCCGAGTAGCCCGGCACGCCGTCGGCGTCCCCGGACTCTCCCTCCTCCGCGCGGCGGCGCTCGTCCAGCCGCTGTCCCATCCTGGTCAGACCGGTACCCAGCCGTCCCAGCCACTCTGGCGCTTTCGACATGCTCTTCCCTCTTCCCCCACCACTCCCCCGGGAGCCACGGACCCCCGACGGTACACGGCCGGAGCCCCGCACCGTAGGACGGTGCGGGGCTCCGGAGGGCTGAAGCGGGCGGCCGTGGCCGGCCGGTTCCTAGTACCAGTGGTTGGCCTGCCAGAACGACCAGGCGCCACAGGGGCTGCCGTAGCGGTCGTTCATGTAGTTCAGGCCCCACTTGATCTGGGTGGCCGGGTTGGTCTGCCAGTCGGCGCCGGCGGAGGCCATCTTGGAGCCCGGGAGCGCCTGGACGAGGCCGTACGCGCCGGAGGAGGGGTTCGTCGCGCGGTAGTTCCAGGTGGACTCGTGGTCCACGATGTTGCTGAAGCACTGGAACTGGTCGCCCGGCACCATCTGACGGGCCATCGCCTGGACCTCGGCGACGCTGTAGGAGCCCTTCGCCGCGAAGCTGGAGGCGTCGCGCACGGCGGACCGGCTGGCGCGCTCCTCGGCCTTCTCGGCCTCCTCGGCCTTCTTCTTCTCGGCCGCCGCCGCGCGCTCGCGCTCGGCCTTCTCCTCGGCGGCTTCCTTCTTGGCCTGGGCGTCCTTGGCGGCCTGGATGCGGGCGGCCTCCTCGGCGGACTTCTGCGCGGCCGAGTCGGCGGCCGCGGCCTGCGCCTCGGCCTGCTGCGTCAACGACGAGACCTGCACCTGGGCCTGCTGGCCCATGGGGATGTCCGCCAGGAGCGTGGTGTCGGCGGCGGTCGCCTCGAAGTTGTCGTTCGAGGTCTGGGTGTTGCCCGAGGCGACACCGACGACGGCGCCGACAGTGGTGACCGCGGTGGCCGACGCCACCGCGAATCCCCGGACCGAGATCCGGCTCACACGGTTTCCTTCCAGCATCGCCCGCACAGGTGACCTCGCGGGCGCGATCGTGCCCCTGACACTGGTCCCCCCACAGCTGGGTCACGGGGAACACGGGCCCGGTGGGCGACTCCCGTACGGGAGCGCCGCGTGGTGCTCGGGCGGCATACGGCGGACAGGTCTTGAGTTGTGTGGTGCCGCACCCCTGAGGATGCGGGTGTGCCGTATGCGGGGCCTGACGGAAGCAAGACTCTGCCGGAACCGGACGCCGCAAGGCAATTATTCGTTGCGTGTGAAAGCTCACACCCCTTGCGTCCCGGGAGTTTTGGGGAAAGGGGCGGACAGCGCGGCGCCGCCCGGCTACGCTCTCGCGCTTCGCCGGGCGGCGCCAACCCCCATGTCGGACTTGGTGAGTGAGATCCGTCAGATCTGCCCGTCCTCCAGCATTTCGGTCACGAGCGCGGCGATCCGGGAGCGCTCGGAGCGGGTGAGGGTGACATGCGCGAACAGCGGATGCCCCTTCAGTTTCTCGACGACGGCGACGACTCCGTCGTACCGACCGACCCGCAGGTTGTCGCGCTGGGCGACGTCATGGGTCAGCACCACCCTGGAATTCGACCCGATACGGGACAACACGGTCAGCAGCACATTGCGTTCCAGGGACTGGGCCTCGTCCACGATGACGAACGCGTCGTGCAGCGAGCGGCCCCGGATGTGGGTGAGCGGCAGCACCTCCAGCATGCCGCGGCCGAGCACCTCCTCGATGACCTCGCGGCTCGCCACCGCCGACAGCGTGTCGAAGACCGCCTGCGCCCAGGGGCTCATCTTCTCGGCCTCGGTGCCGGGCAGGTAGCCGAGCTCCTGACCGCCCACCGCGTACAGCGGCCGGAAGACCATCACCTTCTTGTGCTGTCTGCGCTCCAGGACCGCCTCCAGGCCCGCGCACAGGGCCAGCGCGGACTTGCCGGTGCCCGCCCGGCCGCCCATCGAGACGATGCCGACCTCCGGGTCGAGCAGCAGTTCGAGCGCGATGCGCTGCTCGGCGCTGCGGCCCCGGATGCCGAACGCCTCCCGGTCGCCGCGCACCAGCCGCACATCACCTTCGGCGGTCACCCGGCCGAGCGCCTTGCCCCGCTCGGAATGGAGCACGAGGCCGGTGTGGACGGGCAGTCCGGCGGCCTCCGGGACGTACAGCGTCTCCTGCTCGTACAGCAGGTCCACCTGCTCGGCGGTAAGGCTCATCTCCGACATGCCGGTCCAGCCGGAGTCGGTGATGGCCAGCTCGGCGCGGTACTCCTCGGCCAGCAGGCCGACGGAGGACGCCTTGATCCGCAGGGGCAGGTCCTTGGACACGACGGTGACGTCGTACCCCTCGGCCTGGAGGTTGCGCGCGACCGCGAGGATCCGCGAGTCGTTGTCCCCGAGGCGGTAGCCGGCCGGCAGCACGCCGGGATCCGAGTGGTTGAGCTCCACACGCAGGGTCCCGCCGAGCTCCCCGATGGGCAGCGGGGCGTCGAGGCGGCCGTAGCGGAGACGGAAGTCGTCCAGCAGGCGCAGCGCCTGGCGGGCGAAGTAACCGAGCTCCGGGTGGTGCCTCTTGGCCTCCAGTTCCGTGACCACGACCACCGGGAGCACGACTTCGTGTTCCTCGAAACGGGCCATGGCGCTCGGGTCGGCCAGCAGGACGCTGGTGTCGAGGACGTAGGTGCGCCTGTCGTTGAGGCGGCGCTTAGTGCTGTTCACCACGGAAGGACGAACCCCCTCGTGTATCGGGGCGCGACTGCGACGGCGTCGCGGGGGATGGGGCCGGGACCTGGCCACGATGCGCGGGCCGGACGCCGGCCCTCCGCGTCGTCCGTACACGTCCTGCACGGTCTTCCTGGGTGCAAAGGGCCTCCCGGGCGAGCGGACTGACGCGCCGCTCACTCTGCAGGGGGTATGCCCGCGAAGACGCGCGACCATGCCATGGCATATGACGACGCGTCGGTGAACAGCGGGTGACGGGTCCGGAGGGCCCACCCGTGACCCGCCGGGGCCTGCTGGCGGGAGGCGCCGTCAGGTTCCGTAGCGGCGGTGGCGGGCCGCGTAGTCGCGCAGGGCGCGCAGGAAGTCGACCTTGCGGAAGGCCGGCCAGTGGACCTCGCAGAAGTAGTACTCCGAGTGGGCGCTCTGCCAGAGCATGAAGCCGGACAGGCGCTGTTCGCCACTGGTGCGGATCACCAGGTCCGGGTCGGGCTGGCCGCGCGTGTACAGGTGCTCGGAGATGTGTTCGACGTCCACGATCTCGGCGAGCTCCTCGAAGCTCGTGCCCTTCTTGGCGTGCTCCAGGAGCAGTGAGCGGACGGCGTCGGCGATCTCCTGCCGGCCGCCGTAGCCGACGGCGACGTTGACCAGTATCCCGGTGTTGTCGGCGGTGGCCTGCTCGGCCTCCTTCAGCACCGCCTGGGTGCGGGCGGGCAGCAGGTCCAGCGTGCCGACGTGGTGGACCCGCCAGCGCCCGTCGGCGGCCAGGGCGCGGACCGCGCCCTCGATGATGCCGAGCAGCGGCACCAGCTGCTCCTCGGGCCGGTTGAGGTTGTCGGTGGACAGCATCCAGAGGGTGACCACCTCGACGTCCGTCTCGGCGCACCAGCCCAGCAGCTCCTGGATCTTGCTCGCGCCCGCCTTGTGGCCCTGCTCGGGAGTGCCGCCGGACGCCTTGGCCCAGCGCCGGTTGCCGTCGAGGATGACGCCGATGTGCTTGGGCACCTGGGCGTGATCGAGGCGGCCCTCCACCCGGCGTGCGTAGAGCCGGTACACCAGGTCGCGCAAGTTCACCGATCTCACCTCTCGATTCCGTACGGGCTCGCACGTCCCGGGAAGCAGGGGTACGGCGTCGGCCCTGGGGCTGCGGCGCGGCCCGACCCGTCGGGCGCCGCGCGGTCCCCGAAGCCGCCACATTACTGCGCGGGGGTCACGGCGGCCCAACCCGGCCCGTCACAAGTACGTGATAGGGAGGGAGGCGTGACTGATTCCCCCCTGTACCGCGCGGCAGACGACCGCTACGACTCCATGGAGTACCGCCGCACCGGCCGCAGCGGCCTGAAGCTGCCCGCCGTCTCGCTGGGCCTGTGGCACAACTTCGGCGACGACCGCACCCTCACGTCCCAGCGGGAGATCCTGCGCCGCGCCTTCGATCTCGGCGTGACCCACTTCGACCTGGCGAACAACTACGGTCCGCCCCCGGGGTCGGCGGAGCTGAACTTCGGCAAGATCTTCGCCCAGGACTTCACGCCGTACCGGGACGAGCTGGTCATCTCCACCAAAGCGGGTTACCTGATGCATCCCGGCCCGTACGGCGAGTGGGGTTCCCGCAAGTACCTGCTGTCCTCGCTCGACGCCTCGCTGAAGCGGACGGGCCTGGATTACGTCGACATCTTCTACTCGCACCGCTTCGACCGGAACACCCCGCTGGAGGAGACGATGGGGGCCCTGGCCTCCGCCGTGCAGCAGGGCAAGGCGCTGTACGTGGGGGTCTCCTCCTACAGCAGCGAGCAGACCGCCGAGGCGGCCGGGCTGCTCAGGGAGATGGGCGTACCGGCCCTGATCCACCAGCCGTCGTACTCGATGATCAACCGGTGGACCGAGGAGGACGCGCTCCTGGACACCCTGGAGACGGCCGGCATGGGGTGCATCGCCTTCGCGCCGCTGGCCCAGGGCCTGCTGACCAACAAGTACCTCAAGGGCGTCCCGGAGGGCTCGCGGGCCACCCAGGGCAAGTCCCTCGACCCGGACCTGCTCTCCGAGGACGTGGTGCGCCGGCTGAACGGCCTGGCCGGCATCGCCGAGCGGCGCGGGCAGTCCCTGGCGCAGCTGGCGCTGACCTGGGTGCTGCGCGACGAGCGGATGACCTCCGCGCTGATCGGCGCGTCCAGTGTGCGCCAGCTGGAGGAGAACCTCGCGGCCCTCGCCGGGGCGCCGCTGACGGACGAGGAGCTGACGGAGATCGACTCCTACGCGGTGGACACCGCCGGCACCAACATCTGGGCCGCGCGGAGCTGACCGGGCGCGGCGGGCAGAGAAAACGGGCCGGTCCGTGGGGGGGATACGGACCGGCCCGAGGGGGGGTTTCCACCATAACCCTTCGTAAGTGCTGCCGCGTGCCACGACAGGCCGCGACCACGCTCCGATACCTTCCGGGAGTCCCGGGCCGCGCCGGGAACGCCGGATCGGGGCACGTCGCCGCACCTGGGCGGGGTGCGGGCAAGCGGTCGCGCCGCTCCGGCCGGCCGCCCCCGCACCCCAGCCGTACCCCCGAAGAGGGACCCCGGCCCGGTGTCGCCGGGTTGACGCTCACACCGGCGTGGTCCGTTCGCGGGACACGATCTGCTCCATGTAGCTGTCGCCCCACTCGCCCAGCGGCAGCAGCGCGGCGTTCAGCGCCCGGCCGAGGCCGGTCAGCGAGTACTCGACGCGCGGCGGGACCTCCCGGTACACCTCGCGGTGCACCACCCCGTCGGTCGCCAGCTCGCGCAGCTGCTGGACGAGCATCTTCTCGCTCACCCCCGGCACCCGCCGCCGCAGCTCCCCGAACCGCAGCGTGCCGTGGACGTGCAGCTCCCAGATGATGAACGGCTTCCACTTGCCGCCGACCACGTCCACGGCCGCGTCGAGACCGCAGGTGTACGACGTCTTGTCCTTGGCCACCGGCCAACTCCTCCCACCCCGACAACACTTGCCGGATCGACAGTACGGCAGGCCGGGCGGGGTACGGGGCCGGGCACGGCGACCGGGACCCGGGTACGGGGGGCGTGGCCGGCGGCGGGCGGGGCGTGGTCAGCGGCGGGCGGGGCGGGCGAGCCGGAGCAGGGTGATGCCGTCGCGCTGGGCGACCTTCCGGTAGCCGTGGAGCCGCTGCGCGGCGGCCAGCTCGGCTTCCTGCTGGCGGCCGGGGTAGGGCCAGTGGCCGGTCCGGTACGGCCACGCCTCGGGTGGGTGGCGGTCGTGGACGATCCACTCGGCGGTGGGCCGGGGCAGGCGCTTGTTGTCGTACTCGTACAGCTTCCCGGCCACCGGGAAGGTCGGGAACACGACGACCGTGCAGCGGGAGGTCAGCTGCGGGACCAGGCGGTTGGACGCGGCGACGGTCGCGCCGTCCGGGATCCGGGCGAGCAGGGCGCGGGCCGCCTGGATGTGCCCGGTGGTGCGCCAGGTGGCCCGCTGGGCCACCTGCGCGAGCGGGAAGGACGGCAGCATCACCAGCGTCACGGCGAGCACGGTGGCGAGTGAGGCGCGGACGTGGCGGGCGCCGAGCGCGTGGTCGTGGCGCCGCCAGACGGTGAGGGCGTCGATCAGTCCGGCGGAGACGACCGGCATCAGCACGGCGCTGTAGTGGAAGGCCGTACCCCAGTGGAAGGAGTTCTCCGACAGCATCCGCCAGGCGAGTGTGGGCACGGCGATCAGGGAGAGCGGTGAACGCAGCGCGAGCAGCGCGGACGGGGCGAAGACCAGGACCAGGGTCATGGCCTTGATGTCGGGCCGCAGCGCGTCCAGCGGGGCGTGGGCGAGGGTGGCCAGCAGGGAACCGTGGCCGCCGGTGAGGTTGTCGCCGTGCGCGTACGCCCCGCCGGGGTGGAACGCCGGCAGCAGCAGCCTGACCTCGATCAACGACCCGGCGACCCCGGCGACGGCGGTGGCGGCGCCGAGCCGGCGCGGGCCCTTGAGGGCGATGTACGCGCCGACGGCGGCCAGGGTCAGGCCCAGGTCCTCCTTGACGAGCAGCAGGGGAGCGGCCCAGGCCACGGCGGGGCGCCAGCGCCGGTGGGCCAGGGCTTCGAGGGCGAAGGCGAGCAGCGGTACGGCCAGGGCCACTTCGTGGAAGTCGAAGGCGGCGGCGGACGCGATGCCCCAGCTCAGCCCGTACCCGGCGGCGACGGCGTGCGCGGAGCGGGGGCCGAGCGCGCGGGCGGCCCAGCGGGCCAGTGGGACGACGGCGACGGCGAGCAGCGCCGACTGGGCGGTGAGCAGGCACAGCGGGGACGGCCAGAGCCGGTAGAGGGGAGCCAGGGCCGCGAGGAGCGGATGGAAGTGGTCACCGAGCAGATGGAAGCCCTCGCCGCGCAACGGGACCACGGGGGCGCGCAGTTCGGCGTAGGCGCGTACCGCCTGGTCGAAGATGCCCAGGTCGTAACCGGTGGTGCGCATCAGCAGATGGCGGCGCACGGCGACCGTCGCGTACAGCGCGAAGAGCGCCGCGGCCCACCCCCAGGGGAGGAGGGCGGTGGGCGGGCGGAGCACCGCGCCGAAGCCGAGCGCTCCTCGCAGGCGCAGGGCGGGTGTCCGGGGGTCGGATGTCGGGTCGCCGGATGCCCGGTCTCCGGGTGGGGCGGTGGTGGTGCCGGCGGGGTGCGGGGCCTGGGTGGAGGCGGGCAGGGCCACCCGCCCCCCTTGATCCTCATTGTCAGCAAATGTCCGCATGTGCCCGCATGCTAGGGCGCCAACGACCGGCCCCGGCTGAGGTGGCGGCCCGTGGTGCTGTCGGTCCGGCTCACGCTCGGGCCGCCGCAGCGCCGAGCAGCACCCCGGCCAGCGCTCCGCCGATCATGAACGGTCCGAACGGGATCGCGCTCCTGCGGTTCGCCCGGCCCGAGAGGATCAGCCCCACCCCGTACACCGCCCCGAACAGGAAGCCCGCGAAAGCGCCCGCCAGCAGGGTCCGCCAGCCGTACCAGCCGAGCACGACGCCCAGGGAGAGGGCGAGCTTCACATCACCGAAGCCCAGGCCGCTGGGGTTGACGAGGAACAGCGCGAAGTATCCGGCCCCGAGCGTCAGCCCGCCCAGCAGTGCCGACGGCCAGGTTCCCGCGTGTCCGGGCAGCAGCGCGGCCACCCCCAGAAGACCGGCCGCGGCACCGGCCAGCGGCAGCGTCACCTGGTCGGGCAACCGGTGGACACCCAGGTCGACCAGGGCCAGCAGGACCGCGAACGGTGTGAGCAGCAGCCACACCGCGAGCTCCGGGCGCGGCCCGGTGGCGAGGGCGAGCCCGGCACAGGCCAGGGCGGTCACGGCCGGGACGGCCCGGGAGGGGAGGAGGTGGACGGCGGGCGGCGGCGCGGCGCTCCGCCGGGAGGGCTTCGGGGGCGCGGCGGACGCGCGGGGAGGCGCCGAAGGTGCGGTGTCCCCGCGGGTGGGCGCTGGCGGCACGGTGTCCCCGCGGGTGGGCGGCGGCACGGTGTCCCCGCGGGTGGGCGGCGGCACGGTGTCCCCGCGGGTGGGCGGCGGCACGGTGTCCCCGCGGGTGGGGGACGCGGAAGCCGTGCCGTCCGGTGTCGTGGCGTGGGCACCCCGTGGGGCACCCGCGCAGGGCCGGCAGCGGGCGGCGCCCAGCCAGCCGCGCGCGGGGCCAGTGAGCGGGTGCCCTCCGGAGCAGGTGCTCCGCCACGCCTGTTCGGGCTCGACGGTCAACCGGTACGCGGGGCGCGGCACGAGCAGCCCGGTGACGGCGCCCCACAGGGCGGCGGCGGCGATCAGCGTGGCGTACACGCCGCCGACCCTAGGACGGTGCGGCGCCCCCGTCATGGGCCCAGGGGCCCACTTCCACCCGGTCCGGGCCCACGGCGGCGCCCCGCGCGCTACGGTCGTCGCCCGGGAGGGGAGACGTCCATGGGGGTCAGGCGGAGATGGCGCGACGGCACCGGTCTGCTGGCCGTCCCCGCGCTGGACGTGCCGGTGCGGCTGGAGATCGCCGCCTCCTACGGCACCCGCCGGCGGGGGCTGCTGGGGCGGGACGGCCTCGACGGCGCGCTGCTCCTGAGCCCGTGCAACAGCGTGCACACCTTCCGGATGCGGTTCGCCATCGACGTGGCGTACCTGGACCGCCGGCTGCGGGTGCTGGACGTGGTGACGATGCCACCGGGCCGGCTCGGTATGCCCCGGCCGCGCGCCCGACATGTGCTGGAGGCGGCGGCGGGCGCGGCGGCGGACTGGGGCGTGCGGCCGGGCGTGTGTCTCGGGATCACGGCGGACCCGACCCCAGCAGGGTGAACGCCCCGTACGCCCCCGAGGCCAGCGCCAGCGCGGCCAGCACCCCGGCCAGCGCGCGGTTCCGCAGCCGCGCCAGGGCCACCGCCGCCGGGAGCAGGAGCGGGAAGGCGGGCATCAGCAGGCGCGGCCGGGAACCGAAGTAGGCGGCACCGACCAGGGAGACGACGACGACGGCCAGGCAGTACCCGAGCACGGGCAGCGGCTGGCGCTGCCTGACGCACAGCCACACCACCCAGCCGAGCAGCGCGAGCAGCGCGCACAGGCCCAGCCCGGCCGCCGGGTTCGGCCCGGTGAGCTGCTCCGCCACGAACCGGGCCAGCGCCGCACCGCCGTCGACACTGTTGCCCCAGCCGGCCTGTACGTCGAAGTACGCGGTGGCGCCGCCTTCGCGCACGGCCACGAACACCACGTACCCCAGCCAGCCCAGCGGCGCGAGCAGCACACCGGCGGCCAGGCGCGCGGGCACCCGGCGTTCCCGTACCACCGCCACCACCGCCGTGACGCCGAGCGCGGCGACGAGCGCGGCGGCCGACGGCCGGGTGAGTCCCGCCAGGACGCACAGGGCACCGGCCCAGACCCACCGGCCGCGCAGCACGGCGTACAGCGACCAGGCGGCGAGCGCGGTGAAGAGGGCCTCCGTGTACGCCATCGACTGCACGAACGCCGTGGGGTGGACGCCCCACAGCACCGCCAGCACGATCCCGGCCCGCCGCCCCGCCACCTGGGCGCCGACGGCGTGGATGCCCCACGCGGCGGCGAGCGAGGAGACCCAGGCCACCAGCAGCCCGGCGGTCGCGGCGTCGACGCCCAGCAGCTCGGACCCGCCGCGCTCCAGTGCCGGCAGCAGCGGGAAGAACGCCAGGTCGGAGTGGACGCCGCCACCGGGGAGGCGGACCTCGTGGCCGTACCCGTGCTCGGCGATCCGGGCGTACCAGACGGCGTCCCAACGGCCCTTGAGCCGGTGCGGCCCGTCCTCCCCGGCCACGGCGGCGGCCACCGCGAAGACCGCCATGCCCACCACCCGCACCGCCGCGTAGCCCCAGAGCGCGGGGGCGGCGTCCCTCAGCGCGGCTGCCGCGTCCCTCAGCACCGCTGCCGCGTCCCTCGCCGTGGCGGTCGCGTCCGTCGGCGTGGCTGCCGCGTCCGTCGGCGCGTGGGCGCGGGGTCGGTGGTCGGGCTGCCGGGACATGCGGTCGATTATGGCGCCGGCCGTCCCGGCGGTTTCACAGTTTGGGCCGGTCCATGGGGCGGGGCAGCGGTTCCAGGGCGCCGGTCGCTCGCAGGTGCCGGTTCGCCTCGACGACCTCCTGGACCCCGGCGGCGGAGAGGTCCAGCAACACGCCGCCGTGGTCCGTTGGGTGCGCCGTCATGGGCAGCGGGAGGTCAGCGGCGGCCAGCAGGGCGGCACGGCGCGCGGAGAGGTAACCGGCCCAGCCGGCACAGGGCTGCCCGGGGACACGGCCATCGTCCTCCAGGGCGAGTTGCAGCTCGGTTCCGGTGACCTCGCCCCAGTCCACGTCCCAGGTCTCGGCGACGGCGCGCAGAATGTCGGCGTACGGGAGCGCGGGGCCGCCGTCCGGCACGGTGATGGTCAACACCACGCTCATCGGCAGGTGGTCCGACACCCCTCCCCCGGTGCCGTTGACGCCGACCCGGGCCGGGCACCCGGCCGGCGTGGACAGCGCCAGGGCCAGGCCCTTCTGATCCGACCAGTCGTCACCGGCGCCGTCCTTCAGCAGGTAACCGGCCAGGGCGCCGTGCTCGATCCGCACGGGGGTGTCCCGGCCGGTGTCCGTGCCGGTGCCCGGCACCCCCTGCCAGGTGCCGAAGACGGTCGCGTCGATGTCCCGGAGCCTCGCCAGAAGGGCGCTCCAGCGGACGGCGAGCTCCCGCTCCGACTCCCGCCTGGGCCCCCAGAAGCCCCGTACGACTCGCCTCATGACGTCTCCTCCGTCCGGCCGGGCCGGTGTGTCCGTGCTCCGTGCGGGCCCGTGCGGTCGCTCCTCGCTCCGGCCGCCCGAGGGCCCTCCGGTCCGTGGCCCGAGCGGTCCGAGCGGTCCGAGCGGTCCGAGCGGTCCGAGCGGTCCGAGCGGTCCGAGCGGTCCGTGGGCATCCTAGGCACCCGGCTTCCTCGGGCCGGAGAGCGGCAGCTTCTGCGGCGTGTGGACCACCTTGACGGGCAGGTCCGCGTCGAGGAACGCCAGCCGGGCCGCCCGGGCCACCCGCGGGTCGGAGAAGTGCCATTCGATCGCCGCGCCCCGCGCGGCGGCCACCTGGCCGCGCGCCTCGGCCAGGAACCTGGCCTTGCCCGACTCGGTCAGCTCCGGCACCGGCCGCCCGTCCTGTCTGACCAGGTGGCTGTCGTAGCCGAGCTTGGCCTCCAGGAACGTCCGCCGGTCGGCGTCCCAGCCGTCGAACTCGACCGCCCGCCTCCCCGGCTCGGGATGCGGAACGACGTACTCCCTGCCACGGACGACGCCACTGATCTGCTCCTGGTAGCGCAGCCACGCCTCGTTGCGCCAGGTCGGCTCGGCGTTGCGGTCGCGGGACGCCCACTGTCCACCGCCCTTGTCGGCGTCCCCGAGGACGGGGTCCTTGAGCTCCCCGGCCCACTCGGGCGGGGTGTAGTTGCGGGGGTCGTCACCGTCGCCGGGCCTGGGCGGCGGCCACTGCGTGGCTCCGTCGCGCTTCTTCCTGGCGTCCGCGACGGCGCGCTCGGCGGCGTCCGCCTCGCGGTCCGCCTCTTCGGCGGCCTGCGCGCTGTCCGGGTCGTCGCCCTCGCACTTCCCGGTGAGCAGCCGGACGGGGACGGAGGCGGACGGCGCCGCCAGGACGCCGGTGCCGGTACCCGGGACGGCGAAACCGCTGCCCGGGCCCGGGTCTGGGGTGTTCGGGGTGGGCCGGCGGACCCCCGAGCCGAGCACGCAGCCCGCCAGGCCGGCCTTCCGGGCCGCCTCGTCGGCATGCCGCCGCGCCTGTGCGGCGGCCTTCTCGGCGGTGGGGACGTCACCGGCGTCTGCGGCCCTGCGGGCCCTGGCCGCCGCTTCGGACGCCTTCCGGGCGAGTTCGCCGAGCTCCCCCGACTTCTCGAGTCGGCCGAGCTTGCCGAGCTTTCCGAGTTTCCCGGCCAGCCTGGCCTCGCCGTAACCGGGGATGAACAGGGACCCGACGTTCCAGAGGACCGCTCCGACGGCCTGGCCCTCGTCACCGCGGTCCCACATGTCGCGGACGTCGTCGCCGAGGAGGACGTCGTCCAGGACGGTGACGCCCGTGTGCACGGATGCCTCGCCCCAGTCCCGGACCGCGCCGAGGTAGTCGCCGTCGGCCCACTTCCCGGCGGCACCGGCGGCGTCCCCGAGCCACTGCCCGCCCAGGCCCTTGCCGTACTCCTTGATCCCCTCCCATGCCTTGCCGGGGTTGAGGACCGTCTCGAACGTCCCGGTGATGTCACCCCAGAGGCCGTCCTTGAGCACGCCCTCGAAGAACCCGCCGACCTGCCGGGCACCGCAGGAGAGGAAAGCACCGACACCGGAGGTGCAGCCCTCGCCTCCCCCGCCACCGCCGTCGCCATCACCGCCGTCGCCATCACCGCCGCCGTCATCGCCGCCGTCGCTCGGTGCCCGCTGGGCGTCGTCGCCGGCCGGGGCGTCGGGAGCCGGGACGGCAGGAGCCGGGGCGTCAGGGGCCGGGGCCTGCGGGCCCGTCTCCGTACCTGCCGGGCCCTCCCCCGGCTGGACGCCACCGCCCGCCTCGGTGTCCGAGCCGTGGTCACCGCCGCTACCCGCCGTCTGGCAGCCGGCACCCACGACGGCACACACGGCCGCCCGGAGCCCGCCGACCACCTGCCCGCCCACACCGGACACGACCAACGCCCCGATGAGGGCGGCGACGAGCAGCACGAGGCCCACGTACTCCGTGGTCGTCTGCCCGCCCTGCGTCCGCCACCTGGTCATCCGCGCGAGCCGGAACGGCCGGTGCCCGGCTCGCCGCTCGCCCGGCAGCAGAAACCACTCGCGCGACGAACGCCGACACAGCAGCACGACCACCAGGACCGGGACCACCGACTGGGGGACGCCCCGGTCGCCGCCGTCGGCCAGCGTCCCCAGGGCGCCGGCGATGAACCAGCCCTGCGTGGCGAGCAGCGACCGCCGTACCCGCACGCCACCGGTCCGCAGCCGGCGGGCGAGCAGGAAACCCGCCGTGCCGGGCGCCGCCCCGTACAGCACCCAGGCGAGGAGCTCCCCGTCCACACCGTCGAGCGACGCGGCGAGCAGGAGCACCCCGGCGGCGCCGAGCACCGTGACGCCGAAGACGGCCCGCAC
This sequence comes from Streptomyces sp. NPDC050856, assembly GCF_040653855.1. NCBI lineage: Bacteria > Bacillati > Actinomycetota > Actinomycetes > Kitasatosporales > Streptomycetaceae > Streptomyces > Streptomyces sp. NPDC050856. The sequence goes on along the minus strand of NZ_JBFAGV010000001.1, from coordinate 94,166 downwards.
CAGGACCAGTACGGCCTGAAGCGCCCTCGGCACCGACCGCCGGTCCGCGTCAACGCCTGGGCCGTGCACCCCTGTTGGTGACATGCCATGACGCTAGGCGGCGACCGGGCCCCGGGTCTTGGGCCCCAGGGCCCAACCGGGGCCGGCCGGTGGCCGGTGGGCTCAGCCGCGTGGGAAGGAGACCTCCACCCGGCGATTCTTCTTGCGGCCTTCCTCCGTGCTGTTGTCCGCGATCGGGTACTGCTCGCCGTAGCCACGGATCTCGTACATGACACCGGCCGAGGCCAGCAGTCCGGACAGCACCCGGTGCACGGCGTCGGCACGCTGCTTGGACAGCACGTCACCGTGGGCGGCCGAACCGAGGTTGTCGGTGAAGCCGAAGACGCGGACCTTGGTGGCGTTCTGCTTCTTGATCTCCTCGGCGATCGTGGCGATGCGGGCATTGGCCTGGGAGGTCAGCCTGGCACTGTCCTTGCCGAAGAGGACTTCCGCCTGGAGCGCGAACTTCAGGTTCTGTCCGGTCTCCTCCCGGCGTTCCTCACCGCCCTCGGACTCCACGATGGAAATCAGCGGCAGCACCTTCGCCGCCGCGAGCGTGGCGCCGTCGCGCATCCTGAGCCCGGGGGAGTTCGCGTCCACTTCCGGCGGCGGCAGTGTCGACTCGGTGCCCGGCGGCGTACCCGGCGGTGTCTCATCGGCACGTGCACCGGTGGCACCGGTGAGCTGAAGGCCCGCGAGGAGAACAGCCGCGGCCAGGGCGGTCACGGCGGGGCGCCGTACGGGGGTCCTGCGCTCGTCGCAGGGCGCGGTGGTGCGCATCAGGAGAGCTCGATCGTCGCGACCGGCATCTGCGGGATTTGCACATCGACCTGCGTGGTCGCGGCGGGCGGCGCCGGGAACTGGGCGAACATCGAGATGTTTTCACCGGCCTTCACCGTGGTGATGCCGGTCGTCGTCAATGGGAATCCATCGGTGTCACGCAGTACGTAGTAGCGCTTCTTCTCCGTCTTGTCCAACAACGTCATCCCGGCGAACGACGGACCGGTCTGCTTTACGTTGATTTCCTGGCCACTCCATTGTGGAGGGGCGATCAGCATCTTGCCGGAGGTGTTCTTCAGTGTGCCTGTCACCGTCAGAAATCCACCTTGATCACGTACAGCGGCGTGGATGACGATCTGGAAGCCGGTGCTGCCGTTGATCGTCGCCAGCGTTTGGCTGGTGTCCGGCACTGTGGGCCCGATGTCCACGGGCTTGCCCGGGTCGGGCGGTACTGACGAAGAGCTCCCGGCCTTATCCGGCCGCTTCCCTTCATCAACATTGCCGCCGTCGCCGCCGCAAGCCACGAGCAGTGCTGCCAGCGCCGTAACCGTCACTCCAGCGGCAGCTCTGCGGGCCACCAATCCATACCGATTCATGAGTGCCATTCCTTTGCGTTCCTTCGCGGTCAGTCCTCGGCCAGCCGGACGTCGAAGAGATGGGACGGGTCCGGGAGATCGGTGGGGTCCAGTTCCAGGACGTCACCATCACAGCTCAGAGACCCAGGCGTCGGCGAATCTCCGTCGTCCGGGGCCTCGAAAGTGCATCGTGGTTCGACGACCGCCGTCGCCGTGGCGACGGCGTGCCCTGACTCCGTCCCGGGAAGCACGGTGTCTCCGACCGGGTTCCGCGACTCGACCGTCACGGTGTAGGCCCACCGGTCGAAGTGCCGGACACAGCTCTGCATTCCGGCGTCGTTCTGCTCGGCGTAATAGTTCCCCGCCGTGCAGCCGTCCGGACCTATGAGTTCTCCACCGAAGAGGTCGGTCAGACTGTCCATATCGAGGTAGCTGCTCAGCGGGAGACGATCCCTGGACTCCCGGGCCGCAGCCAGTGCTGCCGCATCCGCCGCCGTCTGAGCACCGTTACGGGCCGCCCCGGCTTGGCCCACCGCGAAGAACGCGAGAGCGAGAAAGAGCAGGCTCGCCACCATGAAGACATACAGTGGCGAAGCCTGCCCCGACTCACGTGCCGTGCGATTGTCCGCTGTCAGCCGCCTACGATCTCGCTGACCCGGGCCAGCAGGCCCGCCGCGATCGTGTCCCCCACGCCCGAACCCACCACCGCCGCGATGATCACCCCGACCAGGATGATGATCCCCACGTACTCGACGGCCCCCTGCCCCCGGTCCCCGCGCCGCCTCAGCGCGGCCGCGGTCGTCTTCGCCCACGTACCCACGTACACCTTGGCCTGGGTCGCGGCCCTCAGCGGGTTGTTCGGCATGGCGGTCTCCTCCGGACGCGTACGGGTCTGTGGCGCCGTCGGCGGGACCGGCCTGCGCCTGCGGGGGGCGGCCGGTCGGGCCGGTCTGGCCGGCGACAGCAGGAACGTACGCCGGGGCGGGTCGTCGCGGCATGGGTCCCAGGGCCCAACCGCGGGCCCAATCGCGGGTGTGGCGGGTGTCAGCCATGGGGCCTCGGTCCTCCCTGGGACAGGCTGTGCCAGAGGGCGATGGCCTGGCCCCGGCTTTCGGTGTTCAGCTTGGCGAAGATGCGGTTGATGTGGTTCTTGACAGTCTTCTGGCTGATGAAGCACGTGGCGGCGATCTGCTGGTTGGTCATGCCCGACGCGATCAGGTCCATCACCTCCACCTCCCGTTGGCTCAGTAAGGAATGTGCCACACCGACTTGCGTACGCGAAGGCCTTTGAGCACATCCGTCCGGCGGGTCGGAGGGGCTACTGGCCGGGAACCTGGCGGCTGTTGGTGGAGGGAACGCCGTGGTGTCGGTCGGTCCGTGTGCGGGTGCAGACGCGTGCTGGTCTCGCAGGGAGGCCAGGAGCGCGCTGGACGCCGTGGGGGTGAAGTGGGCGCGGCCCAGCTTGACGTCGTGGACCGCCGTGACCAGTTGGTCCGCTGTGAATTCGCCATGGACCAGGTAGCCGCCCGCGCCCAGGCGGAGGGCTTCGTGGACGGTCTCGTTCTCCCGGCTGTAGGTGGTCATCAGCACCGGGGCCAGGCGCACCAGGTGGGGCAGGGCCGTGAGGCCGTCGACGCCGGGCATGCGGACGTCCAGCAGGATGACGTCGGGGCGGTGGCGTACCGCCTCCTCGTAGGCCTGGCGTCCGTCGCAGGCCTCGGCGACGACCTCGATGTCCTGGCGGCCGGACAGCAGCGCGCTGAGGCCGGCGCGGACGACGGGGTTGTCGTCGGCGACCACCACCCTCAGGCCCGGGCGGGCGGGGGTGTGCGGGGCCCCGCGGTGTCGCGGGGCGCCGTGTCGCCGGGCGCCGTCGGGTGGGGTGTGCGGCATGGTCGGGCCTCCTTTGGCTGCTGCGGTATCCCGGGGAGCAGGTCGGGCGGGGGGTCCAGGGCCCGTACCGGCAGTTCGAGCCGGACCTCCGTGCCCCTGGTCGCCGGGCCCCGGCCGATGCGGATGCGGGCGCCGATCGACGCGGCCCGCTCGACCATGCCGACCAGGCCGAAGTGGCCGGTGCGGCGCAGTTCGTCCAGGGTGGTGCCGTCGGGCAGGCCGCGCCCGTCGTCGTACACGCTGATCCGCAGCACGTCACCGACCACGCCCGACGACACCTCGACGCGGGTGGCGCGGGCGTGGCGGTGGGCGTTGTCCATGGCTTCCGAGGCGATGGACAGCAGGTGGCGGGCGACCGGGTGCGGCAGCGCGGGGGGCGCGGCGCCGGTGGTCCGGTAGGTGGCCGGCACGCCCTGGCGGCGGGCGAAGTCGGCGGTGCGGGCGGCCAGTTCGGCCGGTACGTCGACGCCGCCGTCCAGTCCGGAGTCCCGGCGCAGGTCGGCGAGGAGCTCGCGGGACTCGGCCGCCGCGCGGCGGGCGGAGCGGGCGACCAGTTCGGCGCGGTGCTTGACGGTGAGCGGGTCCGTGCGGTCGGCCGTTGCGGCCAGGCCGTCGGCGGCGAGGGCGAGCCCGTGCAGGGTCTTGGCCACCGAGTCGTGCATCTCCCGCGCCAGGCGGGCGCGTTCCCGTTCGACGGCGCCGGTGACGGCGAGGCGGGCGCGGGCCTCGGTGAGGGCCTGGCCGGCCGCGCCGAAGCCGATGATCAGCTTGCGCAGGGTGGAGCCGACCGCTCCGGCGATCACGCACAGGCCGGGGAAGAGCAGCGACGCCGGCTCGACCTGGACCTTGGTGCTCACCCCGTACGACAGGAGCAGCAGCAGCGACTGCAGTACGGCGAAGAAGGCGGCGCCGCGCCAGCCGTAGAGGAGCCCGGCGAGCAGGGGTGTGCAGATGGTGACGTAGGCGAGGGTGGACTCGGGGGAGGCGGTGACCAGCAGCAGCGCGCCGAACAGCATGTCGGCGGCCAGTACGGCCGGGTGACGCAGCAGGACACGGCCGAAGCGCTCCCAGTCGCGCAGCAGGACGTAGCTGACCATGAAGGTGACCAGGACGGCCGCGCCGACCAGCCAGGTGCCCAGGCCGGGGGCGGCGCCGTTCAGGGCGAACGGCGAGGCGAGCACGGTCATGGCCAGGCGGAAGCCGAAGACCTGCCGGCCGAGCGCCTGGAGGGCGTTGATCTGGAGCGTCAGCGAGGCGGGCTCGGCGGGTTCTCCGCCGGCACCGCCGGTGAGGACGGGGCGTCCGGGGCTCATCGGGTCACCTCCCTGCCTAGCCGCCGAGGATGTCCGCGAGGTCGACGCCGGAGCCGTAGTAGAAGCTGAGCGCGATGAGGATCATGGTCGCGGGGAGCATCACCATGGTGACGACGAGCGTGGTCTTGGGCACCGCCTTGGCGGCGTTGCGCCGGGCGGTCTGCGCGTCGGTGCGACGCATGTCGTTGGCGATCTGGATGAGGGTGTCGACGATCGGCGCGCCCAGCTCCTCGCCCTGCTGGAGGGCGGTGACGAACATCGACACCTGCTCGGAGGCGTTGCGCTTGCGCAGCTGGTCGAAGGCCTCACGGCGGCTGACGCCCATGTCCATCTGGCGGAGCGTGATGCGCAGTTCGTCGGCCCAGGGGCCGGAGTACTTCTCCGCGACCCGCTCCAGGGCCTGGCGGAAGCCCAGGCCGGCGGAGACGACGACGGCGAGGACGTCGAGGAAGTCGGGCAGGGTGCGTTCGATGTCCTCCCTGCGCCTGCGGATGGCGAGGCGCAGCAGTACGTCGGTCCAGGTCAGCCCGTACAGCAGGATGACGGCGGCGACGACCGGCTGGCCGCGCAGCAGCATGGCGAGGGCGGCGGCCACGCCGAGGAAGCCGTAGACGGCGCGCCGGGCGGCGTACCGGTCGACGGTCATACCGCCGGGGTTGCCGGCCATGTCGAGGCGGCGGCGCAGCGCGTCGACCCGTTTCGCACCCATCATGCGCAGTACGGCCGGGGCGTGGCGCATTCCGAGCCGGTCGATGCCGGAGCCGACGGCGGTGGTGCGGGTGGCCCCGACTTCCAGGGCGAGCGCCAGGTCGCCGGGCAGCCGGGCGTCGGCCCGGTACATGCGGATGCCGTGGAAGGCCCCGTACACGCCCAGTCCGATGACGGCGGCGTAGATCAGTCCCATGGGTGTCGCCTCCTCAGACGCGGACGCGGGACAGGCGGCGGATGAGTACGAAGCCGGCGGCGTACAGGCCGAAGGCGATGACCGAGCCGATCTGGCCGACGGCCGAGCCGGTCATCCGGTCCAGGGCGCCGGGCGACATGCCGTTGATCATGAGCAGGAAGCCGAGCCCCAGCAGCGGCAGGGCGAGGGCCGTGACCTTGACCTGGGAGAGCAGTGTGGTGACCTCGCGCCGGGTCTCCTTGCGCTCGTCCAGGGTGCCGGTGAGGTTGCGCAGGGAGGTGACGACCTGGCCGCCGGCCCGGTTGGAGAGCACCAGGGTGGAGACCAGGACGACGAGTTCCCGGGAGGGGAGCCGGCCGGCCAGGTCACCGAGGGCGTCGTCCAGGCTGTGTCCCACGGCCAGCTGGTCGGCGACCTTGCGCAGTTCCTCGCCGGCCGGGTCGTCGAGTTCCTCGGCGGCCATGGCGATGGCGGTGCGCAGGGCGAGGCCCGCCTGGGTGGCGTTGGCGAGGACCCGGGTGAGCTCGGGGAGCTGGTTGATGAAGGCCTCGGTGCGCTTGCGGCGCTGCCAGTTGAGGAAGGCGTTGGCTCCCCACACGCCGGTGAGGGCGGCCAGGACACCGAAGAAGGGGGCGAAGAGCGCGCCGACGGCGAGGTACACGCCGAGCAGCGCGGCCAGCGCGTACACCGCGTACTCCCCGGGGCTGAGGTCGAGGCCGGTGGCGGCGATCTTGCGCTTGATCCGGCGGCCGGGACCGGTGTCGCGCAGCCGCCGGTCCAGCCGGACGAACCGGCGCCGCCTGCCGTCCGGGCCGGTCCGTCCGGTCTGGGTCATCCGGGCGACCAGGGCCTGCCGCTGCGCCCGGCCGGCGGCGTAGCTGTGCACACCGGCGACGCCGAGGGCGCAGGCGAGCAGGGTGACGCCGAGCGTCAGGAGCGGGAGGTTCACGGGGTCACTTCCATGTCGGTTCCGCGCCGGCGGGCAGGCGCAGGGGCGGGGCGGTGGTTCCCAGGCGCACGGCGAGCTGTTCGTCGGACCCGGCGACGCCGAACGCGGCGGGTACCGCCTCCCCCTTCATGTACAGCCGTTCGGCGACCCGGCGCGGCAGCGGGTGGTGGGCGAAGTGCCCGTACACCCGGCCGTCGGCGGTCATCGGCTCGGCGAGGAAGCGGCAGACGGTGACGATCCGGTACTCCTCACGGCCGTGCGAGTCCACGACGGCGATCTCGGTGATCCGGCGGCTGCCGTCGGCGTGCCGGGTGAGCTGGACGATCACGTCGACCGCGCTGTTGATCTGGTCCTTGATCGCCGCGAACGGGACCTCCACCTCCGACATGGAGCCCAGGGTCTGCAGCCGCATCAGCGCGTCCTCGGCGCTGTTGGCGTGGACGGTGGCCAGTGAGCCGTCGTGGCCGGTGGACATGGCCTGGAGCATGTCGAGCGTCTCGCCGCCCCGCACCTCGCCGACGATGATCCGGTCGGGCCGCATGCGCAGCGAGTTGCGGACCAGGTCGCGGATGGTGACCCGGCCCTTGCCCTCGACGTTGGGCGGGCGCGACTCCAGGGTGATGACGTGCGACTGCTGGAGCTGGAGCTCGGCAGAGTCCTCGATGGTGACGATGCGCTCGCCGTCGGGGATCAGCCCGGACAGGGCGTTGAGCAGGGTGGTCTTGCCGGTGCCGGTGGCACCGGAGACGATCACGTTGAACTTGGCGCGCACCAGACCGGCCAGCAGCAGCACCATGTGCTCGTCCAGGGAGCCCAGGGCGACCATCTCCTGGAGGGTGAAGGCGCGGGGGAAGCGGCGGATGGTGAGGACGGGCCCGCTGAGGGAGAGCGGCGGGATGATGACGTTGACGCGCTCCCCGGAGGGCAGCCGGGCGTCGACCATCGGGTTCGACTCGTCCACCCGGCGGTTGACGGTGGAGACGATGCGTTCGATGGTCTGCATCAGCTGCTCGGTGGAGGAGAACCGCATGGGCAGCCGCTCCAGCCGACCCCGGCGTTCCACGAAGACCTGTTCGGGCCCGTTGACCATGATCTCGCTGATGGAGGCGTCCTCCAGGAGCGGTTCGAGGATGCCCAGGCCCAGGGCCTCGTCCACCACTCGGCGGATGAGCTGGGAACGCTCCGCCGACGACAGCACCGGCCCTTCGCGGCTGATGATGTGGCCGAGGACCCGTTCGAGGCGGGCGCGGCGCTCGGCGGCGGCCAGCGCGGACATCTCCGCGAGGTCGATCTCCGCCAGGAGCTTGACGCGGTAGACGCCGACGAGGTGGTTGTCCTCGCCCTCGCCGTTGACCGGCTCGGGACTGTTGAGGCGGGCCCGCAGGCTCATGTCGTCATCTCCCCATCGAGCGTGGTGCCGTTCGGCGGTTCGGGTTCGGGTCGGGCGGTTCGGGTTCGGGTCGGGCGGTTCGGCGCTTCGGGGCCGGACCGGGGTGACGCGGTCGGGCCGGGCGGTCCGGCGGTTCCGGGCCGGACCGGGTGGCGGGGACCGGGCCGGACCGGGTGGCGCGGACCGGGCCCGGGGTGGCGGGGCGCGGGCCGGCGGCTCAGTCGTCCGGCGGGTCGGTGACGGGCATGGTGGCGGTCCGCTCGGCGGTGCCGATGTCGAGCGCCGGCAGCACCGTGGGGATGTCCACGCTCACCCGGGCGAACGCCGACTCACCGCCGGCTTCGGCTTCCACGTCCGCCTGGCCGGCCAGCCAGCCGCTCATCGCGGCGTAGGCGGCGGCTTCGCCGTCGCCGCCCCGCGACGCCACCCGGGCACCCGCCCGCGCCGCCGTGCCCGCCTGCTGCGCGGCGTACGCGACGATGCCGAGCTGGATCGCCGCGAGGGCGACGAACAGCAGCAGGGCGACCCAGCCGACGAACTCCACGGCCGACTGGCCGCTCTGGTCGCGGCCCCTCCGCCTCGCGTGCGGAGTCATCAGTCCTCCCTCGCGGCCGACGCCTCGCCGGTCACGGGCACGGGGATGTCGAAGCCGGGGAACAGGACCGGTACGGGCAGGGAGACCTCCGCCCGGTACAGGTCGGCCCCGCCGTCGGCGCACGACGTCTGCGCCGTCCAGGCGGCCGGCAGGTGCTGCTGCGCGGCGGCCTGGCAGGCACCGGCCCCGGACACCGCGCCCACCCGTGCCGCCTCGTCGGCGGCGTTGCCCGCGAGGGAGTAGGTGTAGCCCACGAGCGCGGCCTGCCACAGCAGGACGCAGGTGCCGAGGACGACCGGCACCATGCCGGTGAACTCGACGGCGGCCTGCCCCCGGTCACCCCATCGGCCGCTCGCGCGGCGTGTCCTTCCTCCGCTGTGGTGTCGCATGACGCACCGTGCCCCCTCGCTGCCGGGTTCCCGTTACCTGTGGCGTGCGCGGCGCGGACCGACCGAGCCCCGGTCGCCGCGCGGCCTGCCCTGCTTGTCGGCGCCCGTGGCCGCCCTGACCAGGCCGAGCTCGCCGGCCAGCGCCCACAGCGCCTGTTTGACGGCCGACTTGGCCTCCAGGTCCTGCAGCCGGCCGGCGTCGACCACGGACTGGAGCTCCTTGAAGTTCGCGGGCACGGAGGTCCGCGCGACCCGGGTGCCGGTGATCTTCTCGACGACCGTCGGCTGGATCTCCGTATTGCGGTTGTGCCGGTTGACCACCGTGACCGTCTCCTCCGCCTTGCGGATCTGGAGCCGGTCCCAGAGCCTGACCATGCGTTTGGCGGCGCGGACGGCGACCACGTCGGGCGTGAGGACCAGCAGCGTGGTGTCGGCCATCTCGACGGCCGCGGCGTTGGCGCTGTTCATCTGGGTGCCGCAGTCGATGACGACGACCTCGTAGCGGTTGCGCAGGGCGCTGACGATCTGCCGTACGGAGCGGTCGGTGACGTCCTCACCCCGCTCGCCCTCGCCGGGGGCGAGGAGGAGGCCGATGCCGGTGTGGTGGGCGTACAGGGCGTCCTGGAGGACGCGGGGCGATATGTCCTGGATGGCGGCGAGGTCCACGATCGAGCGCCGGAACTGCACGTCCAGGTAGGAGGCGACGTCCCCGGCCTGGAGGTCGAGGTCGGCGAGCGCCACGGTCAGGCCGGACGCCCGGGCGGCGAGGGCGAGCTGTACGGCGGTGACCGTGGCGCCGACACCGCCCTTGGCCCCGCTGACGGTGACGACCCGGCCGCCCGGGCCGGTGAGGACGTCGCCGCCCTGGCCCAGGTGGCGCCGGACGCCGGCGGACCAGGCGGCGGCCGACTGGACGCGCTGGGCCAGCTCCTCGTAGGACAGCGGCAGCCCGACCAGGCCGCGCGCGCCGGAGTCCATCGCGGCCGAGTACAGGGCGGGGCCGATGTCGGCGGTGAGGAGGACGACGCCGACCGACGGGAAGCGCAGGGCGACCTCCCGGATGAGTTCGAGCGCCGGTACCGGGCCGATCCGTTCGTGGACCAGGACGACCTCGGGCAGTTCCTCCAGGGACTCGGCGGCGAGCCGCGCGAGGGTGTCGATCAGCGAGGTCGAGTCACCGACCGGCCCGGCCGGTTCCGCGTCGGGGAGCTGGCCGAGCAGGGTGGTGACGGAGCGGGCGGCGTCGGGATCCCCGACGGCCGGGAGGATACGTGTGGTCATCCGGCCCTCACTTGGTCTTGTCCTCGTCGAGCGTGTAGCTGCCTTCCCCGGGGCGCAGCACGGTGGGGCTGTTCTTGGGCAGCAGGGCGAGCCGTACGTGCTCGGCGAACGATTCGGCGTAGGCCAGGCGCTGGGCGTCGGTGGTGCTGAGCGCGAAGGTGATCGGTACGGCCTCCCTGACGCCGACGCCTCTCCTGTCGTCCCTCTTGGCGTCGAGCGGGGTGAGCTTGCCGACGTCCATGACCCGGGCGTTGGCCACGATGATCCGGGACTCGGCGACCGCGTTCTTGCCGCGCCCCTCGTCGCCGAAGGTGGCGAAGATGTTGACCAGGGAGCCGGCGGTGATCTTGCCGGCGACTCCGGTCGCCGCGTCGATCATGATGGCGATCTCCTGCTGTCCGGCCTCCAGGGCCGGCCGGTCGGCGACCATGTCGACCTGGAGCAGCGAGCCCTTCTTGAGCTCCGTGACGGCGATCTTGTCCTTGACCACGGCGAGGTCGGTCACGGCGTTCCCGGACAGCCAGCGCTCCGGCATTCTGATCTTCTCGAACTGGCCGGGCTGCAGGGCGGTGTAGGCGGCCACGTCCGTTCGCACGCGATACGCGTCGACCTCCGGGCCCACCTTGGAGTTCACCTCGCTGATCACGGAGACCACGCCGGCGAACGCGCCGACGGCGCACAGGACCGACAGGAGCAGCAGGACGACACCGCGGCGCTGGCGTGAGTTCATGACCGGGGCAACCTCATGGGGTGACGTGGGCCGACATGGGGGGCGGGGTGCCCGGCGGTGGTGTTCACGGCCCGTGGGGCGCCGGTGTACCCGGGTGCGCGGTGCCGGGGATCCCCTGGCCCGGCACGGGCCGGCCGGGTGGGACGAACGGGGCCGAGCAGAATCCGCAACGGTCGCCTATCAGGTCCACGCCGCACCAGGAGCAGACCTCCCGCCGCACGGACGCGACCAGCTGGTAGAGGATGGAGATGTCGGGCAGGAAGGCGGCGAACTCCACCATCTTGGGCGTCCCCCACCATTTCGGGGAGTCGGCCGGCAGCGCCGTTTCCTCCGTCGACTGGACCCGCCAGGCGGGCCCCAGGGTCCCGGTGACCCAGTCGGACTGCGACTGGCCCCGGGCGACCAGCAGCCGCGTACCGAACTCCGGGCCCGCCGGGGGCGGCTGGTCGCCGCCCAGTGCGACCAGTCGCGGCTCGGGGTTGGCCAGCACGGCGAACTGCGAGCCCGGCACCCAGGACTTGGCGTGGGACCTGAGGCCGACCGGCACCCGGTCGAGCCGGGCGACCGTGTTGAGCAGGGCGCCCGCGTGGATGTAGTGGGACAGCAGCCGGGCCGCCGACGCGACGACGCCGGCACTGAAGTCGCAGACCGAGAGCTGCCGTAACTGGCGGACGAGCACCGCGACGCCGAGCGGCGGCAGGTCCACCCCGAGCAGCGCGATGCGGTCGCTCTCCAGGGCGGCCCTGACGGTGTGCAGCCGGCGCTCGTGGGCGGTGGGCAGGGAGCTCGGGTACACCGCGACCACATGGCCGTGCCGCTCGATCAGGAGCTGCGTGGCGGCCAGCGCGGCGTCCAGGGACTGCGCTTCGGGCGACGGCAGCAGGGCGGCGGCGGGCGTCTGGTGGTCGGTGGGCGGCAGCACCAGATCGGCGCTGGTGACGGCAATCGCGGTCGGCACGCTGGTTCCCCGTTCGGCTCCGGCCGCCGGGATTCCGGCGAACCGCAGACACTGCTGCTGGCTACTCCTCGCGCTCACTCGTGCACTCGCACTTTATCCACGTCTCAGGAGGCAGAGAACAGCTTTCGGACCCCTTGCTGTCGCGCCCGGCGGACACGCGCCGCCCAAAAGGGATGAACGAGTCAGGAGTTAACTCCCGTTTCGCAGCAGAGGTCTTGACAAGTCCATTGGTCTGGACCAGCCTCACGGGACAACGGTGGCCACCCGTTCGAAGCACCTCCTCCCCACTCCCCCACCGGAGGCAGCAAGTGGACCGCACCACCAGGCAATCCGGCGCCCGCCGACGCGGCGGTCCGGCCGGGGCCCTGACCCTCGCCCTCGCCCTCGGCATCGGCCTCACGCTGACCGGCGGCGCGGGCACCGCCCGGGCGGCGGCCGACGTCAACGTCGCCAAGAACGCCGGTTTCGAGTCCGGGCTCGCCAACTGGACCTGCACCGGCGGCGCCGGCACGGTCTCCTCCCCGGTGCACGGCGGGACCGCCGCGCTGAGGGCCGCGCCCGGCGGGCAGGACACCGCCAGATGCGCCCAGACCGTGGCCGTCAAGCCCAACGCGACGTACACGCTGAGCGCCTGGACGCAGGGCGGGTACGCCTACCTCGGCGCGAGCGGTACCGGGACCACGGACGTGTCCACCTGGTCCCCCGGCTCCTCCGACTGGAAGCAGCTGACCACCCGCTTCACCACCGGGGCGAACACCACCTCGGTCACGGTCTACACGCACGGCTGGTACGGGCAGGCCGCCTACCACGCGGACGACGTCTCGGTCTTCGGGCCGGACGGCGGCGGGGGCGGCGACCCGGACCCGGTGGTGCCCGCGACCCCCGCCGGGCTCACGGCCGGGACGGTGACGGCGTCGTCGGTCACGCTGAACTGGAACGGGGTCTCCGGCGCGACCTCGTACCACGTCCACCGGGACGGGGCGAGGGTCCAGACGGTGAGCGGCACCTCGGCGACCGTGACCGGGCTGGCGGCGAACACCTCGTACAGCTTCCAGGTCAGCGCCGCCAACGCGGCCGGTGAGTCCGCCAGGTCGGCGGCCGTGACCGCGCGGACGAGCACCACGCCCGGCCCCGGCCCCTCGGTGCCCAGGCACGCCGTGACCGGCTACTGGCAGAACTTCAACAACGGCGCCGCCGTGCAGAAGCTGCGGGACGTACCGGCGCAGTACGACATCGTCGCCGTGTCGTTCGCCGACTCCACCACCACGCCCGGCCAGATCGTCTTCAACCTCGACCCGGCCGTCGGCTACGCCTCGGTCGCCGACTTCAAGGCCGACATCGCCGCGAAGAAGGCCGCCGGCAAGTCGGTGATCATCTCGGTGGGCGGCGAGAAGGGCAACGTCACCATCAACAGCGACGCGTCGGCGACCGCCTTCGCGAACAGCGCGTACGCCCTGATGCAGGAGTACGGCTTCAGCGGGGTCGACATCGACCTGGAGCACGGCATCAACTCCACCTACCTGACCAGGGCGCTGCGCCAGCTCTCGGCGAAGGCCGGGCCGTCCATGGTGCTGACGATGGCGCCGCAGACCATCGACATGCAGTCGACCGGGACCGAGTACTTCAAGACGGCCCTGGCCGTGAAGGACATCCTCACGGTCGTCAACATGCAGTACTACAACAGCGGGTCGATGCTGGGCTGCGACGGCAAGGTCTACTCGCAGGGGTCCGTCGACTTCCTCACGGCGCTCGCCTGCATCCAGCTGGAGGGCGGCCTGGACGCCTCCCAGGTCGGCCTGGGCGTGCCCGCGTCGCCGCGCGGGGCGGGCAGCGGATACGTCGACCCGTCGGTGGTGAAGAACGCGCTGGACTGCCTGACCCGGGCCACCGGCTGCGGCACCTTCAAGCCGTCGAAGACCTACCCGGCGCTGCGCGGGGCGATGACCTGGTCGACGAACTGGGACGCGACGGCCGGCAACGCCTGGTCCAACGCGGTCGGCCCGCACGTGCACAACCTGCCGTAGGGCCCCGGTACCCGGGCCGTCCGCCGGCTGTCCCCCATGACGCCGGCGGGCGGCCCGTCAGACAGAAGTACGGGACGGGGCCCGGTTCCACCGGCCACTGGTGGAGCCGGGCCCTCCGGCACGCGGTCACCCGGCACTCGTACAGCGGCCCGCTCCTGGTGCGCCACGGCCACCCGCGCCGTGGGGCGCCGGGGCGTGGTGGACGGTCCCGGCGGCGGCCGACGGGAAGTCCCCGGAGTGGCCGCCCGCCTGCGGGCTCGCACCCGTCGCGCCGCCCACGACCGCGGCGCGGCGGTCGTGGGCGACGAGCCCCGGACCACCGGCCCGGGGGCCCCGTACGGCCGACGCCTACCAGGGCAGTTCGCGCACCTGCTGGACGCACAGCACGACGAACAGCAGCCCGGCCGCGCCCAGCACCCCGTTGCTCAGCGGGCCGTTGCGCCACTCGGCCGGGGTGCGGGAGGAGTTGAGCAGCCACACCAGGGTCAGCGCCAGGAAGGGCATGAAGAAGGCCCCGATCACGCCGTAGACGATCACCAGCCCGAACGGCTGGTCCAGGAAGAGCAGGCTGATGGGCGGGAAGGTCAGCCACAGCAGGTACGCCCGGAACGGCAGCGACCTCTCCCGGGCGCCGGACGCGACCTCGGCGCCGGACGCCCGGTCCGCACCGGACGCCCGGTCCGCACCGGACGCCCGGTCCGCGCCCGACGCCCGGTCCGCGCCGGAGGCCCGGTCCGCGCCGGACGCGGCACCGCGCCGGCGGAAGTGCGAGACGAAGTCCGCGAACATCAGGCTGACCCCGTGCCACACGCCGATGAGTGAGGTGAACGAGGTCGCGAAGAACCCGATCAGGAACAGCTTGCTGGTGAACGTCCCGTACCGGTCCTCCAGGACACCGGAGAGGTCGAGCAGCCCCTTGTCGCCCTTGGCCAGGGCCACGCCCGAGGAGTGCAGCAGCTCGGCGCCGACGAAGAGCATCGCGACGACGAAGACGCCGGTGGTGATGTAGGCGACGCGGTTGTCCAGTCGCATGACCTTCATCCAGCCGGTGTCGGTCCAGCCCTTGGCGTTGACCCAGTAGCCGTAGGCGGCCAGGGTGATGGTGCCGCCGACGCCGCCGATCAGGCCGAGCGTGTAGATGAGGGAGCCGTCCGGCAGCACCGGCGCCAGGCCGGCGACGGCGTCGCCGAGGTGCGGGGTGACCCGGACGGCGAGGTAGAGGGTGACCACGAACATCACACCGACCAGGACTGTCATGACCTTCTCGAAGACGGCGTACCGGTTGTACCAGACGAACAGCAGCCCCACCAGGCCGCAGGCCACGGCCCACCACTTCAGGTCCATCACGCCGGGGAACAGGGCGGCCAGCGGCAGGGCGCTGGAGGACATGGCGGCGGCGCCGTACACGAAGCCCCAGACGACGACGTACCCGACGAAGTAGACGGTCGTCCACGTGCCCAGGCTGCGCCAGCCGTCGAAGAGGGTGCGGCCGGTGGACAGGTGCCAGCGGCCGGCGGCCTCGGCGAGCGAGATCTTCACCAGGCAGCCGACGACGGCGGCCCACAGAAGGGTGTAGCCGAACTTGCTGCCCGCGATGAGCGTGGCGACCAGGTCGCCCGCGCCGACACCGGTCGCCGCGACGACGATGCCGGGTCCGATGTGGCGCCAACTGGCCTTGCGGGGCGCGGTCCCGCTCCCCGTCGCCTCGTCCTGTGCCGTGCCTGCCATGATCCGGCCGCCTTCCCTCGAGCTCACGTGACGTGACGTCACGTAATCGGGTGGGCGGGTGATCGCGCAAGGGGACGTGCGGGCACGGCGGTGGCCGAACGCCACCCCTTGACGGGTCCATGTCAGGACCGCAGGATGCCTCGCACGGTACCCCCCACCCAGGAGAGAGCATGCGACTACGCATACGCGGTATACCCGGCAGCCGGTCCGCCACCCTCACGGCCCTGCTGGCCCTCGCCGTCGCCGCGCCGCTCACCGCCACCGCGACATCCCCCGGCGCACCGGCCGCGGTCTCCCCCGCCTCGGCCCCCGCCGCGGCCTCCGACGAGGTCGTCCGGCAGTACGAGATCCACGGGCCGGCCACCCCCGCCGCCCGTACCGCCGTCGCCGCCACCGGCGTCTCGATCGACGAGGCCGACTCCCACTCGGTCGTGGTGAGCGCCAACGCCGAGCAGGCGCGCAAACTGCGCGCCCTCGGTCACAAGCTGGAGGCCCTGCCCGCCCCGCCCGACCGGAGCGGCGGCAAGGCCGCCGGCCCCATGGACTTCCCCTCCGCCGACGCCCGCTACCACAACTACGCCGAGATGAACGCGGAGATCGGCCAGCGACTCCAGCAGTACCCGCACCTCATGAGCCGGCGCGTCATCGGAAAGACGTACCAGGGCCGGGACATCGTCGCCATCAAGGTCAGCGACAACGTGGCCACCGACGAGAACGAACCCGAGATCCTCTTCACCCACCACCAGCACGCCCGCGAGCACCTCACCGTCGAGATGGCGCTGTACCTGCTGCGGGAGCTGGGCGCCGGCTACGGCTCCGACCCGCGGATCACCAACGCCGTCAACAACCGTGAGATCTGGATCGTGCCGGACCTCAACCCCGACGGCGGCGAGTACGACATCGCCTCCGGCTCGTACCGCAGCTGGCGCAAGAACCGCCAGCCCAACTCCGGTTCGTCGTCCGTCGGCACGGACATGAACCGCAACTGGAACTTCAAGTGGGGCTGCTGCGGCGGCTCCTCCGGCTCGTTCGGCTCGGAGACCTACCGGGGCTCCGCCCCCGAGTCCGCCCCCGAGGTGAAGGTCGTCGCCGACTTCGTGCGCTCCCGGGTGGTCGGCGGCAAGCAGCAGATCCGGGCGGGCATCGACTTCCACACCTACAGCGAGCTGGTCCTGTGGCCGTTCGGCTACACCTACTCCGACACGGCTCCCGGGATGACCCAGGACGACCGTGACGCCTTCGCCGCGGTCGGCCGCAAGATGGCCGCGAGCAACGGCTACACCCCCGAGCAGTCGAGCGACCTCTACATCACCGACGGGTCGATCGACGACTGGCTGTGGGGGGCTCAGAAGATCTTCGGCTACACCTTCGAGATGTACCCGAGCGGTGCCGGGGGCGGCGGCTTCTACCCGCCCGACGAGGTCATCGAGCGGGAGACCAGCCGCAACCGGGACGCGGTGCTCCAGTTGATCGAGAACGCGGACTGCATGTACCGGTCGATCGGCAAGGAACAGCAGTACTGCGCCACCGGCTGAGCCGGGCGGCGCACGGCACGGCGGAGGGCGCCCGGCTGCGGGCGCCCTCCGCCCCGCTCCCCGCCCCGCGGTCCGCCCGGCCGTCAGTCCAGGACCGCCAGGGCGTCGATCTCGACCAGCAGGCCCTCGGGCAGGCCGACGTAGACCGTGGTGCGGGCGGCGGGCGGCACCGTCAGGTCCTTGAAGTAGTCGTCGTAGATCTCGTTCAGCTCGGCGAAGTGACCGGTGTCGGTGAGGTAGACGCGCAGCATCAGCACGTCGTCCCAGCTCGCGCCGCCCGCCGTGAGGACCGCCTCGACGTTGGCCAGGGTCTGGAGGGTCTGTTCGCGCAGGGTGGGCCCGGCGACGGCCGGGGGCTCCCCCGCCACGGCGGGGAGGAAGCCCACCTGGCCGGCGACCTGGAGGATGTCGCCCTTCCGCACACCGTGCGAGAACCGGGCGGGCGGGGCGGCGTGGGTGGCGGGGCTGATCGCGGTCTTCGCGGCCGGCGTCCGCCCGGTGTTCTCCGTCATGGCGTGTCCTTCGTCATCGGTGTCTCCTCCGTCATGGTGTGTCCTTCGCCGGAGTGGATCCGGAGTAGTCCCGGCTGATGGCGTCGGCGGTGCGGCGGACCAGCGGGAGCAGGGCGAGCAGTTCCTCGGCGGTGACGACGACGTTCGGCGCGGAGACCGACATGGCGGCGACCACCCGGCCGTCCACGCCGCGCACCGGGGCGGCGACGCAGTTGATGGACTCCTCGTGGCCGCCCAGATCGGTGGCCCAGCCCTGTTCGCGTACGGTCGCCAGCTCCGCCAGGAAGGCGGCGGCGTTCGGCGTCGACCGGGGCGTGTACGCGGGGTAGTCCAGCCGCTCGACCAGCGCGCGGCGCTCGGCCTCCGGCAGGTCGGCCAGGAGCAGTTTGGCGACGGCGGCCACGGTGATCGCGACGGGCTTGCCGATCCGCGAGTACATCCGCACGGGGTAGCGGCTGTCCACCTTGTCGATGTAGAGCACCTCGCCCTCCTCGTGCACCGCGAGGTGCACGGTGTGGCCGGTGCGCTCGTTGAGCCGGACCAGGTGGGGGTGGGCGATCTCGCGCACGTCGAGGTTCTCGAAGGCCTCCTGGGCGAGCGCGAAGAGGCGGGCGCCCAGCCGGTAGCGCTGGTCCTGCTGGCGGTGGACCAGGCCGTGCTGGTGCAGGGTGCGCAGCAGGCGCAGGGCGGTGGACTTGTGGACGCCGAGCCGGCCGGCGACCTGCCCGAGGTCGGCGGGGCCCTCCGCGAGCAGCGGCAGGATGCTCAGGGCTCGGTCGACGGTCTGGCTCATGGGGTGCGTACCTCCTGGTCCGGCCCCGTCCACCCGGGGCCGAGGTGCAGTGTCCCCCAGGCGTCGCCGTCCAGGGCGGCGAGGCGGTCGGCGTGCGCCGTGCCGGCCGGCCGGCCGAGGTCGCCGTCGACGGTGAGGGCGGCGGCGGCCATGAGGTGGCCGTGCCGGGCGCGCCGCACCACGTCCAGTCCCCGCAGGGTCGCGGAGAGGAACCCGGCGGCGAACGCGTCCCCGGCGCCCACCGGCGCGACCACGTCGACCCGCGGGGCGGGCACGAAGACCACCGCGCCGGGGTCGCGGGCGGTCCCGGGCACCGGCCCGGCCGCCCCGGCGCGGGGGCCGGTCGGCGCCGCCCCCGGCGCGGTCGGCGCGCCACGGGCGTACACCGTCGCTCCCCGCGCGCCCTGTTTGACCACCAGCACGTCCGGCTCGGGCAGGGCCTGGCGGATCGCGGCCGGCCCGCGCACACCCCACGCCTCCTCCGCCTCGTCGGCGCCGACGAAGACGAGGTCGGCGCCCCGAGCGAGGTCCAGCAGCACCGCCGGCCCCGGGGCGTCGCGCCACAGACCGGGGCGGTGGTTGACGTCGAAGGAGACCAGGGGCCGGCCCGGCCGGCGGGCGGTGAGCTCCCGGGCCAGCGCGAGGCAGCCGCCGGAGAGCGCGGCGGTGATGCCCGACAGGTGCAGGATCCGCCCGCACCACAGGTCGCGGTGCGGGACGGTGCCCGGTGACATGGCGGACGCGGCGGACCCGGCCCGGTAGTAGAGGACCTCGTGGTGGGCGTCGGTGGAGCGGTCGGTGGCGGTGCGGAAGTACACACCGGTCGGGCGGCGCGGGTCGCGGGGTACGGCGCTGACGTCGACGCCGTAGCCCGCGACCGCCCGCAGCAGATGGTCGCCGAAGCCGTCGGCACCGACGCGGCTGACCCACTTGGCGCGGTACCCGGCCGCGGCGAGCGCGCAGGCGACATTGGACTCGGCGCCGCCGATGGCCCGGGTGAAGGAGGGGACGTCGGCGAGAGGTCCGGGCCGGGTGGGCAGGAAGGTGATCATGGACTCACCGACACAGACGACGTCCACCGCGTCGTGGTCCGCTGCGGTCGCGGTGGTCACACGGGGCTCCTCACGGGCGGTCCGGATCCATTGACCCGGCGCTGGCCCGGATGTTAGACAGCCACGAGCGATATACGCAACGGTCGTTGCAGTGAACGCAACGTGATTCCCCGAGGAGCGCCCATGGCCGCCGATCCGCCCTCCGCCCGCCTCGCGGAGGAACGCGTCGACCACCGTTTCAAGGCGCTCCCGCCGGATGCCGAGGGCCTGACCGTCGGTGAGCTGGCCGCCGAGCGCCGCAACCTGTTCACCGGCGGCTTCACCACCCCGGTCCTCGCGCTGTCCGCCGAGTCGGTCGACCACAACCTGCGCCTGCTCAAGACCTACGCCGAGCGCCACGGCCTGGCCTTCGCCCCGCACGGCAAGACCTCCATGGCGCCGCAGCTCTTCGACCGCCAGCTGGACCACGGCGCGTGGGGCATCACGGCCGCGGTGCCGCACCAGGCGCGGGTCTACCGGGCGTACGGCGTCCGGCGGATCTTCCTGGCCAACGAGCTGGTCGACGCGGTGGCGCTGCGCTGGCTGGCCGCCGAGCTGGCGCGGGACCCGGAGTTCCGGTTCGTCTGCTACGTCGACTCGGTACGGGGCGTGGAGCTGATGGACCGGGCGCTGGCCGGCCTGGCCGGCCGCCCGGTGGACGTGGTGGTGGAGCTGGGCGCGGGCGAGGGGGCCCGCACCGGGGCGCGGACGGAGGCGGACTGCGCGGCGGTCGCCGACGCCGTGTCGGCGACCGCCACCCTGCGGCTGGTGGGCGTCGCCGGGTACGAGGGGGAGGTGCCGGACGCCACGCCCGAGCGCGTCGGCGCGTGGCTGCGCCGGCTGACCGCGCTGGCCGTGGAGTTCGACCGGGCCGGCCGGTTCGCGCCGGACCTGGACGAGATCGTGGTCAGCGCGGGCGGCAGCGCCTGGTTCGACACGGTGGCCGAGGTCTTCGCGCTGCTGCCCGCCCTGTCCCGACCGGTGCTCAAGCTGCTGCGCTCGGGCGCGTACGTGTCGCACGACGACGGCCAGTACCGCGACCTGACGCCGTTCAACCGGGTGCCCCAGGAGGGCGCCCTGCGGCCCGCCTTCCGGCTGTGGGCCCAGGTGGTCTCGCGGCCCGCGCCCGGGCAGGCGTTCGTCAACGCGGGCAAGCGGGACGCGGCGTACGACCTGCACCTGCCCGAGGCGCAGGCCGTCCGCTCGGCGCGCGACGGCTCGGTGCGCCCGGCCACCGGGATCACGGTCACCCGGCTCTCGGACCAGCACGCCTGGCTGGAGACCGCCGACGGGGCCGGACTGGAGGTCGGCGACTGGGTCGGCCTGGGCCTGTCGCACCCGTGCACCTCGTTCGACAAGTGGCAGCTCATCCCGCTGGTCGAGGCGGACGGCACGGTGAGCGACTACATCCGTACGTTCTTCTGAGGGCGGGCCCGTCATGGACCTCGTCATCCGCGGCGTCCGGGTGGTGGACGGCTCCGGTGGCGCCTCCTACCGCGCCGACGTGGGCGTCACCGGCGGGCGGATCACCGGTGTGCGCCGGGAGGGCGACCCGGCCCTGTCCGGCTCGCGTGTCCTGGACGCCCACGGCCTGGCCCTGTCCCCCGGCTTCATCGACATGCACGCCCACAGCGACCTGGCCCTGCTGCGCGACCCGGCGCACGAGGCGAAGGCCGCGCAGGGCGTGACCCTGGAAGTGCTGGGCCAGGACGGCCTGTCGTACGCGCCGGTCGACGACCGCACCCTCGGCGAGGTCCGCACGGCCGTCGCCGGCTGGAACGGCGACGGCTCGGACGTGGACTTCGACTGGCGCGGCGTGGGCGGGTACCTGGACCGTCTCGACCGGAACTTCGGCGGGCGGGGCATCGCCGTCAACGCCGCCTACCTGGTGCCGCAGGGCACGGTGCGGATGTACGCGGTGGGCTGGGACGACCGGCCCGCCACCGCCGCCGAGCTGGCTCTGATGCGCCGGCTGGTGGCCGAGGGCCTGGAGCAGGGCGCCGTCGGCATGTCGTCGGGCCTGACGTACACCCCGGGGATGTACGCCAGCGGCTCCGAGCTCGCCGAGCTGTGCCGGGTCGTCGCCCGCTACGGCGGCTACCACTGCCCGCACCACCGCTCCTACGGCGCGGGCGCCCTGGCCGCCTACGAGGAGATGGTCGGCCTGGCCCGGGAGACGGGCTGTGCCCTGCACCTGGCCCACGCCACCATGAACTTCGGCGTCAACCGGGGCCGCGCGCCGGAACTGCTGGCGCTGCTCGACACGGCCCTGGCGGAGGGTGTGGACGTCTCGCTGGACAGCTACCCCTACACGCCCGGCTGCACCACGCTGGTGGCGCTGCTGCCCAGTTGGGCCGGTGAGGGAGGGCCGGAAGCGGTCCTGGCCCGGCTGCGGGACGAGCGGACGGCGGAGCGGATCCGCCACCACCTCGAAGAGGTGGGCTCGGACGGCTGCCACGGCGTGCCGGTCGACTGGGACACCGTGGAGATATCCGGCGTCGGTCACCCGCGGCTCGCCTGCCACGTCGGCCGGACGGTCCGGCGGACGGCCGCCCTGCGCGGCGAGCCGCCCTGGGCGACCGCCCGCCGCCTGCTGATCGAGGACCGGCTGGGCACCACCGTCCTCCAGCACGTCGGCCACGAGGAGAACGTCCGGGCGATCATGCGCCACCGGGCGCACACCGGGGGCTCCGACGGCATCCTCCAGGGCGCCAAGCCGCACCCCCGGGCGTACGGCACCTTCCCGCACTACCTCGGCAGGTACACGCGCGAGCTGGGCGTGCTCACCCTGGAGGAGGCCGTCGCGCACCTCACCTCCCGGCCGGCCGCCCGGCTGCGCCTGCCCGACCGGGGCCTGGTCCGCGAGGGGTACCGCGCCGACCTGGTGCTCTTCGACCCGGACACGGTGGCGGCCGGGGCCACCTTCGACGCGCCGCGCACCCTGCCGACGGGCATCCCGTACGTGCTCATCGACGGCCGGTTCGTGATGGCGGACGGACGGCGCACCGACGTCCTGGCGGGCCGGTCGGTCCGCCGCACCCCGGTGACCTGACCCGGCCGCCGGGTCACCTGGGCGACGTCTCGCGCCGCGCGCGCCGGGGGCCCGGCAGCGGGGCGGCCACCGGCGCCGCGCCCGCCGTCTCCCGGCGCAGTGCCCACGTGCCCAGCACGGCCGCCACCCCCGCGAGGGCGAAGCCGTACGCGGGGGTGTGGCCCGAGGGCTGGGTCTCGTAGACCAGCGCGGCCGACAGCACCGCCAGCACCTGCCCGGCGCGCCCGTCCGGGGCGGTGGCGGCCACCACCGCCGTGCCCCACAGCAGGTACCAGGGCTGCACCATCGGCGAGAGGGCCACCAGCGCGACCAGCGCCAGGCCCAGGGCGTGCGCGGGATCCACGCGCCCCCGCAGGGCGCGCAGGGCCAGGTACCCGATGAGCGCCAGCGCCGCCGCGAGCCCCAGGCCCTGCGCCGCGCCCTTGACCTGGGCCGGATCGGTGCCGGCCAGCAGGTGGGCCAGCTCCCCCAGGACGAGGCCCAGGTCGCTGGTGACCGACAGGGCGGTGTGGATGGTGCCCGCGACGCCCTGGGTCCTGAGCCAGCCGAAGCCGGTGCCCGTGAGCAGCGTGGCGGCGACGGCGACCGTCCCGGCGACCAGGCCCGGGCCGAGCAGCCCCTTGGCCACGCGCCGGGGGAGCGGGCCGGTGGCCGCCCGGGCGACGATCACGCCGATGAACAGCAGCGCCACCGCCGCCGGTGACTTGACCATCATGGCGAGCCCGACGAGCGCGCTGCCCGCCGTCCACCGGCCGCGCTCGGCGAGCACCAGGCCCGCCAGCAGCAGGCCGGCCATCAGCCCGTCGTTGTGCGCGCCGCCGATCACGTGCGCCAGCAGGAGCGGATTGAGCGCCCCCAGCCACAGCGCCCCGCTCTCGCTCGCGCCCCTGGCCCGGGCCAGGTGCCGCAGCGCCCACACGGTGAGCGCGAGGGCGGCGAGCCCGATGAGCCGCATACCGAGCACGGCGGGCACGATCGTCCCGCCGGTCGCCCAGGTCACGGCCTGGGCGAGGAGCAGGAAGACCGGACCGTAGGGAGCGGGCGTGTCCGTCCAGTGACCGCCGACGCTCGCGGCGGCGGCGCCGCCGAGGCCGTGCGGGTCCAGGACGGCGGGCCCGGCGGCGTACACGTCGTGCCCTTCGAGGACCATCGCGCCCTGGGCGATGTAGCTGTAGACGTCGGCGCTGTACAGCGGCGGGGCCAGGAGCAGCGGGGCCGTCCAGCAGGCGAGCGTGAGCAGGCTCTCGCGCACGTCGGTGCGCAGGGTCCGCCGGCGCCACCAGGCGACGACGAGCAGGGTGAGCCCCAGGTGGGCCAGGACGGCCGCCGCCACCGTCACCGCGGACCCGTGGGGGACCCAGATCCCCCACGGGTCGCGGGCCGGCAGCGTCCCGGCGGCCCAGCCGCCCGCCGCGGCGGCGACCGACCCGGCCGTGCCCAGATGGCGGTACCCGACAGCGCTCCATGCCCACATGACCCGCCAACCTATCGGGCGGGTCGGACGGGGCCCGCTACGGCTTGGGCAGTACGCACCCCGGCCGGCCGAGGTCGATCTTGTTGCCGATGCCGACGCAGGGCACGATCGTGTACGTCTGCTGCCCGTAACCGATGCCGGATCGCACCGTCACATTGCCGCTCTGGTCGACCTCGCAGGGGTTGTTCATGGTGCAGCGCTGGCCGGCCTCGTTGCGGGTGTTGTTGACGGCGACGACCTTGCCGGTGGTGCTGTCGACCACCGGGGAGCCCGATGTGCCGCCGATGATGTCGCAGGCCGCGGTGTAGCGGACGGAGTCCTTGAAGGTCCAGTTGGCTTCCTTCAGGCGGTAGGCGAACCCGTCGACCGCGCAGCTGTAGATGCGCTTCCAGTAACCCGAGACCACCTTGATGGCGCTGCCCTGTGCCGGGCGGGCGGTGTTCAGCTCCAGGGCCTTGATGTTGTAGCGGCTCTGTATCTGGGCGTAGGTGCTGGTGAGCTCGTACAGCGAGACGTCGGTGTCGGTCATCGTCGCGTACGAGATCTTGGCGGCGCGCAGGGTGGCGACCTTGCCGCCGGCGGAGTTCAGCAGGCTGAAGGTCCGGCTGGAGGGCTTGTCCACCACGACCGCGCCGGGCCCGGGCATGCCGGACTCGAGACAGTGCCCGTTGGACAGGACGAGGGCGGGGTCGTCGGGCTGGGAGTCCGGCACCCGCACCACGGAGCCGGAGCAGTTGCTCAGGGCCACGGTGCCGGCGAAGTCGACCGCCTGGAGCGCCGGTGCGGCGGGGGCGGCAGGGGCGGTGGCGGGGGCCACCGTGCCGGGCGTCGCGCCGGGAGCGGCGGTGGGGCCGGTGGCGGCGGCCGCCGGGGCGGCGCCGGCGGTGAACAGGGCGAGGGCGAGCAGCGCTCCGGCGAGCGGCTTTCTCATGGGTGGGGGGTCCCCTCTTGCGGCTGACTTTGTCATGCGCATTGTTGGGGGCCCCGGGAAGCGGGACAAGAAGTGGTTTCCGGCCACTCAGCCGACCCTGCGGTCACTCGGGCCACCGAGGCCGCTCCGGTCACAAAGGCCGCTCTGCTCGCTCCGGCGGACGGCCGTCCCGGCCACTCACCGGACCGCCCGCGGGCCCGGCCGCCGCTTCGTCCGCCACGTCGTCGACCGGACCGCCCACCGCGGCGTCCGCCCGACCGCCCATCGGGGTGGCCACCGGGGCGTCCGGCGCGGCATCGCCGGCCAGCGCGCGGGCGAAGCCGGTGTTGACCGCCAGCAGGCCGCCGTCCACCCGCAGCGTGGTGCCCGTGATCCACGCCGCGTCCGCCGAGGCCAGGAACGCCACCGCCGCCGCGATGTCCTCCGGCTCGCCCACCCGGCCCAGCGGGTAGACCCGCTCGGCCAGCGCCTCGAGCTGCCGCTCCCGGCCGGCCCAGGCACGCGTACGGACGGTCCCCGGATCGATCTGGTTCACCCGCACCCCGCGCCCCGCGGCGTCGCCCGCGAGCGTCCGGGTCAGCGAGGCCAGGCCCGCCTTGGCCGCGCTGTAGGCGTGGCCGCCCAGGTCCTGCCGGCCGTTGACCGACCCGATGTTGACGACCGCGCCCCGCCCCGAGACGGCCAGGTGCGGCAGGGCCGCCCGCGCGCAGCGGAACGCGCCGAGCAGCGTGATGTCCAGATTCCGCTGCCAGGCCCCGTCGGTCTGGTCCTCGAAGCGCGGCTCCTCGGGCGAGCCGGCGAACGCGTTGTTGACCAGCACGTCGAGGCCGCCGAAGACCGACACCGCGTGCGCCACCGCCGCCTCCACCGAGGCCCGGTCGGCCACGTCGCAGCCGTACCCGACCGCGCCCGGCGTGGCCGCGGCCGTCCGCAGTGCCCGCTCCTCGTCGATGTCCGCGACCAGCACCCGCGCCCCCTCGGCGGCGAGCCGGCGGGCGGTGGCCGCGCCGATGCCGCGCGCCGCGCCCGTGATCATCACGCCGTAGCCGTCGAAGCGCCGTAAAGCCGTCATGCGGCGATCATGTCCGCGCCGGCCGCGGGGCGCCAGAGGGCCGGTGCGGACCGGGTGACGTGGCGGATAACACGAGGCGCCCCGGGCGGGGCGGCCGTAAGCTCGCGGACATGCAGGTCATCCAGTCAACGAAGCTCGCCAACGTCTGCTACGAGATCCGGGGGCCGGTGCTCGAGGAGGCGATGCGGCTGGAGGCCGCGGGCCACCGCATCCTCAAGCTGAACACCGGCAACCCCGCCGCCTTCGGTTTCGAGTGCCCGCCGGCGATCCTCGAGGACGTGCTCCGCAACCTCGGCGACGCCCACGGGTACGGGGACGCCAAGGGCCTCCTGTCGGCGCGGCGCGCGGTGATGAGCCACTACGAGACCAAGGGCATCCCGCTCTCCGTCGAGGACATCTACCTGGGCAACGGCGTCTCGGAACTGATCCAGATGTCGATGCAGGCGCTGCTCGACGACGGCGACGAGGTCCTGGTACCGGCTCCGGACTATCCGCTGTGGACGGCGTCGGTGTCGCTGGCGGGCGGCACCGCGGTGCACTACCGCTGCGACGAGCAGGCCGACTGGATGCCGGACCTGGCCGACATCGAGCGCCGGATCACCGACCGGACCAAGGCCATCGTCATCATCAACCCGAACAATCCGACGGGCGCGGTGTACGACGACGAGATGCTGCGGGGGCTGACCGAGATCGCCCGCCGCCACAACCTGGTCGTCTGTTCGGACGAGATCTACGACAAGATCCTCTACGACGGTGTCACGCACACCCCGACCGCCGCCATCGCTCCCGACCTGCTGGTGCTGACCTTCAACGGGATGTCGAAGAACTACCGGGTGGCGGGCTACCGCAGCGGCTGGCTGGCGGTGTGCGGCCCCAAGGCGCACGCCTCCTCGTACATCGAGGGGCTGACGATCCTGGCCAACATGCGCCTGTGCGCCAACATGCCGGCGCAGCACGCGATCGCCGCCGCGCTCCAGGGCCGGCAGTCGATAGAGGCACTGGTGCAGCCGGGCGGGCGGCTGCTGGAGCAGCGGGACGTCGCCCATGAGCTGCTGCTCCGGATCCCCGGCGTGACGTGTGTGAAGCCCAAGGGGGCGCTGTACCTGTTCCCCCGTCTCGACCCGGCCGTCTACAAGATCAAGGACGACCGCCAGATGGTGCTGGACCTGCTGCGGGCCGAGAAGATCATGGTGGTGCACGGCACCGGCTTCAACTGGCACGAGCCGGACCACTTCCGGATCGTGACGCTCCCGAACGCCAAGGACCTGGCGGACGCGGTGACCAGGATCGGCACCTTCCTGGACGGCTACAGCCAGCCCTGACCCGCTCACTTGAAGTCAGCTCAACTTTAGACAGAATCCAAGCTAGGATGGTCTCCTGTTGTGAGAGCAGGAGGCCGTCCACCATGTACGAACCGATCCGCACCAAGTCGGTCCACCGGATGGCCGACGACCACGAAGGCCGGTTCCCGCACCGGTCCCGCGAGGAGGAACTGGACATCCAGCTCGCCGGCCACCTCGCCGCGCTGCTCGCCGTCACCGACGAGCTGCGGGACGAGGCCGCGGCCGAGCGGATCGCCCAGCAGGTCGCCCGGCTGCGCGGCGCGCCGCCCGCCCGGCACGCGGGCCTGTCCGGCACCGATCCGGCCGGGCTGCACCGCCGCGCCCACGCCCTGGCGGGCCGCGCCCTGGTCGTCGCCGCCTCCCGGGCCGACACCGCCGCCGCGATCCTGGCCGCCGAGCGCATGGACGCCCACACCGCCGCCCTGGCCGCGCTCCGTCCGGTCGGCGCCCCCTGAACGGCCCCGGTCCGCGCCCGTATCAGGGCGCGGGCCGGGCGCCACTCATCCCCGGAAAGGCACTCGGCCCCCGAAGCCACGAGGGCTTCGGGGGCCGGTCCGCACGCGGCGGGTCAGGAAGGACCCCACAGGTCAGGGCGGAAGTCGGCCTGACCCGCCGCGAGGTCGGCGAGGTCAGCCCAGCCGGGCGACCAGCGCGTGGTACTCGTCCCACAGTTCCCGCGGGGTGTGGTCACCGAAGGTGTTGAGGTGCTCGGGGATCAGGGCGGCCTCCTCGCGCCACACGTCGGCGTCGACCTTCAGCAGGTACTCCAGGTCCTCGTCGGGCAGCTCCAGCCCTTCGGTGTCCAGGGCCTCCTTGGTCGGCAGGACGCCGATGGGGGTCTCGACGCCCTCGGCCCTGCCCTCCAGGCGCTCCACGATCCACTTCAGGACCCGGCTGTTCTCGCCGAAGCCCGGCCAGACGAACTTGCCGGCGTCGTTCTTGCGGAACCAGTTGACGTAGTAGATCTTCGGGAGCTTGGCCTCGTCCCCGCGCGAGACGGCGGCCTTGCCGACCTTGATCCAGTGGGCCATGTAGTCGCCCATGTTGTAGCCGCAGAACGGCAGCATGGCGAACGGGTCGCGGCGCAGCTCGCCGACCTTGCCCTCGGCGGCGGCGGTCTTCTCGGACGCCACGTTGGCGCCGAGGAAGACACCGTGCTGCCAGTCGAAGGACTCGGTCACCAGCGGGACGGCCGAGGCGCGGCGGCCACCGAAGAGGATCGCCGAGATCGGCACGCCCTGGGGGTCCTCCCACTCGGGCGCGATGATCGGGCACTGCGAGGCGGGGACGGTGAAGCGGGCGTTGGGGTGGGCGGCCGGGGTGCCGGAGTCCGGCGTCCAGTCGTTGCCCTTCCAGTCCGTGAGGTGCTTCGGCGTCTCCTCGGTCATGCCCTCCCACCACACGTCGTTGTCGTCGGTGAGCGCGACGTTGGTGAAGACGGCGTTGCCCCACAGGGTCTTCATGGCGTTGGCGTTGGTGTGCTCGCCGGTGCCGGGCGCGACGCCGAAGAAGCCGGCCTCGGGGTTGATCGCGTACAGCCGGCCGTCCTCGCCGAACCGCATCCAGGCGATGTCGTCGCCGACCGTCTCGACCGTCCAGCCGGAGATGGTGGGCTCCAGCATGGCCAGGTTGGTCTTGCCGCAGGCGGACGGGAAGGCGGCGGCGATGTACTTGGGGGTTTCCGACTCGCCGTGCGGGGGCGTGAGCTTGAGGATCAGCATGTGCTCGGCGAGCCAGCCCTCGTCGCGGGCCATGACGGACGCGATGCGCAGGGCGTAGCACTTCTTGCCGAGGAGGGCGTTGCCGCCGTAGCCGGAGCCGTAGGACCAGATCTCACGGCTCTCGGGGAAGTGGGAGATGTACTTGGTGGAGTTGCAGGGCCAGGGCACGTCCTGCTGGCCCTCCTCCAGGGGGGCGCCGAGGGTGTGGACGGCCTTGACGAAGAAGCCGTCCGGGCCGAGCTCGTCGAGGACGGCCTGCCCCATCCGGGTCATCGTGCGCATCGAGACGGCGACGTACGCGGAGTCGGTGATCTCCACACCGATGGCGGACAGCGGCGAGCCGACCGGGCCCATGCAGAACGGCACGACGTACATCGTGCGGCCCTTCATCGAGCCGCGGAAGATGCCCTTGTCCCCGGTGAAGACGTCCCGCATCTCGGCGGGGGCCTTCCAGTGGTTGGTCGGTCCCGCGTCCTCCTCCTTCTCGGAGCAGATGAAGGTGCGGTCCTCGACCCGCGCCACGTCGGACGGGTCGGACGCGGCGTAGTACGAGTTCGGGCGCGAGGTGGGGTCGAGCTTGCGGAACGTGCCCTTGGCGACGAGCTCCCCGCACAGGCGCTCGTACTCGGCCTCGGAGCCGTCACACCAGACGACACTGTCAGGCTGCGTGATTGCCGCGATCTCGTCGACCCAGGCGATCAGTTCCTGGTGCTGGGTCGGGACGGTGGTGGGAGCCGCATTACCGCGCGCCACGATTGCTCCTTGTTGAGGGGTTTGAGGTTGTCTGCCCCGTGGGGGCTGCGACCCGGACGCTTCGTAGGCGCTCATCCGGTGCCGACCGCACTCATCTGATCATCGATGCCCTGTGCGCATATGTCCAGAGGGCCTCTCACGTGAGCATCACCACTCGCCGACCGGCCAAAACGGGTGCCTCGATACCATGCCGACCATGACTGCAGCCGGTTCCGACGTGACCGAGATCGACCCCCCGCCGGTGAAACCGAGACTGCGCGGATGGCTGCACGCGGGCATGTTCCCCGCCGCCCTGGTGGCCGGCACCGTGCTCACGGTGCTCGCCGACTCCACCCGCGCCAAGGTCGCCTGCGGTGTCTACGCCCTCACCGCGTGCCTGCTCTTCGGAGTGAGCGCCCTCTACCACCGGGGGAACTGGGGACCGCGCGCCACGGCCGTGCTGCGCCGGCTGGACCACGCGAATATCTTCCTGATCATCGCGGGAACCTATACCCCGCTGACGCTGCTCCTGCTCCCCGACTCCACCGGGCGGGTGCTGCTGTGGGCGGTGTGGGGCGCCGCGCTGGCCGGGATCGCGTTCCGGGTGTTCTGGGTCGGCGCCCCCCGCTGGCTCTACACCCCCTGCTACATCGCGATGGGCTGGGCGGCGGTGTTCTTCCTGCCGGACTTCCTGCACCGGGGCGGTGTCGCCGTGCTGGTGCTGGTGGTCACCGGCGGGCTGCTCTACAGCGTGGGCGGAGTGGTGTACGGGTTGAAGCGGCCGAACCCCTCCCCCCGCTGGTTCGGTTTCCACGAGGTCTTCCACTCCCTGACGCTCGCGGCGTTCACCGTTCACTACGTGGGGATCTCGCTGGTGGCCTACCAGCGGGCCTGAGCGGGAGAATGAGCCGCATGGCCGCCGACACGCCCCCCGGCCCCGCCGGGGCGCAGCCGCCCCTGGGGCTGCGCGAGCGCAAGAAGCTCAAGACCCGCGCGGCGATCCGCCGGGCCACCTACCGGCTGATCGCGGAACAGGGCTACGAGGCGACCACCGTCGAGCAGATCGCGGAGGCCGCCGAGGTCTCGCCCAGCACCGTCTTCAGGTACTTCCCGGCCAAGGAGGACATCGTCCTCACCGACGAGTACGACCCGCTCATGGAGGCGGCCCTGCGCGCCCGGCCCGCGGGCGAGGAGCCGCTGGAGTCGCTGCGCCGCATCGTGACCGGAGCGGTGAGCGCCGTCCTGGACAGCGACCCCGAACTGGTGCGGCAGCGGACCAGGCTGATGGTCGAGGTCCCGGCCGTCCGGGCCCGGATGACCGAGACGATGGCCGAGACCTCCCAGTCGCTGGCCCGCGCCCTGGCCGACCGCACCGGCCGGGCGGCGGACGACCTGGAGGTACGGGTCTTCACCGCGGCCGTGATGGGCGCGCTGCGCGAGGTGACGATCCACTGGGCCGAGCGCGACCGGAAGGACGACCTGGTCGCGCTCGTCAACCGCACCTTCGACACCCTCAAGGGCGGGCTGACCCTGTAACGGTCACCGCTCCTGGTCGTGGCCCGCCGGCCGGCCGGAACGGCCCCGGCCGTCGCCCCTCACCGCGCGGGGAACACCGGCGGGACACGCGCATCCGGTCACGGCCCGTCAGTCGGCGAGCTTCCGGGCGAGCTCCGCCGGGTCCGTGGTGGGCGCGTCGCAGGTGAAGTGGTGGCAGACGTACGCGGCCGGCCGGCCGCCGACCAGCGGCCGGTCCCTGAGCAGCGGGAACTCCTCGTCACCCGGGTCCGGCTCGGCCGCTCCCGGCGCACCGGCACCGGCCCCGGCGGTGCGCGGGTCGGCGGTGCGCGGCCGGCCGAACGCCACCACCGCGCCGGGCGCCGTGCCCAGCAGCGCCGTCCGGTGCAGCTCCCGGGCGGCCGGGTCGTCGGGAGCCCCGACCACGGCCACCTCGCGCGGCCCGTCCAGCAGCGCCTCGGCGACGGCCAGGCCCCAGCCGATGAACCGGGGGGCCCGGGGCCCCAGGGCCTTGACCACACCGAGGGCGCCCTCGGCGGCGGTCCGGTGGGCCTCGGAACCGGTGTGCGCGGCGTACGACAGCAGGGCACCGGCGGCGGCGCTCCAGCCGGAGGGCGCGGCGTTGTCGGTGGGGTCCTGGGGACGCCGGATCAACTGCTCGGAGTCGTGGGCCGTGTCGTACAGGGCCCCGGCCTCGCCGGTGAACCGGTCCAGGACGATGTCCAGCAGGAACCCGGCGAACTCCAGCCACACGCCCTCGCCGGTCACCCCGGCGAGTGCCAGGAACCCCTCGGCGACATCGGCGTAGTCCTCCAGCACCCCGGCGTTGGGGCCGACGTGGCCGTCCCGGGAGGTACGGGCGAGCCGCGCCCCGGTGTCCATGTGCAGCCGGACCAGCAGGTCGGCCGCCTCCGTGGCGCGTTCCACCAGGTCGGGGCGGTCGAAGTAGGCACCGGTCTCGGCGAGCGCGGCGATCGCCAGCCCGTTCCAGGCGGCGACGACCTTGTCGTCACGGCCCGGGCGCGGGCGCTCCTCACGGGCCTCGAACAGCCGCCGCCGGATCCGCTCCACCCGCTCGGCGTCGGCGACCCCCGCGTCCTGCGGGAGCCGCAGGACGGAGGCGCCCTCCTCGAAGGTGCCCTCCTCGGTGACGCCGAAGTGCTGCGCCGCGTACGCCGCGTCCTCCTCGCCCAGCACCGAGCGCAGTTGCCCGGGCGTCCAGACGTAGAAGGCGCCCTCGACGTGCTTGCCGGTGCCGTCGTCGGAGTCCGCGTCCAGGGCCGAGGCGAAGCCGCCCTCGGCGGTGCGCAGTTCCCGCACCATGAAGTCGGCCGTCTCCAGGGCGACCCGCCGGGCCAGGTCGCTGCCGGTGGCCCGCCACAGGTGGGCGTAGACCCGGCAGAGCAGGGCGTTGTCGTAGAGCATCTTCTCGAAGTGGGGCACGATCCACTCGCGGTCCACCGAGTAGCGGGCGAACCCGCCGCCGAGCTGGTCGTAGATCCCGCCGCGGGCCATCGCCTCGCAGGTGTCGGCGGCCATCTGCAGCGCGCCCTCGGCCTTGGTGCGGGCGTGGTGGCGCAGCAGGAACTCGACCGTCATGGACGGCGGGAACTTGGGCGCCCCGCCGAAGCCCCCGTACCGCTCGTCGTACTCCCGGGTCAGGCCCAGCAGCGCCTGGGCGAGCTCCTGCGGACCGGGGGCGCCGTCGCCGCCGAAGGCCAGGGAGCGGCCGGACAGCTCGCGCACGATGTTCCCGGCGACCTCGCCGACCTCGTCCCGCCGGTCGGTCCAGGCCTGCGAGACGCCCTGGAGGACCTGGAGGAAGGACGGCATGCCGTGGCGGGGCTCCGGCGGGAAGTACGTGCCGAAGTAGAACGGCTCCGCGTCGGGCGTCAGGAAGACCGTCATGGGCCAGCCGCCGTGACCGGTGGCGGCCTGCACGGCCTCCATGTAGACGGCGTCGACGTCGGGCCGCTCCTCACGGTCGACCTTGACGGGCACGAAGCGCTCATTGAGGTACGCGGCGGTCGTCGCGTCCTCGAACGACTCGTGGGCCATGACATGACACCAGTGGCACGCCGAGTAGCCGACCGACAACAGAACGGGGACATTCCGCCGTCGCGCTTCCGCGAACGCCTCCGGGGTCCAGGGCCACCAGTCGACGGGATTGTCGGCATGCTGAAGCAGATAAGGCGAGGTCACACCAGCCAACCGGTTCATACGACCCAGCCTCTCACAAGGCACAGCCCCGCTGGCTGAGCCCCGCGCATGAGCCATGTGGGTGGTGCTGTGCCTTGGGCGGCCTTGGGCGGCCTTGGGCGGCCTTGGGCGAGGCGGACGCGGAGAACCGCTGAGATGCTCGGGTGGTCCGGGGCGGGCGGCGAGGCGCCCGCGACCGCGATACGACGACGAGGCCGATGGCGGTCCACAGCATCGCGGTGGCAGCGATGAGACGGCTGCGGGGGACGGCCGGCGTCCCGGACGAGGTTCCGCCCCTGGACGATGAACACGTCGCGGGGACGGTCGAACACCGTGGGCGGCGTCGTACCGGCCGTCGGTGATCGGCTGCCGGCCCGTCGCACCGCCTGGGGGAGCCTGCCCGCGAGACGCCGGACAGCGGCTTCGGGACGGGGTCGCCTGCGGCGACCGCCACGGCAAGCGGAACGGGTCGATATCGAACATCTCCTGGCGCTCCTGCGCATCGGGCGCCCCGGCCTCACAGGACAGTAGGCTGAGCCCAGCAGCGCTGGAACTGTCGAGGCTCCTCCAAGGAGGTACATCGTGACCGCCGAGATGGTGGCGCCGGCGTGGATGCGTACGCAGATCAGCGCAGAGCAGTACGACTCCTGGTCCGAGGAGCAGTGCGCCGGCATCGAGATCGTGGACGGAATGGTGCTGGTGAGCCCGAGCGCGTCCAAGCGGCACAACCGGCTGGCCCGAATCCTGGCCAACGCCCTGGACGCCGCCGCAGGCCCGGACTGGAACGCCGACACGGACTTCGACGTCCGCCTGCAGGACGTTCCCCTCACCAACCGCCGTCCCGACGTCGTCGTCTACCGGGCGGAGACCATCGATCTCACGCCCACCCGCCCCGAACATGTACTCCTGGTCGTCGAGGTCGTGTCGCCCGGCTCGGAAACCACCGACCGGATCGTAAAGGTGGACCAGTACGCCAAGGCCGGCATCCCCTTCTACTGGCGGGTCGAACAGGCCGCCACCGGTGTCCCGATCATCTACACCTACGTTCTCGACCCCGCTACCAAGGCCTACAGGGACGGCGACATGTTCACCGGTGCGATCAAGGCTGCCGCGCCCTTCCCTGTCACTGTCGACCTGGGAGCCATCTAACAGCGCCAAAAAGATGGCTTCTCCGTGACTGAGCACAAAGGAAATCGGAAATCAGGAGCACCTGGAGGCGCTTTTCGGTGAGACCGGCTCTCCCAAGCCCGCCGCGATACAAGCTTGATCGACAGCTTTTGACAATTGCTCGCCTGGGACGCTACCCGCAGCACTGCTCCGTCACCTGGCACCAGCACCGGGAGCCACGAGGAGGACGGCCGCGCTACTGCTCCGCGCACGGTGTGGGCGGGCGGATTCCGCCCACGGCCGGCCAGGCTGGGCCCCTCAGCCCAGCGATCTGCCCGCCGAGTACCGGCCCCGGGGCCGACAGGCCCATTTCCCATGCAGGCAACAGCCATCCACACCGGCTACGGCTTGACGAAGACCATAGAGGCACCTTTTCATCGCCCGCATGTTCACCGAGTCGATCGCGCAGCGCGACCAGTCGAGCTCTCCCCGGGAGCCGAGCTCGTCCAGGATGAGGCGATAGAGCTTGGCCCACACGCGGGCCTTCGTCCACTCGGTGAACCGGCGATGGGCCGTGGCCCCGGAAGGCCCAAACGACGCGGCGGGCAGCTGCTGCCATGTACAGCCTGACGTGGCGAACACGATCGACGCCAGCACTTCCCGATCACCGTGCCAGCGTCCGCCACCACCCTGAGGCCGCGAAGGGGCCTCCGCCACCACCCGCTGGAACAGCTCCCACAACTCGTCAGGCACAGCCGCTTAACAATCCCCACGTCGGCAGGCTACCGACCAAAGGGGGCCCGCAGTCAGCGTCCCTTACGGCGCTCCGCGTCGAAGCGGAGCAGTGCCCGAACCAAACGCCACACTCCGGCCACCGCTCCAAGCAGGGCGCCCCCTGTCAGCGTGGCCTCTCCCGCTGGACTGGAGACCCCGAGAGCCAGGGCGGGAACCAGAGCTACGGCAAAGACTGCCGCAGCCAGCGCGACGGCAGTCACCACAGCGAAAACGATCTCCACCGTCATCGTGTCCTTCTCCCATCGCGACTCACGTCCCATGTCCATGCCGCAAGTCTCACATCACGATCAAGCGAACCGAACAGCAACTGACTTCTCCCTCGCGGAGACATACCAGCCAATTGAGATGGCTTCTTAGACCGTGTCCTATGTGGTGAGGCGATTGACGTCGGTATGGGGCGGGGTACGTGGAGTTGGATTGTTCCGGACGGACTGTGGGAGATCGCGAAGCCGCTGATCCCGCCGTCGAAGGTGCGGCCGCAGGGCGGCGGAACGCAGGACACGCCTGATGAGACGCTGTTCGCGGCCATCATCTACGTGCTGGTCAGCGGGTGCGCCTGGCGGGCACTGCCGCCCCGCTTCGGGATATCGAAGTCGACGGCCCACCGCCGGTTTTTGATCTGGTCCCGGGCTGGAGTCTGGGGTCGGCTGCACGAAGCGGTCCTGCACCGGCTCGACGACGCCGGCCTCATCGACGTCACCCGCGTCGTCCTCGACACCGCGCACGTTCGCGCTAAAAAGGGGGCGAACTCACCGGTCCGAGCCCCGTGGACCGGGGTAAGCCGGGTTCCAAGATGCACGTCCTGTCGGACGCGAACGGACTGCCCCTCCTCGTCGGCGTCTCGGCAGCCAACACCCACGACAGCGAAGGACTGAAGCCCATGGTCGCCGGTCACCAAACGAGACACCACCCCCACCGCGGCCGCCACTTCTAACCCTAACGCCCTGCACGCCGACAAGGCCTACGACGTCCCTCACCTGCGCAAATGGCTCCGTGGCAAGCGGATCGGCGTCCGCATTGCCCGCAAAGGCGTCGAGTCCAGCGAACGATTGACCGGTTACCGCCGGCTCAACCACCGCTACGAACGCCAACCCCGCAACTACCTGGCCTTTCTCGGCCTTGCCGCAGCCCTCTGCTGCCACAAACGCCTCGTCCGCCTCACCACATAGGACACGGTCTTACCCCCCCCCGCACGGCCGTTCGCGTTCGGGTCCGTATGCTCACGGGGACCAGCCGGGCCTCTGTACCGTGCTGGCAAGCACACGAGGTGGATACACAGTGAGTGAAGGCGGTCAGCGGACCACAGGCCCGCTCGGCACGGTGTTGGTGATCATACCGACCTACAACGAGGCCGAGAACATCCGATCGATTACCTCTCGAGTCCGTACTTCCGTGCCCCATGCGCACATTCTTGTGGTCGACGACAACAGTCCGGACGGCACCGGCAAGATCGCGGACGAGCTCGCAGCCGACGACAACCATATGCACGTTTTGCACCGGAAGGGCAAAGAAGGCCTCGGCGCGGCGTATCTGGCCGGGTTCGGCTGGGGCATCGAGAACGATTACGGCGTCCTGGTCGAGATGGACGCCGATGGCTCTCACCGCCCCGAGGAACTGCCCCGCCTGCTTGTGGCGCTGCCCGGTGCGGATCTGGTGCTCGGGTCCCGTTGGGTTCCCGGCGGGAGCGTAGTGAATTGGCCCAAGTCCCGGGAGTTCCTGTCGCGAGGCGGCAGCCTCTACTCCCGTCTGATGCTGGGAGTGCCCATCCGCGATGTGACCGGCGGCTTCCGGGCGTTCCGGAAAGAGACGCTGGAAGGCCTGGGTATCGCCGAGGTCGCCTCCCAGGGGTACTGCTTCCAGGTTGACCTGGCATGGCGGACCGTGAAGTCCGGTTTCCATGTCGTCGAGGTGCCGATCACCTTCGTCGAGCGGGAGCGGGGCGACAGCAAGATGAGCCGCGCAATCGTGGCAGAGGCGCTGTGGCGGGTGACTGCCTGGGGCCTTGGCCACAGGGCCAAGGCGCTCCTGCGACGCGGCTGAATTGAGGTCCGTCCTGCGGAGCCCTGCAGGACGGACCTCAAATCAGTGAGCGCTCTGGGCCACGGGTCGGCTGTCGGATGCGGTGCCGTCAACAGGAAGCTGCGGAATCCCCTCACGGTTCACACGCCCCTGGATGAGCTGGTGGAGCAGGAGCGGCAAACCGAGGACGGCGATAACCCACACGTTGAGCATGAGCCGGTCGCCCTGGCTGTCGACGGGGTGCGCGATCTCGGCCGCGACGCCCGTCAGTCCGACGGCCAGAACGATCCAGCCGAGCGCACGGCTGTGCCGGAACAGGCCCCAGGCGCCGAAGCCGACAGCAGCGATAAGCCAGGGGCTGCGGACCTGCTCCTGAATCCAGTGGGTCCAGTAGTTGCCGTTCAGCTCGACCAGCATGGGCCACGGGGCGGCGACATCGGGCTGGGCAAAGTGATCAGTGAAAGTGTCCTGCAACGTCTCGGTACTGCCCGGCAGGTTGTAGTGGATGCTGAGCGCACCGATCCCAAGAACCACGGCCGCATTCAGGGCAGCCATGAGATACGTGCCCCGATGCCTCGTGCCGGCCACCAGTGCCAGGCACACCATCGCAGCGGCCGCCAATGCCCCCGCAATGAGCAGGAAGGTCGAGTACTTGACGGCTGTGCCCACCACCATGGACCCGGTGAGCAGGATCGTTCCTGCGGTAAGGCGACGATTGAACAGCCACCACGCACCGAGCAAGGCACTCATGGTAAGAGCGAGGACGGGGCCCTCTGTGAGGGGGTATCCACCCCACCAGCCGATCGGACAGGCGTAGAAGAAGGCCTGTCCGATTAGGGCGAACCTTGCAGGTGCCCCTACGGCGCGCAGCAGCAGGTAGGCAAAGAGGCCGCCGACAACGGTGAACAGGACCGAGGTGACGAGCAGTCCCGAACCCGCGCCGAACACGGCGACAAACGGCGCGGCCAGCACCGGGAACCCCGGCCGGACATCGAATATGCGCTCATAGCGAGGGCTGAGTGGTTTCAACCCGTCAGCCGACTCTGCCATGCAGGCGGAGAACCCTTTTCCCGGTGTGGGGTACGGAGCAGCGTCATCGCGCAGGTTCTCCGGCTTCAGCCCGTGAGAGCGGGTCTCCCGTCGCACCTTGTCGTGGCAGTACGCCTTCAACGCGGTCCGGTGCGCCTGCTCCGGCGAGTTACCGAGGAACTGCAGCGCAGCCTGATTGTAACGGTAGGCGTCATTGGCCGGCGCCAGGGTCGGCCTGCCGATGAGCTGGAGAACTATGTACGCGATGGCGATCAGCGCGGGGAGCATCCACCGGCGCGACCGACGTATGCCCTTTCTCCGGCGGGTCTCGGAGGACCCCACATCGCCTCCTCGGCGCTGAGAAGCAGCAGTGAGGTCATTGGAGCTTATCACGGGCAGTCACATTACCCTACTAGCACCCTCGTACGAATCCGGACATACGCGGGCGCCCTCGCCGCAGCGCGGCCCACCGCAGGCTCCGTCATGACGAGGCCAGAACACACACCGTGCCATTCTGCGGAACCGTCGTTCATGTGTCGCGACAGCGGCAGACGCCTGCACTCCTCGGCTCCGGAGCGGCTCACAAGCCCTTGGAGCAGGTTCGTGGCGACGCTGTCGCAGGCGGTAGCCGTCTGAGGGCTAAAAGTAGCTACCAGGCAAGGCCTCTCCGCTTGCGGCCCATCTCTGTTGCGGGCGCAGAGTCGAGGCCCACAGTTGCACGACTACCGTCTCCGCCAAGAAGATGCACATGCAGGCATGTGGAGCCTAGTGTGATGCGCCCGAAATTACGTGTTGCTGGTCCGGTCCTTCGCGGTGCGGCCAGGGGCTCGTCGGCGGGCCACAGCAGCGGCCCGCCGACAGAGCCCAGTTTCCGAGGTACGCGAAGCGCGCTCGTGGCGTCTCGGTGTACTTGGGCGCCGGGCTTGCTTACTGGACCAGCTCGATATGGGGGTGGGACGGGTTGGCCGGGCAGACGTGGAGCTGGAGGTTGTAGCCGCCGACGATGTCGATCAAGGTGAAGTTGCCGTTCTGGGCGCCCAGGGGAGGCGGGGACGGGTTCGCCGGTTCCTCCTCGGCGATCCAGGTCCCGCTGCCGCCGTCCCATTCCGATGAGGCGATGGTGAGGAGCGGGACCGCCTCGGTGCCGCACTCGGGGCAGGAGCGGTCAACGGGGTCGGTGGGGTCCCAGCGGGTCCAGCCGCCGGTCTTCCAGCCGGGGGCGGTGGAGAGGTTGTTGCGGTAGAGCTCGCCCGGATCATAGGCGTACGCCTGGTACCGCGCGGGGTCGATCGTCTCCCAGTTGCTCGTGTCGTCGAGCTGGTCCCTGAGCTCCTTGTCCAGCTCCCTGAAGTGCGGGAATTCGGTGACCTGCTCCGGCGAGAACAGGCACGGCTCCGGCAGGTAGTACACGGACTGGACGACCGGCGGTTCGGGCGGTGCGTCGAGTACGTCGGTGATGGTGGCGGCGGAACGCCAGAAGAGTGCGGTCTTCGGGTGGGGCGTCTCGTGGTCGAAGGGGCACCACAGGATCTGGAGGAGGTCCGCGCCGGACGGGCGCGGGAAGGGGACGTCGCGGGCGTAGAGCTGGGCGACGGGCAGGAGGGGGACCGGGTCGTCGGACCACGGGCGGCCGACTTTGATCCGCTCCCAGTTCTCCCGTTCCTCGGGGGTGGCCGCGGGCGCCCGGGGGTCGAGGCGCAGCCGTTCCTCCGCCGCGGCCTGGTCGCGGCGCAGGATCCGGATGTCGTCCGGGGAGTGGACCACCGGTTCCACGCGGCTGTCGTGCTGCTCTTCGCAATACGGCCACGGCTCGTCGGCGGGCCACAGGAGCGGTCCGCCGACGGAGCTGTCGTGAACGGTCGGCGAGCCCGGCCGCGGGTGCAGCCGGGTCGCCGTGCGCGCCAGCGGGGCCAGTCGAGGGAACAGCGCGGTTATGTCGAACGGCCGCGGTGGGGTGGTGAAACTCATGCCGGCTCCCGTTGGCGTGAACTGGTGGATCAGTTACCGAGGTTGAGCAACCCGGTGTTTCCCTGGGTGTTGGTGACGTAGACGTTAGGGAACAGTTCCTCGGTTGTCCCGTTCGCCCGTTGGATGGTCGCGTTCATCGTGACGCCCACCGGAATGGTACTGTTCGCGTCCTTGTAGACGGGCGTCACCTGGTAGAAGACCGCGTCGTTTGGCCCGAAGTTGGCGATGGGGCCCTTGATGAGGCTCTGCGCCTTGGACTCGAATGTCCGCATGCTGGGCGTGCCCGTGTTCATCCCGGACTGCCAGCAGGGGACGAGGTTGGAACGGGTGAGCTCACTCGTGCCCTGTCCGCCGAGGATGTTCGCGATGAGATGGCACCGGGCCAGACCGTAGGTGACGTTGTTCGCCGCCTTGAACGCCACCGCGTCCTTCCAGCCGGTGACGGGATCGCTGGTTCCGGTCCCCCCGCCGACATTGCGTCCCAAGCAGGCCTGCGCCTGGGCCGGCCGCTTACCGGAGCCGCCCGCCGAGTCGCTCTGGTTGACGAGAGGAACCGCCTCGGTGGTGTTGTAGAACCAGCCGTCGCCGTTGGGAAGGTGGTTGATCGGCGGGGGGTCGTTCAGGCAACTGGCCTGCGGACCGGTGTCCGGCAACGAGAACGTCAGCTCGAACTGGTCGGCGTCAATCACCCGCTGATTCTTGAAGCCGTCGGCAAGCTGGATGTCGGCGAACTGCTTCTCGGCGGGCGTGACATGGGCCTGCACGCAGGGAGAGGTACGGTCCAGGACGTTGGCGTCATTCAGGACGTAGGTGTCCCATTCGCCGTTGCCGAGGTTGGGGATCACCTCAACGCACCGGTCGCCGGCGACACCGCCTTCCTTCGCCTCGCCGAAGGGGAAGTCGCCGCAGGAGTCGCTGGCGACGAGGTCAGTCTGCGCCACGAAGCCGCCGCATGTGCTGGCGGTACGACCGGCCACGCCGCTCGTCGAGCGGGTCAGCGGCTTACCCTTGCCCCAGGCGTCGTTGAGGTTCTGCTGTGCCCACTGATAGGCGGCCACCACGCCACCCGGGTCCGAAGCCTGCGCGCTCATCGGCACGACGGCCATGACGGAGGGGACGGCACATCCCGCTACCGAGGTGCCGCCGACCGCGTGGTCGCACCTGATCTGACGCGCGTTCCTCCACGACGCGTTCGGGTCGGTCGCCTTCGCCCCTGGGGACGTCACGTACATCGCGTAGGACGTGTAGAACGAGGCGGAGGAACCCGTCGTCTGGGGCGAGGAGTAGGTGACGGTTCCGGTCAGGGGCTTGCCGATGGTGATGGCGCCGACGTACCAGGGCATGGTCTTGGTGGCCGAGCAACCGGCGTCGCACGATGCCTTGAACTTGACGTCCAGGGAGGTTACATCGCCGGAGGCGGCCGTCATCTTGACGGTGACCTGCTCGCTCCAGGTCGTGGCGGTCGGGGACAGGTCAGCTCCGGTTGAGACCTCCAGGATGCCGCGTCCGATCTCCAGACCCCTGCTGTCGCGGAGGATGTAGGTGACGTTGATGCCGGTCACGCAGTACGAGAAGCGTTCGTAACGGTAGTTACCGGGGTTGGTGATGGCGCAACTGCCGGTGGGCGAGGCGGTGGAGGCGGTGGCGGCGACACGGGTTCGGGTCTTCGCCTTCGCGGGCGCAGGGGGTGGGGTGACCGTCACACAGGACTCGACGGCACCCGCGCGGCGCTCCTTGGAGCCCGGCGCGGTGGCGGTGCATCTCTCACCGGAGCCGGCCGCGAACCTGCCGGTTCCGGTGAGGGGCGCGGCGGTCGGCAGCTCCGCCGAGTCGAGCCTGCTCACCCGCTGGGGCTTCTCTTCGGCCCCCTGCTGCGCCGAGCTCATGCCGGTCGTGGTGAGCCCCACCGTCAACACCGTCACCAGGGCCAGTACGGTCGACCGGGCACGTCTCCGTCCGGGCCGACCATGTCGTATCTCATGCATGCTCGTCATACCTCTCTTGTTGGCGTGGGTGCCCCGACGGCTTCGGTAAGGGGCAATGAGGGGCACCGGCACAGCGGTGCCCCTCGGACAGCGGACAACTGCCGGACATCGAGCTGACCCGGACCGGCACGGTCAGCAGTTCGCCCGCGTGGGAGTCGCTCACGTGCGGTGGGGACCGGCCGGGCCACCGGGCTCGTCGGCGCCGGGTTCGTCCGGGCTCGGGCCGAGGCCGTTCGGGTCGGCCCGAGCACCGAGCGCTGCGGCGCAGGTCAGAAGATGGACGACAGGACCTTGGTGGCCCCCGACACGACGTCCTCGCCGACGTCGGCGATCTTGCCGACGACGGGCTTGATGAGCTTGCCGCCGAGAGCCTTGTCCGCGGCACCGATCCACTTGGACTGGCCGAAGGTGACCAGGCTCAGGCCGGTGCCGATGGCGGAATCGATGAACTCGCCACTGGTAAAGCCATGTTCAATGCCGGTGAAGAGGGTACCAAGGCCGCTGGCGCCCATCGAGACCGCGGCGAAGAAGCCGGCGGCTGCGGCGGCCGGGGGGAACACGAGGGCGGCGAGGGCGCAGCCCGCGGCCAGGAATCCGGCGCCGACGCTGATCGCGTTGAACGCGTCGGCGTAGAAGCTGGCGTCGTTCCACCACTCGTCGGCGTCCGTGCTGGTGCCGTTGGGGTTGATCTGGTCGTTGGTGTCCTTGTCGGCCGGGTCGATCTTGGCCTCCCGCTCACGGCGGGCCTTCTCGGCAGCGGCCTTGGCAGCGGCCTTGACCTCGGCCTCACGCTTGGCCGCAGCGATCCGCCTGGCCTCGGTGGCCGCGGCCGCCGCCGTCGCCGCGTCCTTGCCCGCGGCGATTGAGGAAGCGCGGGCGTTGGCGGCGGAAGCCTGGGCGCTGTACGACGATTTGAGGGCGGAACGGGCGGAGTCCATCGCCTTGTTCGCCGAGTAGTTCGCGGAGCGGGCGGCACTACGGGCGGTCGACGCCGCCGCGC
The DNA here is from genome assembly GCF_040653855.1 of Streptomyces sp. NPDC050856. Classification (NCBI taxonomy): domain Bacteria; kingdom Bacillati; phylum Actinomycetota; class Actinomycetes; order Kitasatosporales; family Streptomycetaceae; genus Streptomyces; species Streptomyces sp. NPDC050856. The sequence goes on along the minus strand of NZ_JBFAGV010000001.1, from coordinate 50,745 downwards.
TCGCCTTGGCCGCAGACGCCTTGGCATCGGCCGCGGACTTGTCGGCCGCGTCCGCGTTCCGCCTGGCCTCGTCGGCGTAGTCCTCGGCCTTGGCCGCGGAGTCAAGTGCCTTGTCCGCCCACGCCTTGGCCTCGCCGGCGGCACTCCGGGCTTCGGCGGCGACCTTGGATGCCAAGGCGGCGTTCTCCTGCGCCTTCTCGGCGATCTTCGCCGCAGCCGCGATGGCGCCCCGGATGGCGGCAACATGGGTGGCGGTGTCGTGGTCGAGCTGGGCCGTCCGGTACTGCACCAGGGAGACGAAGTTGCGGCGCATCCAGGTGGGCCCCTCCATGGCCACCTCGGCGTACGCCTGGGTGAAGGCACCCCCGGTGTTCATCAGCGTGAGGGTGAGGACCGCGTCGTCCTCCCGTATCGCCCTGGGGTACTCGTGGTCGAAGAAGTTCTGCAGCGATTCGGTGGTGTTGAGGTCGAGTGCCTTGTTCGCCGCCTCGGTGACGGCCTTGCCGGGCTTCGAGTCCAGGATGCGAGTGATCGCCACCCGGTTGTCCTCGTCGGAGGCCCTCTTCATGCCGCCGGTGAGAAAGTCGCCGACCGCCTTGGAATCAGAGCTCTCCAGGGCGGCCTGGGCCGCTTCGGCGATCCTGGGGCCGGCGATCGTGGCCACGTGGAGCGTGGTCTCCCGGTCGTCCTGAACCTGGGCCAGGTGCCGGTCGAGGGCGATCCAGGCATACACGTCGTCGTCCGTGCCGGAAAGAGCGTACTGGGCCGCCTGCCTGGTCCAAGCACCCCGGGAGTTGAGCAGGGCGATGGCCGCCTTGCGCCCCTGGACCGCCGCGAGCTCCATGTCGTTCACCGTCAGCGCCTGCTCGGCCTTGGCGATCAGGTCCTTGGTCGCCTGATCGGTCTGTTGCGCCTGGGCGACCTTGTTCTGATAGGCAGTCACCTCCTTCGTCTCGATCTCAGCGAGCAGCCTGACCTCCTCGATGGCCTGCAGTTTGTCCTGCTCAAGGGTTTCCGCCTCGGCCTTCCGCGCGTTCTGCTCCACCAGGAGGGCGTCCGAGACGGCCTTGGTAGCCGTGTTGGCGGCCAGCACGGCCGCCGCCGCGTGAGCGGTGGACCTGTTGGCGTAGTCGACGGCCTGACCCGCGTACTTCACGGCCTCCTCGGCGGCGGCCGCCGCCTTGTCGGCGTGGTCCGCCGCGGCGTTGGCGGCGTCCCGGGCGGTGCGGGCGGCCGCGGCCGCGGTGGTGGCGAGGGTATGTGCGGCGGAGGCGGCATTGGTGGCCCGGTTCGCGGCGCTGGACGCGATCGCGGCCTGGCGCTTGGCCTCCGCGGCCTCCGACTGTGCGGCACCGGCGGCGGCACCGGCCTGGGCGGCGGCGTTCGCGGCGGCGGCCGCGTTGCGTGCGGCGGAGGCAGCGGCGGAACCGGCGGCGGCGGCCTTGGTTCCGGCGACGGCGGCCTGGTCGGCCGCCTTGGCCGCGGTACGCGCCTTGGCCGCGGCGTTGCGGGCGGCGACCGCCGCGTTCTTGGCGGCCTCGGCCTTGCCGGCATCCTTGGAGGCACCGATCGCGGCATGGAAGGCGCGGGCCGCGGCGCTACCGGCGTTCGCGGCGGCCTGGGCGGCGCCGGTGGCGGCCCAGGAGGCGCGACGGGACGCCGACACAGCGGCGTTCGAGGCGTTGATGGCGTTACGAGCGGCATCCGCCGCGCCCTTCGCGGCGCCTGCCGCCTTGCGGGCCGCCGCCCCGGACTTCTGTACATCCTGCTGGGCAGCCGCTGCTTCGGCGGCGGCCTTCTCCGCCGCCTCCTTCGCCTTGTCGGCGGCGGTCTGGGCGCGTGCGGAGGCCTCAACGGCAAGGTTCGTCTCGCGCTCGGCGCGCTTGCCCTCCCGCTGGACGACGGCGACGAGTTCCTCGATCGTCGCCGACTCCTGGTCCCGGGCACGGGCGATGTGCTGCCCGGTCTCGATGAACCACTCCACGTCGGACGCGCTGCCGCTGAGGGCGCGGTCGGCGTACTTCTGCACCTCCGGGCCGGCCTGCGTCAGCATGGTGGCGACCTGGACGCGGGCGTCCTCCAGGCGTGCGTCGTACTGGGTGTCGGTGAGGAACGCGATCAGGGACTGCTCGGTGCCGGCGGTCAGGGCGGCGGTGGCGGCTCGCCGGACCGCTCTGTCGCCGGTGCCCGACACGATGGTTGTGGCCACCTGGAGGTCCTCGAGGATGGCGGGTTTGAAGCCACCTCTCAGGAAGTCGGCGATGGCGGCGTCACCGTTGTCGAGGGCGGCGACCGCCTCACGACGCAGGCCCTTGCCCGCGCGGTCCAGGCTGCTGACGATGGCGACGCGGTTGTCCTGCACGGTTTGGTTCGGCAGCGTTTCGGCCAAGAAGGTCTGGATCTCGCTGTCGGAGCCGACCAGGGCTCGGGCGGCTGCGGACTTGACGCCTCTTCCGCCCGATATCCAGGCCTTGACCACCTTCGCCCGCTCGGTGGCCGGCAGGGGGACGGGATCCGGCGCAGCGCCCTCCACCGCGGCGGCGACCGGGGCGAGGAGCACCGAGGGCGTGGAGGCTACGGCCGTGGTGGCGGCGAGCGCACCAAGCACGCGGCGCCGGCTCCAGAAAGTTGTCTGCATAGAAGAGTTGTCCTCGTGTGAGCTGGGGGCAGGGCATGTCGGATTTCCTTGGCAGGCCGGTTTCCGACGTGCCCGCGGGATGAAATACCCATGGATGCGAAGTCGCGTGTTGGCGGAGCTCGTTGTAGTGCCGGACCTTATCAACCTCTCATACAGGAAGAGCCAATTGAAGAGACCGATCTCCCAACGGACGCTCGCGCTCCGTTTCTGACCGTCCCTCAGTATTTATTTACATGTCCTTCACAACTTTCGGCACAACCTTTACAAGGCGTGACGCAGATCACAAAGCGTGCGTAGGTATTGTGCCGGTGTGCGTGGGTTTTTTCACTCGCCCTGAGGGCCACTTCATGTTGGTATGGCGAAGCGGATGATGATCGCCGGGACAGGGGGCCTCTCGTTTTGGGAGGTAAGGGAACTGCTTTCCGCAGGAGTTGGAGCATGCCCGGCAGGGCGATGTTGATATCGCATTCCTGTGCACCCGATTTCGAGCCCGATGATGAATATTCGGCCGTCAGCGACGAACTTGGGGATGCAATGAAGGAATACAGCAGAATGCCCGTGAAGCCGCAGCGCAAGCGGCTTACGCGGCGCGCACTGGGCGCGGCCGCAGTCGGCGCCCTGGCTTGGATCACGGCGACCACGGGCATCCCCGGCGGGGCGTCGCAGCAGACGGGCCCCACCGCACTGGTCGCGGGGGACGCCCCCGGTTACACGGTGGAGGATTTCACCTACCCGCACGCGGACAAGATCCTGGCCGAGAAGAACATCGTCCTCAAGCGCGGTGACGGCCACATCACCCTGGCCGACTGTGCGGCCGGCACCGGCCTCCTGGAGATCCTGGCCCGTGACAGGACGGACAAGATCTGCTTCAAGGTGGTGGGCGACTCCGGCTGGCTGACCCTAGAGATCCCCGCGGTCTACGCGGTCAAGGGCAACGACTACACGACCTCGGTCGACATGACCGTAGGTACCGAGGAGAAGTCGTTCGACATCAGCAAGAACGCCTGGACCTCGGTGGGTGAAACCGCGGACCCCGAGGGCCGCGATCACCTGCTCGTCGAGATCAGGTCCTCCAAGTAACCGCAGGTCGACATCGACATGCTCACCACTCCGCGGTCCGGTGCCCACAGGACGCGCGGCCCTCGTGCCCAGGAAGCCACATTCATGTACCTCTCCAGACGCCCCCGTCTCTCCGCGCTGGCCGCTGCCCTGCTCGCGGCCCCCGTCGTGCTGAGCGCTGCCCCTGCCACCGCACTCACCGGAGCCGACGCCCCGGCACAGCTCAACTACGTCGCGAAAATCAACGTCGGTGAACAGACCGCCTGCACCGGCACCCTCATCGACCGGCAGTGGGTCCTGACCTCGGCCACCTGCTTCGCTGCGGACGGCAACCCCCCCGCAGGCAAACCCGCCATCACCACCACCGTCACTGTCGGCCGAACGGACCTGACCCAGCCCAGCGGCAGTGTCCTGTCGGCCATTCGACTCGTCCCACATGCCGACCGGGACCTGGTGCTCGTCAAACTCGCCGCCAGGATCACGGATCCGAGCATCACGCCCGTCCGGTTGGCGACCACGCCCGCCGCTGCGGGTGAGGAGCTGGTGAAGGCCGGATTCGGACGCACCAAGACCGAATGGGTGCCCGACAAGCTCCACACCGGCACGTTCACCGTCGCCTCCACCACGGACACGACAGTGAACCTCAACGGCTCCGACACCGCGACCGTCTGCAAGGGCGACTCCGGCGGGCCCGCTCTGCGCACTGTCAACGGCACCACGGAACTCGTCACCGTTAACTCCCGCTCCTGGCAGGGTGGATGTTTGGGCATCGATCCCGCCGAAACCCGTACTGGTGCCATCGACACCCGTGTTGATGGCATCAGCGACTGGGTCGATAACGCCACCTCGCGCAATCCGGACGACCTCACCGGTGACGGCAAGGCCGACCTCGCGGCCGTCAAGAGCGACGGCATTCTGTGGATCTACCCAGGCACCGGAAAGACCGGCATGGGCACCCTGGGAACCCGCTTCCAGGCCGGCACCAGCTGGACGAGCCAGGACGCCATCACCATCGGAGACCTCAACAACGATGGCATCGGTGACCTCCTGTCCCGTCAGGCGTCCGACGGCACGTTGTGGGTCTACCCCGGCACCGGGAAGCCCGGCATGGAAGCCCTCGGCACCCGGTATCAGGTGGGCAGGAGCTGGCAGTCCCAGGACGTAACTCGCGCTGGGGACTTCAACGGTGACGGGCTCACCGATGTACTGACCCGTCAGGCGTCCGACGGCACGTTGTGGGTCTACCCCGGCACCGGGAAGCCCGGCATGGAAGCCCTCGGTACCCGCTACCAGGTCGGCACCAGCTGGAAGAGCCAGAACGTCATTACCACCGGCGACATGAACAACGATGGGCGCACTGATGTGTTGTCCCGTCAGGCGTCCGACGACACGTTGTGGGTCTACCCCGGCACCGGGAAGACCGGCATGGAGACCTTCGCTACCCGGTACCAGGTCGGCAGAAGCTGGCAGACCCAGGACGTCACTCGCACCGGGGACTTCAACAGTGACGGGCTCACCGATGTACTGACCCGTCAGGCATCCGACGGCACGCTGTGGGTCTACCCCGGCACCGGAAAGACCGGCATGGACGCCTTCCCCAGCCGCTACCAGGTCGGCACCAGCTGGGGGCCCTACCGCATCATCTGAGCGGCAGGGGTGACCTCTGATTCTTCCCCGCACTCATCTCGAGGGTGCGGGGGAGATCCCGAACCATCGGCAGCGGCACCGGTCAGCACCCCGGGCCGCGATATCACTGGCGACAACAAGGCCGACTTTCGGAGTCACGACAGCGCCCCCGGCCATCGTCCGGGGGCGTTCTGTGTTCGCTGAGCGACGCCTCGGAGGTCTCAGGGTGCGTCCGCACCGTTGCGTAGCGCTTGGCGCTCCACTCGGGTGAGGCGGAAAGCTGGTCTGCGTCCCAGGCCGCGATTTCAGCGTCGATGCGGTCCGGCTTCGTACTCACGCGGTAACTCGTAGTGAAAGAACCAGGTAGGGACTACCGGGTTGTCTTCATCTACTGGCACCAGTGGCACGCCGAGTAGCCGACCGACAGCAGAACGGGGACATTCCGCCGTCGCGCTTCCGCGAACGCCTCCGGGGTCCAGGGCCACCAGTCGACGGGATTGTCGGCATGCTGAAGCAGATAAGGCGAGGTCACACCAGCCAACCGGTTCATACGACCCAGCCTCTCACAAGGCACAGCCCCGCTGGCTGAGCCCCGCGCATGAGCCACGTGGGTGGTGCTGTGCCTTGGGCGGCCTTGGGCGGCCTTGGGCGGCCTTGGGCGGCCTTGGGCGAGGCGGACGCGGAGAACCGCTGAGATGCTCGGGTGGTCCGGGGCGGGCGGCGAGGCGCCCGCGACCGCGATACGACGACGAGGCCGATGGCGGTCCACAGCATCGCGGTGGCAGCGATGAGACGGCTGCGGGGGGCGGCCGGCGTCCCGGACGAGGTTCCGTCCTTGGGCGATGAACACGTCGCGGGGACGGTCGAACACCGTGGGCGGCGTCGTACCGGCCGTCGGTGATCGGCTGCCGGCCCGTCGCACCGCCTGGCCGCCCGCGCGTGAGCACACAGCGCGCCCCGCGCCACCTCCACCGGTGTCAAGGGGCGTCCGGCCACCGCCCGGCACGCCGGCCTGCGGGGCGGGCAGCCGGCCGGCGGGCAGCCGGGGCTCCATGACCGCGCCGGCCGGGGCGGGGCCATGGAGTCGCGTCGGAGCGGGGCGCGGGCCCCTTCGCCGGGGAACGGCCCGCGTGCCCTACTTCCGGGCCGCGCCCTTGTCCGGGTTCGCCGGAGCGGCCGGCTCCGGGGCCTCCTCGAAGTCGACCTTGCCCATGTGGCGGTTCATCGACTTCATCAGCAGCCATACGCCCACGGCCATCACCGCGAAGACGAGGAAGCCGAGGATGCCCGGGGTCACCTTGTTCTCGTCGAGCTCCTTGGCCGCGAGCGGGACGAGCTGGGTCAGTGCCTGGTGTGCGCTCATGTCAGGCATTGTCCCGGATGCCCGCGAAGAGGTCGTCCTCGGGGAGGGAGGTGTCCACCAGGGACTTGGCCAGCTCGTACTCCTCCGTCGGCCAGACCTCCTTCTGGATCTCCATCGGCACGCGGAACCAGCCGCCGTCCGGGTCGATCTGCGTCCGGTGCGCGATCAGCGCCTTGTCGCGGATCTCGAAGAAGTCGGCACACGGAACGTGCGTGGTCAGGGTCCGCTCGGCGCGCTGGAACTCCTCCCACCGCTTGAGCCACTCCCCGTACGGCGACTCCAGGCCGCGCGCCAGCATCGCCTCGTGCAGCGCGACCGTGCGCGGCCGGTTGAAGCCCTGGTTGTAGTAGAGCTTCAACGGCTGCCAGACCGGGCCGAACTCCGGCTCCGGGTACTTCTCCGCGTCGGCCGCGCCGTCGAAGGCCACCATCGTGATCTTGTGGGTCATGATGTGGTCGGGGTGCGGGTAGCCCCCGTTCTCGTCGTACGTCGTGACGACCTGCGGGCGGAACGCGCGGATGGAGCGCACCAGACGTCCGGCCGCCTTGTCGACGTCCTCCAGGGCGAAGCAGCCCTGCGGCAGCGGCGGCAGCGGGTCGCCCTCCGGCAGGCCGGAGTCGACGAAGCCGAGCCACTCCTGCTTGACGCCGAGGATCTCGCGCGCCTCGTCCATCTCCTTGCGGCGCACCTCGTGGATGTTCTCCTCGATGTACGCGTCGCCCTGGAGCTTCGGATTGAGGATGGAGCCGCGCTCGCCCCCCGTGCAGGTCACGACCAGCACGTCCACCCCCTCGGACACATACTTGGCCATCGTGGCCGCGCCCTTGCTCGACTCGTCGTCGGGGTGGGCGTGAACGGCCATCAGTCGCAGCTGCTCAGTCAAGACTCGATCCTCAGTGATTCGTCGCGAAATGTAGGAGCCGTCCCGTGGGGACGTCGGTCCGGGGCAGTGGTCGGGCGGCAGGAAGGGGCTTCTATAGTGACGGAACGGATGGCCGGAAAATTCCTTCGTCCGGCGCACGCCCCGGGGACGAGAGGAACGTCATGAGCGCGGGCAGTGAGGGGCGTGACCTCCCCGAGGGCCGTTACGGCCGCTCCGCGGACCAGCGCGCCGACCGCGGACTGAAGATCCTCGGGGCCGTGCTGGGCGTCGCGCTGCTGGCTCTGATCGGCTGGTTCGGTTACCACCACGTCGCCGGGAAGAAGATCAGCGCCGAGCTGATCAAGTTCGACGTCTCCGCCCCCGACCGGGTGCGGGTGCACCTGGAGGTCCGCAAGGACCGGGACGCCAAGGGCTACTGCACGCTGCGGGCGCTCGCCGACAGCGGCGCCGAGGTGGGCCGCCGGGACGTCCGTCTCGACCAGGCGCGGGACCGGATCGACGAGGTCTTCACCGTACGGACCACCGCCCCGGCGACCAGCGCCCAGCTGCTGGGCTGCACCGCCGAGTAGCGGCCCGAGCGCGCCGGCCGGTGGCCGGCGGCCCGGGCGACAGGCCGCAGGAGCACCGCGCTCACGGCTGTGACCTGCGGTGACGCCGATTCCGTGACTTTCGTCCTCCCCTTGGCCCCGCGAAATTGTTAGGCTCGTGGTTTCGCCCATCCAGGAAGGCACAATCCTTCTGGGTAGGGCGATGCTTTGTATTCCCAGTACCGACGAGGAGCACCTGTGACCCAGACCAGCGAAAACGTCACCTGGCTCACCCAGGAGGCGTACAACCAGCTCAGGGCCGAGCTGGAGTACCTGTCTGGTCCCGCGCGAACCGAGATCGCCGCCAAGATCGCGGCGGCGCGCGAGGAGGGCGACCTGCGTGAGAACGGCGGGTACCACGCGGCCAAGGAGGAGCAGGGCAAGCAGGAGCTGCGCGTGCGCCAGCTGACCCAGCTGCTGGAGCACGCGAAGGTCGGCGAGGCCCCCGCGGAGAGCGGTGTGGTGGCTCCCGGCATGGTCGTGACGATCGCGTTCGACGGGGACGAGGACGACACGGTGACGTTCCTCCTGGCCTCCCGCGAGTACGCGAGCTCCGACATCGAGACGTACTCCCCGCAGTCGCCGCTCGGCACCGGCGTCAACGGCAAGAAGATCGGTGAGGACGCGGAGTACGAGCTGCCGAACGGCAAGAAGGCGTCCGTGCGGATCCTCGACGCCCAGCCGTACCAGGGCTGAGCCGCCGGGGCGGCCCGGGCTGCCCGACGAACGAGAGCAGGGGCCGGACCGCGCCGCGCGGTCCGGCCCCTGCCGTGTGCCGGCGGGCCGTGGTGCCGTCCCGTCGCCGGCCCGTCCGCGTCTGCCGCCGGCGGGCTGCCGGCCCGGGGCCGGGCCGGCACGGCGGCGCCCGCTCACACCGCCGCGGAGCGGTACTTGCGCACCGCCAGCGTGCGGAACACCGCGATGATCAGCACCGACCAGATCAGCGAGGCCCACACCGGGTGCTGCATGGGCCAGGCGCCGGAGTCCGAGACGCCGGGGTTGCCGAACAGCTCGCGGCAGGCCTGCACGGTGGCGCTGAACGGGTTCCACTCGGCGACGGGCTGGAGCCAGGACGCCATCCGGGACGCGTCGACGAACGCGTTCGACAGGAAGGTCACCGGGAAGAGCCAGATCAGCCCGCCGGAGGTGGCCGCCTCCGGGGTGCGGACGGACAGGCCGATCAGCGCGCCGATCCAGGAGAACGCGTACCCGAGGAAGAGCAGCAGCGCGAAGGCGCCGAGCGCCTTGGCGATGCCCTCGTGGATGCGCCAGCCCACCAGCAGCGCGACGACCGCGAGGACGACCACGGTGAGCGCGGTCTGCACCAGGTCGGCGAGCGTCCGCCCGGTGAGCACGGCCCCACGGGCCATGGGCAGGGACCGGAATCGGTCGATGAGGCCCTTGTGCATGTCGTCCGCGATGCCCGCGCCCGCGCCGGCCGTGGCGAAGGTGACGGTCTGGGCGAAGATGCCGGCCATCAGGAACTCGCGGTAGACGCCCGGTGCCGTGGTGCCGCCGATGTTCATGGAACCGCCGAACACATAGCTGAACAGCACGACGAACATGATCGGCTGGATGAGTCCGAAGACGACCATTTCCGGGATCCGGCTCATCCGGATGAGGTTTCGCCGGGCGATCACCAGGGAGTCGCGGACCGACCGGGCGATACCGCCGCGCGGCCGGGGTGCGGCGGGGCGGACGATACCGGTCGCGGTGCTCATTTCGCGGCCTCCTCACGCGACGAGCCGGGTTGGCGGGACCCGCGGGAGAGGTTCGACCGGCGGGAGTCCCGGGCGTCCCGGGCGTCCCGGCGGCCCCCGTCCCCGCCCCCCTGCTCGCCGTCGTCGCCCTCGTCACCGTCGGGGTCGCCGCCACCGTCGTCGCCGTCGTCGGCCCCCCGCTCGGCGGCGTGGCCGGTCAGCGAGATGAACACGTCGTCCAGGGTGGGGCGGCGCAGCCCGATGTCGTCGATCTCCACGCCCCGGGCGTCCAGTTCGCGGATGACCTCGGCGAGCAGTTTGGCGCCGCCGGTGACCGGGGCGGTGAGCTCGCGGGTGTGCTCCTCGACGGCCACGTCGCCCTTGCCGAACCCGGCGAGGACGGCCCGGGCCGGTTCGATCTCCTCGCGCCGGTGGACCACCACCTCCACGCGCTCGCCGCCGGTACGGGCCTTGAGCTGGTCGGATGTGCCCCGGGCGATGACCTTGCCGTGGTCGACGACGCAGATGTCGTGGGCGAGGTGGTCGGCCTCCTCCAGGTACTGCGTGGTGAGCAGCAGCGTCGTACCGCCGGCGACCAGCTCCTGGATGACCTCCCACAACTGCTGCCGGTTGCGCGGGTCGAGGCCGGTGGTGGGCTCGTCCATGAACATCACGGGCGGCGAGACGACGAGCGCGGCGGCGAGGTCGAGGCGGCGGCGCATGCCGCCGGAGTACGTCCTGGCCGGCCGGTCGGCGGCCTCGGCGAGGTGGAAGCGGTCCAGCAGCTCGCCCGCGCGTGTCTTCGCGGCTCGGCCGGTCATCTGGTAGAGCTGCCCGACCATCCGCAGGTTCTCGCGGCCGGTGAGGTATTCGTCCACGGCGGCGAACTGGCCCGACAGGCCGATGGACCGCCGGACCTCTTCGGGGTGTTCGAGGACGTCCACACCGGCCACCCGGGCCGTGCCGCTGTCCGGCCGCAGAAGGGTGGTCAGCACGCGCACGGCGGTGGTCTTGCCGGCGCCGTTGGGGCCGAGCAGCCCCAGGACCGTCCCCTCGGGGACGTCGAGGTCCACGCCGTCCAGAGCTCTGACGTCGCCGAAGGTCTTGACGAGACCTTCGGCGTGGATTGCGCCTGGCATGTGGGATCTCCCATGAGTGGCAGGTGCGAGCGTGACATCGGATATTCGGGACGATTCGCTAATCGAGCTTAGGGACGCGGGGCGCGGTCCGCCCGCCAAACGAGTGACACCGGCGGCCCGGAGCGGGAGAGAACGGGATATGTCGCGTCTCTCCGGAGGCCCGTCCCTCGACCCGGCCCGAACGGCGTCACGGCGTCACGGCGTCATCGCGCCACGGCGGGGCGGCAGGGCGGCGTCACGGCAGGACGGTGTACCCCGCCTCCCGCAGGGCCGCCGCGACCTCCTCGCAGTGCTCCGGGCCCTTGGTCTCCAGGTGCAGCTCCACCTCCACCTCGGTGAGCCCGAGGCGGGGGTCGGTGCGCACGTGTCCCACGTCGAGCACGTTGGCGTCGGCCAGCGACAGCACTCCCAGCAGGGTCGCCAGCGCCCCCGGCCGGTCCGTCAGCCGCAGCCGCAGACTCAGGTACCGCCCGGCCGCCGCCATCCCGTGCCGCAGGATGCGCTGCATCAGCAGCGGGTCCACGTTGCCGCCCGACAGCACGGCGACCACCGGCCCCTGGAAGGTCTCCGGCGAGGTCAGCAGCGCCGCCACCGGGCTCGCCCCGGCCGGCTCGACCACCAGCTTCGCCCGCTCCAGGCAGAGCAGCAGGGCGGACGACAGGGCGTCCTCGGAGACCGTGCGCACCTCGTCGACCAGCTCCGCGACCAGCGGGAACGTCACGTCGCCGGGGCGGCCCACCTTGATGCCGTCGGCCATCGTGGGGGCGCACGGCACCGACAGCGGACGGCCGGCCCGCAGCGAGGACGGATACGCGGCGGCGCCCTCCGCCTGGACACCGACGATCCTGACGTCCGGCCGCAGCGCCTTCACCGCGACGGCGATGCCCGCCGCGAGCCCGCCACCGCCCACGCCGACCACGATCGTCCGCACCTCCGGGCACTGTTCGAGGATCTCCAGACCGACCGTGCCCTGACCTGCGATGACGTCCGGGTGGTCGAAGGGGTGGATGAGGACCGCGCCCGTCTCGTGCGCGTACCGCTCCGCGGCGGCCAGCGTCTCGTCCACCACCTGTCCGTGCAGCCGGACGTCGGCGCCGTACTCGCGGGTCGCGGCGATCTTCGGCAGCGGGGCCCCCACCGGCATGAACACCGTGGAGCGCACCCCGAGCAGCGTGGAGGCCAGCGCGACGCCCTGCGCGTGGTTGCCGGCGGACGCGGCGACGACCCCGGCCGCCCGCTCCTCGGGCCGCAGGCAGGAGATCCGTACGTAGGCGCCGCGCAGCTTGAACGAGCCGGTGCGCTGCAAGTTCTCGCACTTGAGGTGCACCGGCGCCCCCACCAGGCGCGACAGGTGCCTGCTGCCCTCCATCGCGGTCGTCCTCGCCACGCCCGAGAGCATCTTCTGGGCTCCGCGGACGTCGTCGAGGAGGACCGGGTGTGAGGAGCGAGTCGTACGGAAGCTCATGACCGCAAGTCTGGCAGCTCATCACGTTTGTGCAGCGCCGGTACGGACGCGCACCGGGCCGCGTACTCTGTCCCCCACCAACCGACCGCCGCACGAGAGAGCCCCGCAGCCATGCCCACATCTCAGGACATGACGACTGATCTTGACCAAGGTCTCCTCGATGCCCTTCAGCACCAGGTGGCCGTCTTCGCCCGGCGGGCCGAGCAGACCCGCCTCGGCGGCACCGGCCAGCTCCGCAACTCCATGGACCGCGCCGCCTACCTGCTGCTCAACCGGCTCGACCAGGAAGGCCCGATGGGCGTGAAGGCCCTGGCGGCGGGGATGGGCATCGACTCCTCCACCGTGACCCGCCAGGTCGCGCCGCTGGTCGACACCGGCCTGGTCAAGAGGACCTCCCACCCGGAGGACGGCCGCGCGGTCGTGCTCCAGCTGTCGCCGCGCGGCCAGGCCCGGCTGGAGGAGGTCCGCTCCTCGCGCCGCGAGCTGATGGCACAGGTGACGAAGGGCTGGACGGAGGCCGAGCGCGAGTCGTTCTGCACGCTGCTCACCCGTTTCAACTCGGCGCTCACCGTCCGCCAGGCCAATCTGCACATCACCGACCCGGAGGCCGCGCAGCCCTCTTGACCCCGTGGCGCGCCTGCCCTCATATGAGGACGTGGCCTCAGACGGGGACGGCGCGGACCGGGACTTCGAGGCGTTCGTCGCGGGCGCGGGCGGCCGGCTGCTGCGTGCCGCCACGCTCCTGACGGCCGAGCCGCCCGACCGCAACCCCCGCGCGCAGGCGCTGCTGGTCGCCGCGCTGGCCGCCACGTACGCCCACTGGGACGGGCTGCGCGGCGAGGACCCCTACGCCCGTGCCCGGCAGGAGCTGGCGGCCCGGTTCGCCCGCGCCGCCTGGCGCTGCCGGCGGGGCCGGGGCGACCCGCTCGGCCGGCTCGCCCCCCGGGCCCGGCTGGTCCTGGTGCTGCGTCTGTACGAGGGCCTCGCCGACGAGCAGACGGCGGCGCTGCTCGGCCTCCCGGTGGAGCGGGTCCGGACGGTGCGTCGCCAGGCGCTCCGCGCCCTGCGCGACGCCCCGGTGCCGGTCCCGCCACCGGTGCCGGTCCCGCCGGCGGCACCGGGCGAGGGCGCGGTGCGCGCCGGGCCGCCCGGGTGAGCCGGCCCGAGCGCGGGGAGGACGAGGTACGGCGTCTGCTTCAGGCGGGGCCGTGCCCACGGCTGCCCGCCGGCCTGCCGCGCCGGGCACTCGCCCGGGGCGCCCGCGCCCGGCGCCGGGCGCGGGCGCTGCGCCGGGCGCTCTGGGCGCTGCTCACCGCACTCGCGCTCGCGTTCACCTGCTGGGCGGTGGTCGCCGAGCCGTGGCGACCGCCGCCGTCCGACACCGCGCCGCCCTTCGAGGGCTGGTGACCCGGTGCCGGAAGCGCGGCCCACGGGCCCGCCGCCCACCGTCCGGAAGTCGGGCGCCCGGCCCACGGGCCCCGTTCCCCGCCGGCGGGGGCGGGCTCAGCCCAGTGCCTGGCGCAGGTCCGCCAGCAGGTCGTCGACGTTCTCGATGCCGACCGACAGCCGCACCAGGTCCGCCGGAACCTCCAGCGCCGAACCGGCGGCGCTGGCGTGCGTCATCCGGCCCGGGTGCTCGATCAGCGACTCGACACCGCCCAGGGACTCGCCCAGGGTGAACAGCCGCGCGCGGTTGCAGACCTCCACCGCCGCCGCCTCGCCGCCCTCGACGCGGAACGACACCATGCCGCCGAAGTCCCTCATCTGCTTGACGGCGATGTCGTGGCCGGGGTGCTCCGGCAGGCCCGGGTAGTAGACCTGCGCCACCTTGGGGTGCTTGACCAGCATCTCGGCGACCTTCGCCGCGTTCTCGCTGTGCCGGTCCATGCGCACCGCGAGCGTCTTGATGCCGCGCAGCACGATCCAGGAGTCGAACGGCCCGGCCACCGCGCCCATCGCGTTCTGGTGGTACGCCAGCTCCTCGCCCAGCGTCTCGTCGCTGGTCACCAGCGCCCCGCCGACGACGTCCGAGTGGCCGCCCATGTACTTGGTCAGGGAGTGCACGACGACGTCCGCGCCCAGCGCCAGCGGCTGCTGGAGGTAGGAGCTGGCGAAGGTGTTGTCGACCACCAGCTTGGCACCGGCGGTGCGCGCCACGTCCGCGGCGGCCTCGATGTCCGTGATGCCCAGCAGCGGGTTCGAGGGGGTCTCGACCCAGATGGCCTTCGTACGGTCGGTGACGGCGGCGCGCAGCGCGGCGGGGTCGGAGCTGTCGGCCACCGACCACTCCACGCCCCACCGGGCGACGACCTTGGCGAACAGCCGGAAGGTTCCGCCGTAGGCGTCATTGGGGATGACCACGTGGTCACCGGGCGCCAGCAGCGTACGCAGCAGGCAGTCCTCGGCGGCCAGGCCGGAGGCGAAGGCCAGCGCGCGCCGGCCGCCCTCCAGGGCCGCGAGGTTCTCCTCCAGGGCGGTACGGGTCGGGTTGGCGCTGCGGCTGTACTCGTAGCCGCCGCGCAGGCCGCCCACGCCGTCCTGCTTGTAGGTGGACACCTGGTAGATGGGCGGCACGACCGCGCCGGTCAGCGGGTCGGCGGTATTGCCCGCGTGGATGGCGCGGGTCTCGAAACTCTGGTGAGTGTGGTCGCTCATGAGGTCCGAGCGTAGTCCGGGCGGCAACCGTGGCCATCGAGTCCGGGACAATGTGCGTATGGAGATTCTCTGGTTCCTGTTCGCGGTCGGCCTGATCGCCGTCGTGGTGGTCCCGTGGCTGACGCGCCGCCGCGCCGGTATCCGCCTGGCCGAGCCCGGCGCGCCGGACGCCGCCGATCCCGGCGCGTACGGCTTCGTACGGCAGGAGCAGCTCGACGTCCGGATGCCCGGCCCCGACCAGGACCTGGTGGACGTCCTGGACGTGGTGCAGCGGACGCAGGACTGGCGGGCCGCGTCGCAGCTCCTGGCGGGCACCGGCAAGGAGGGCGAGGTCCGCTGGCAGCGCGTGCAGGCCTTCGCCGGCGCCGCGTCGCTGGAGCTCCAGCAGCGGCCGGGCGCCGGGGGCGCGTGGCTGCGGGCCTGGCGGGCGGAGCAGCCCAAGGACGCGGGCGGGGCGGCCGTGCACGCGGAGTTCCTGGTGCAGCAGGCGTGGCGTTCGTCGTCGGCCGGCACGGACGACTTCCGGATCATCCTCGAAGAGGCCCGTACGGTGTGCGGCGAGGCCGCGCTGCTCGCCCCCGGCGACCCGGTGCCGTACATCGTCGAACTCGCCGTCGCCCGGGGCCTGGGGTACTCGCCGGAACAGTTCGACCAGGTGTGGGCGAAGATCATCGACCGCGCTCCGCACCACATGGGGGCGCACCTGGCGGCCCTGCACTACTGGTGCGAGAAGTGGCACGGCTCCCGCAAGGACGCGGACCAGTTCGCGACCGCCGCCGCCGCGCGCGCCCCGCAGGGCTCGCTGCTCGCCGCGCTGCCGCTGTTCGCGGTCTTCGAGCACCTTCCGGAGATCGCGCTGGTACGGGACTTCTACGCCACCGAGGTGGTCGCCAGGGCGATGGAGGGCGCGCTGTACGCGGTGCACTCGGCCCGGCCCGACGACCCGATGCTGGCGCACGTCCGGCACCTGCTGGTCCACTTCCTGGTCCGCGCGGAGCGCTGGTCCGAGGCGATGCACCAGCTCGTCCACGTGGACGGCCACGTCGGCGCCCTGCCGTGGACGCTGAGCGAGGACCCGGCGGCGGAGTACGCGGTGTACCGCGCGCTGGCGGTGGCCGGCTACGAGGCGAACGGCGGCAGCCCGGCGACCCTGCCGAGGTGACCCGGCCGTCCTGACCCGGCCGTCCTGACCCGGCCGTCCTGACCGGGCCGTCCTGACCGGGCCGGGACGACCCGGGGCCGGGATGACCCGGGCCGGGGACGCGCGTCGTGGCCGACCGGGCCGGGGTCACCCGGCCCGCCGCCGGCCCGGAATTCCGGGCGGCGCTCGCACGTTGACCGAAAGCCGCCCTCGGCGCCACCGCGAAGGAGTCCGCGTCATGCTGTTCGGCCGTACGCCCGTCCTGCCCAGCCCCGAAGAAGCCCTGAAAGGCCGCCCCGAGCCGGAGTTCACCGTGCCCGAGCGCCACACGGTCCTCGGCAACCCCCTCCTCGGCCCCTACCCGGCCGGCCTGGAGACCGCGGACTTCGGCCTGGGCTGCTTCTGGGGCGCCGAGCGCGCGTTCTGGCAGGCCGAGGGCGTCTGGACGACCCTCGTCGGCTACCAGGGCGGCTACACGCCCAACCCCTCCTACGAGGAGGTCTGCTCCGGCCTGACCGGCCACACCGAGGCCGTCCGCGTGGTCTTCGACCCGTCGGTCGTGCCGTACGCGTCGCTGCTCAAGCTCTTCTGGGAGTCCCACGACCCCACCCAGGGCTTCCGCCAGGGCAACGACGTGGGCACCCAGTACCGCTCGGCGATCTACACCCACTCCCCGGCCCAGGCCGCCGCGGCCGAGTCGTCCCGCGACGCCTACCAGAAGGTCCTGACGGCCGCCGGCCACGGCACGATCACCACCGAGATCCTCCCCGCGCGGGACCGCCCCTTCCACCCGGCGGAGGCGTACCACCAGCAGTACCTGGACAAGAACCCGGGCGGCTACTGCGGCATCGGCGGCACGGGGCTGTCCTGCCCGATCGGCGTCGCGAAGGCCGACGGCTGAGCCGAGGCCCCGCAGCCGGTCACCGCACGGGTGGCCGGCTCCCGGTGGGTGGTGCGCGGCATGATCTCGCGCTTGGACACACCACGGGGGACCCGGCAGCGGTGGCCGCCGCAGCAGCCGTCCGGACGACCACCGCACCGACAACCTCCGCACGGACGACAGCCGTACGCGCCGGCGCCGTACGGGCGGCAGCCCCACGCCGCACCGCCGCCGTACCACCCGGCGCCCGTTCCGCCGCCGTACCGGCAGCCGGACCACCCACCGCCCCGCCACGGCCGGCCGCCCCATGGCCAGGAGACCCACGGGTGGCCGCCGCACACCGCCGCGCGGCGGGTACCGGGGCCCGCCGAGGAGGGCCGCCGGGTGCCCGCCGTGGTGCTCGACCTGGCCCTGGCCCGCTTCCTGCCCTCCGCGCCGGCGGCCGCCCCATGGCGGACGACGACGGCGAGCCGTACGGCGCCGACCTGCCGGGGCTGCGGTACGCCCGGCGCAAGGACCTGCGGACCCACGGCCTGTGACGGTACGGAAAGGCGGCGGCACCCCGGTGGGGTGCCGCCGCCTTCCCCGCTCACGCGCTCACGCGGTCACGCGCGGGTTCAGACCGCCGAACCGGCCTTCCACTGCGACCAGCTCATGTTCCAGCCGTTGAGGCCGTTGTCCGGCTTGATGGTCTCGTCCTTGGAGTTCTTGACGACGACCACGTCACCGACGATCGAGTTGTCGAAGAACCAGGCACCCGGCTGGTTGGGGTCGTTCGCGCCCTTGGCGTCGTTCAGGCCCACGCAGCCGTGGCTGGTGTTGGCGCTGCCGAAGATCGAGTCGGAGCCCCAGTAGTTGCCGTGGATGAAGGTGCCCGACGTGGACAGCCGCATGGCGTGCGGCACGTCCTTGATGTCGTACTCGCCCTTGCCGTCGTCGTCCGTGAACCCGACCGTCGCGCCGTTCATCCGGGTCTCCTTGAACTTCTCGGAGATCACCATCTGACCGTTGTACGTGGGGTTGTCCGGGGAGCCGGCCGAGATCGGGATCGTCTTGAGCGGCTTGCCGTCCCGGACGACCTTCATGGTCTTCGCGGCGACGTCGACCGTGGAGACCTGGCTGCGGCCGATCTTGAAGGTGACGGTCTTCTGCTGGACGCCGAAGACGCCCTTGGCGCCCTCGACACCGTCGAGGTTCAGCTTCACCGTGACGGTGGAGCCGGCGGTCCAGTACTGCTCGGGCCGGAAGTCGATGCGCTGCGAGTTGAACCAGTGCCCGACGATCTCCTGGCCGCTGGTCGAGGAGACCTTGATCCCGGTCTGGACGGCCTTCTTGTCCGTGATCGGCTTGTTGAAGGTGATCGAGACCGGCATCCCGGCGCCGACCGTGGAGCCGTCCTCGGGCGTGTAGTTCCCGATGAAGCTGTTGTCCGGCGAGACGGTGGTGAAGGAGGAGTTCTCGTGGGCCTCGCGGCCCTCGGCGTCCTTGGCGCTGGCCGAGATCTTGTAGGTGGTCGCCCGCTCCAGCTGCGCGGAGGGCTTCCAGCTCTTGCCGTCCGCCGCCATCTCGCCCTTGACGGTCGTGCCGTCGGCGGTGGTCATCGTCACCTGGGTGAGAGTGCCGTCGCTCACGGTCACCTTGGCGTCGTCGTTGATGCCCGCGTTGTCCGCGCCGTTCTTGGGCGAGATCGCTATTCGGGCCTGCGAGACGTCCTTGGCCGCCGCTTCGTCCACCTGGGCCTGTGACTTCTTCGAGCTGTCGGCGCCGCCGCCCTTGGCCTCACCGTCGTTGCAGGCCGTAAGCACCAGCACGCCGCCGAGCAGTGCGGACGCGGCCGCCAGGCCCTTGCGCCGCTTGCTGTCCGTCATCACACGCTTCTCCATCGTCGCCGATTCCCTGCCCACTGTTCCAACAACACCCATACCGACCCGTCCGGTTCCACATGCCCCGGAGATGTGGGGAACACCACTGATCGACGCACGCGGGGCCGCCGGCGGTTCCCGGCAACGGGCCGGCCCCGGGCGCGCGCCTGACGGGCGGCGGACCGGGGCCGGGCGGGGAACCGCGTCAGGGTTCCGCGCTACGGCCGCCGGGCGCCGTCGTCCTCGCCGCCGGGGTACTCCCCATCATCCCCCTCATCGTCCTCGTCCATGTCCCACTCCTCCGCCGCCCCCGGCTCGTACGCGGCCTGCTCGCTGGTCCAGGACGCCTGGACGAGTTCCACGCCGGGCACCTCGCCGACCAGCTCGACCGGTTCCACGAGGTACGCGAGAGCTTCCGCTTCGTCCTCCCGCACCGCCGACCGGGCGTGCGCCCGCTCGTCGTCCGGCATGAACTCGTCCTCGTCGATCCGCTCCACAGCGGCAGCGGTGAGCTCTGCGGTGTCGGTGATCTCCAGCACCAGGTCGACGCGAAGCCGTACATAACGTGATGTCTCAACAGGGTTCATATGACGGAGCGTAGGCTCCCGGGGCACGCGACTTTCCCGCGACCCGCTGAGTTCATTAGCATCGGCGCACCCACCAATTCTCGGTTCCGCAAGGGGATCTGAATCCGTGTCCGTCGCACGCCGACCGCTGCTGACCACCACCGCCGCCGGGACCCTGCTGGCCGCCCTGTGGTTCGTTCCCTCGGCCAACGCCACCGTCGAGCAGCCGCCCGCGGAGCAGGGGACGAGAGCCACCACCCACGCCGGCACCGCGACCGCCGGAGCTGCGGTCACCGGGGCCGGCTCCGAGCGGTCCGGCCTGCCGGCCGGCCCCTCCGGTTCGCGGCAGGGGCTGGTCCTCGCCGACACCGGCAGCGTGGACACCACCCCGTACCTGATGGGCGGCGTGGCGTTCCTGGCGGCCGGCGCGGGGCTGGTGAGCTTCGCGGTGCGCCGGGGGACCCCCGCCGCGTCCTAGCGGGCGGGGGCCGGTCCGGGAGCCGGGTCAGGCCAGCGGGCCGGTGACCGCCTCGACGGCCGCCAGCAGCCCGCCCTCCCGCACGAAGGCGTCGGTGGCCTCCAGGTCGGGCGCGAGGAAGCGGTCCGGCCCGGGGCCCTGGACGCCGGCCGCGCGCAGTGCCTCGATGGCGGCGCGGGACGCGGGGGCCGGGGTGAGGCCCTCGCGCAGCTCGATGGCGCGGGTCGCCGCGTACAGCTCCACCGCGATGATCCGGTTGAGGTTGCCGACGGCGGTGCGCAGCTTGCGGGCCGCCGACCAGCCCATCGAGACGTGGTCCTCCTGCATGGCGGAGGACGGGATGGAGTCGGCGGAGGCCGGGACCGCCAGCCGCTTCAGCTCGCTGACCAGTGCGGCCTGCGTGTACTGGGCGATCATGAGGCCCGAGTCGACGCCGGCGTCGTCGGCCAGGAACGGCGGCAGGCCGTGGCTGCGGTTCTTGTCCAGCAGCCGGTCGGTGCGGCGCTCGGCGATGGAGCCGAGGTCGGCGGCGGCGATGGCGAGGAAGTCCAGTACGTAGGCGACGGGCGCGCCGTGGAAGTTGCCGTTGGACTCGACCCGGCCGTCGGGCAGGACCACCGGGTTGTCGACGGCCGAGGCGAGTTCGCGCTCGGCGACGAGGCGGGCGTGGGCCATGGTGTCGCGGCCGGCGCCGGCGACCTGCGGGGCGCAGCGCACCGAGTAGGCGTCCTGGACGCGCGGCGCCTCGTCCTGCTGGTAGTGGCCGGTGAGTCCGGAGCCCTTGAGGACGGCGAGCATGTTGGCGGCGGCGGCGGCCTGACCGGGGTGGGGGCGGATGGCGTGCAGCTCGGGGGCGAGCACCT
Source organism: Streptomyces sp. NPDC050856 (assembly GCF_040653855.1). NCBI lineage: Bacteria > Bacillati > Actinomycetota > Actinomycetes > Kitasatosporales > Streptomycetaceae > Streptomyces > Streptomyces sp. NPDC050856. The sequence goes on along the minus strand of NZ_JBFAGV010000001.1, from coordinate 29,840 downwards.
TCTCCGTGCCGAGCAGCGCCTCCAGCGACAGCGCGGCGGTGATGTCGGCGGACTTGTAGAGCTTGTCCAGGTCGGCCAGGGCCATGATCAGCATGCCGAGCATGCCGTCGGTGCCGTTGAGGAGGGCGAGCCCCTCCTTCTCGCGCAGCTCCACGGGCTCGATGCCGTGCGCGGCGAGCAGTTCCCCGGCGGGCCTGACGATGCCGTCGGGGCCCTCGGCGTCGCCCTCCCCCATGAGCGTCAGGGCACAGTGGCTGAGCGGCGCCAGGTCCCCGGAGCAGCCCAGCGAACCGTACTCGTGCACCACGGGGGTGATGCCCGCGTTCAGCACGTCGGCCATGGTCTGCGCCACCTGGGGGCGTACGCCGGTGTGCCCGGAGGCGACCGTCTTGAGGCGGAGGAACATCAGCGCCCGCACCACCTCCCGCTCCACGGGCGCGCCCATGCCGGCGGCGTGCGAGCGCACGATGTTGCGCTGAAGCTGGGCGCGCAGCTCGGTGCTGATGTGCCGGGAGGCGAGGGCGCCGAACCCGGTCGACACGCCGTAGACCGGCTCCGGCTTGGCGGCGAGGGCATCGACGATCTCCCGGGCCCGGGCGAGCGCGGCGAGGGCCTCCGGCGAGAGCTCCACCCGCGCGTTGCCACGGGCCACGGCGATGACGTCCTGTGCGGTGGTGCCGGACGTCCCCACCACGACTGTGTGCATATCCATATTCAGCACCCTACGGACTGAATCCCAGCATGTCACTACCCAGTCTCCCGGGAGCCCCTTACGCGCCCCCGCCCGGCGGCCCTCACGCCTCCGGGTGCGCGTCCCGGAAGCGCCGGCGGTCCCGGGACGCGGTGGGCGGGGCGTCCGCCAGCCGGATCACGGTGCCGTCCCGCCCGGCCACCACCGGCTTCGGCGAACGCGCCGCCTTGGCCCGGTACTGGGCCGCGTCGGCCAGCCGGAACAGCCGCCGCGCCGAGGCCACCGGACCGATCGGGTCACCGGTGGAGGCCACCCCGCAGGCCACGCCCTCGCCCAGCTCCAGCTCCCCGGCCCGTACGCACAGCTCCTCCGCCACCGCGACCACCTCGTCCGCCTCCGACCCCTCCGAGACCAGGCAGAACTCGTCGCCGCCCAGCCGCGCCGCCAGGGCCCCGGGCAGCATCGCCCCGCAGTACGAGAGCACAGAGCCGAATCGTTCCAGCAGCCGGTCCCCCACCGCGTGGCCATGGGTGTCGTTGACCTGCTTGAGGCCGTTCAGGTCGCACACCACCAGGCTGACCACCGCCCCGTCCGCCAGGAAGCGCTCGACCGCCTCGTCCAGCCGCATGTCCACCGCCCGCCGGTTGGCCAGGCCGGTCAGCGGATCGGTGAAGGCGAGCTTGCGCACCTCCTCCAGCCGCTCGGTCTGGGCGATCCCGGCCGCCACCACCGACGCCAGGACCGTGGCGAAGTCGGCGTCGCCCCGGTCGAACACCGGCGCCCCGGCCGGCCGGGCCACGTACAGCTCTCCCCAGGCCCGTCCGTGCATCACTATCGGCGCGACCACGCAGCAGCCCCGGCCCCGCCGCCGCAGCGCGGCGACGCGCTGCTGGCAGTAACCGTGGGCACCCGGCCCCGGCCCCGCCGCCGTCTCGACCCACGCGTTGGGCTCCCCGCCACCCGCCCACTTCTCGTGCAGGAACTCGGTGATCTCGGAGAACTGGTGGACGGGGTACGTCTCCGACTCGGGGAACTCCTCCTCCCCGGCCGCCCGGTCACCCGCGTTGACCAGCACCCTCAGCCGGCCGTGGTCCCGCTCCCAGACCGAGAGCGCGGCGAACGTGCCACCGAGCGCGTCCCGCGCGCCCAGCGCGGCCGCACGCCACGACTCGCGCGGGGTGTGCGCCGCCGCCATCGCCTGCGCCAGCCCCACTACGGCACGCAGCCGGACATCCTCACCCATTCCTCAAGCTTAGGGACGATCCATAACTTTTGACCCGCCGGACCGTCGCACGGCCCGGATTCGCGCATACCCGGTCCCCGCCCGCCCAGTCGCACCCCGGCGGGCCGCCACCGGACCGGCCCGCCCGGGCCCCGCCCGCACCGCCCCGGTCCGCGACGGGCCCGGTCCGGACCGCCGCCGGGGCGCTCACTCGCCGGGCCACCGCGGCTTCCGCTTCTCGTTGAACGCCGCCACGCCCTCGGCCCGGTCCCCCGAGAACGCCACCGACCGCCACGCCGCGTCCTCGACCTCCAGCCCGGCCCGCAGGTCCAGCCCCTGCCCGAGCCGCATGGCCCGCTTGGCGGCGCGCAGCCCGACCGGCGAGTTCGCCGCGATCCGGGCGGCCAGCTCCAGCGCCCCGTCCCGGGCGTCGGCCACCAGCTCGTCGACCAGCCCCAGGCGCGCCGCCTCGCCGGCCGCCAGCCGCCGCGCGGTGAACACCAGCTCCGCCGCCCGGGCCGCCCCCACCCGGCGCGGCAGCAGCTGCGTACCGCCGCCGCCCGGGATGACCCCGACCGACACCTCGGGCAGCCCGACCACCGCCGTGTCGTCGGCGACGATCAGGTCGCAGGCGAGTGCCAGCTCGAACCCGCCGCCCAGGGCGAAGCCGTGCACGGCGGCGACGGCCGGCATCGGCAGCTCCAGGACCCCGGTGTAGGCGGCGCGGGCGGTCGGCCGCTGCCGCACCAGCTCCGCGTCGGTGAGGGAGTTGCGCTCCTTGAGATCGGCGCCCACGCAGAAGGCCCGGTCGTTGGAGGAGGTCAGCACGGTCACCCGGACCGACGGGTCGGCGCCGAGCGCGTCGCACGCCTCGGCGATGGAGCGGGCCATCCCGGTGGAGACGGCGTTCATGGCCTTGGGCCGGTCCAGGACCAGCTCCGCCACGTGCTCATGGCGCCGTACGGCGACGAACTCCCCGAAGCGCTGCTCGGACATGCGTGACACCCTCCCGGTTAACGAGCGTTAGCGATCGTCATCCGGTGATCCTAGGCTCCCGCCGCTTCAGCTGCCAGGGTTCGATCACTCCCAGGCCACGCACCGGCCGCTGCCACATGGGCTGGAGCGCGAAGCGGTACGAGGGCGGCTCCTCGCCCTCCTTCTCCGCGCGGGCCGCCTCCTCCGCCGCCCGGGTCTCGGAGGCCGGTGCCTCGCCGGTACGGGAGAGCTCCTCGGCCAGCGCCCCGTCGACCAGGACCGTGTCCTTGGGCGCTATCGACGTGAGCCGGCTGGCCAGGTTCACCGTGGTACCGAACACATCGCCCATGCGCGTGGTGACCGTGCCGAAGGCGATGCCGACCCGCAGCGCGGGCATGGTGTCGTCGTGCCGGAGCGTCTCGATCAGGCGCAGCGCTATCTCGGCCGCCGTGCCCGCGTCGTCAGCGGCGAACAGGACCTCGTCGCCGAGCGTCTTGATCAGCCGGCCGCCGTGCGCGGCGACCAGGTCGGCGGAGGTGGTCTCGAACGCCTCGACCAGCTCCCCCAGCTCCTCCTCCTCCAGCCGCCTGGTCAGCCGGGTGAAGCCGACCAGGTCCGCGAAGCCGACCGCCAGACGCCGGTCCACCATCTCCTCGTCGTCGGCGGCCTGCACCACCCGGCCGGTCGCGGCGGCGAGCTGGCGCCGCCACACGTACACCAGGAACTCCTCCAGCTCCGGCAGGAGCAGTTCCACCAGCGGATAGGTGACCTCGGTGCGGGTCATCCCGGGCTCGGGCGGTTCGGTCAGGCCCTCCAGGAAGGAGTCGATCTGCCATTCGGCCAGCCGGGCGGTGGTCTGCCCGGTGGAGCGCGCCACCTGCACCGCCATCGGCTCGCTGAGCAGGCCCGCCTCGACCAGACCGGCCAGCCGCCGCAGCGCCAGCACGTCGGCCTCGGTCAGCGCCTTGGCCTGGCCGATGTCGGCGAAGCCCATGGCCCGCCAGAACCGGGAGGCCAGTTCCATCGAGACGCCGGCGGTACGGGCCGCCTGGAAGGGGGTGTAGCGCCGCTCGGCGCCCAGGATGAGCTGTTCGAGGCGGATCGCCAGAGGGTCGTCGGTCGGCTCCGCCGTGTGGTCGACGACATGGTGGGGGGTCGGGTATTCGGCCCCGCCCGCATTCGCGTCGTCGACGCTCACCGGCCGCCTCCTGCCCGTTCCCTGCGCACTGCCCTGCCGATCTGTCGCTGGATCGCCTCAACGATACGGCAGGTGTGCCCTGGCTCACGTCCCGGCCGGCCAGCGCGTTCAGGCCACCGGGCGCAGATGGACGATGTCGCCCGCCCCCACGGCCTCCCGGCCGCCGTCCGGGGCGGCCACCACCAGGTGTCCGCCGCTGTCCACCGCCACCGCCTCCCCCACGAGCGCGCGGTCGCCGGGCAGCTCGGCGCGGACCCGGCGGCCCAGGGTCGCGCAGCCCGCCTCGTAGGCCTCCCGCACTCCGGAGGCGTCGGGGTCCCCGTCGGCAGCCGTCCACTTCCCGTACCAGTGCTCCAGCGAGCGCAGGACGGCGCGCAGCAGCGGGTCGCGGTCGGTGGAGACGGAGTCGGCCAGCGCCAGCGAACCGGCCGTGGGGACGGGCAGCTCGTCGGCGCGGAGCGTGACGTTGAGGCCGACACCGACGACGACGCCCTCCTCGCCGGCCCGCTCGGCCAGGATCCCGCCGGCCTTGCGTTCCTCGCCCGCCACTTTCACCAGCAGGTCGTTGGGCCATTTCAGCGACATGTCGACTCCGGCGGCACGGGTCAGGCCGGCCGCGGCGGCCACCCCGGTCAGCAACGGCAGCCAGGCCAGCCGCCGGGCGGGTACCCGCGGCTTGAGCAGGACGGAGAAGAACAGTCCGGAACGCGGGGGGGCCGACCACACCCGGTCGAGCCGCCCCCGTCCCGCCGTCTGCTCCTCCGCGACCAGCACCGCGCCCTCGGGCGACGAGCCCGCGCGGGCGGCGAGGTCGGAATTGGTGGAGCCGGTCGCCGTGACGATGTCGAGCGAGGTCCACAGCCCCCCGGGGACCAGCAGGCCGCGGCGGAGCGCGGCGGCGTTGAGCGGGGGCCGTTCCAGGTCCGACCAACGGCTTCCTGAACCATGTGTGGGCGTCATGCAAGCCAGCGTAGGTGTGGTAAACACCGCACTGCCGAACGGTATCGGCGCCGATACGCTACGGATCAGTAGCCAACGAACCCGTGACCAGGCAGGGAGCCGCATCCCGATGTCCGAGCCGGCAGAGCCCCAAGAGCCCGAAGAGCTCCACAAGACCGACATCCACACCACCGCGGGAAAGATCGCGGACCTGCAGCGCCGTATCGAGGAGGCGACACACGCGGGCTCCCAGCGTGCCGTCGAGAAGCAGCACGCCAAGGGCAAGCTGACGGCCCGCGAGCGGGTCGACCTGCTGCTGGACGAAGGCTCGTTCGTCGAACTGGACGAGTTCGCCCGGCACCGTTCGACCCATTTCGGCCTGGAGCGGAACCGTCCGTACGGCGACGGGGTCGTCACCGGGTACGGCACGGTCGACGGCCGGCCGGTCGCGGTCTTCTCCCAGGACTTCACGGTGTTCGGCGGCGCCCTGGGCGAGGTCTTCGGACAGAAGATCGTCAAGGTCATGGACTTCGCCCTGAAGACGGGCTGCCCGGTCATCGGCATCAACGACTCGGGCGGCGCGCGCATCCAGGAGGGGGTGATGGCGCTCGGCATGTACGGCGAGATCTTCCGCCGCAACACCCACGCCTCCGGTGTCATCCCGCAGATCTCGCTGGTCGTCGGCCCGTGCGCGGGCGGCGCCGTCTACTCCCCCGCCATCACCGACTTCACGGTGATGGTCGACCAGACCTCGCACATGTTCATCACCGGTCCCGACGTCATCAAGACGGTCACGGGTGAGGACGTCGGCTTCGAGGAGCTGGGCGGCGCCCGCACCCACAACACCACCTCGGGCGTGGCGCACCACATGGCGGGGGACGAGAAGGACGCCATCGAGTACGTCAAGTCGCTGCTGTCCTACCTGCCGTCGAACAACCTCTCCGAGCCGCCGGCCTTCCCGGAGGAGGCGGACCTGGAGCCCACCGGCGAGGACCGGGAGCTGGACGTCCTCATCCCGGACTCGGCGAACCAGCCGTACGACATGCACACCGTCCTGGAGCACGTGCTGGACGACGGCGAGTTCCTGGAGACCCAGGCGCTGTTCGCGCCCAACATCGTCACCGGCTTCGGACGGGTCGAGGGCTTCCCGGTCGGTGTCGTGGCCAACCAGCCGATGCAGTTCGCCGGCTGCCTGGACATCAACGCCTCGGAGAAGGCCGCCCGGTTCGTGCGCACCTGCGACGCGTTCAACATCCCGGTGCTGACCTTCGTCGACGTACCGGGCTTCCTGCCCGGCGTGGACCAGGAGTACGGCGGCATCATCCGGCGCGGCGCCAAGCTGATCTACGCGTACGCGGAGGCCACCGTCCCGCTGATCACGGTGATCACGCGCAAGGCGTTCGGCGGCGCGTACGACGTGATGGGCTCCAAGCACCTGGGCGCCGACCTGAACCTGGCCTGGCCGACCGCGCAGATCGCGGTGATGGGCGCGCAGGGCGCGGTGAACATCCTGCACCGGCGCACCATCGCGGAGGCCGAGGACCAGGAAGCCACCCGGGCCCGGCTGATCCAGGAGTACGAGGACACCCTGCTCAACCCGTACACGGCGGCCGAGCGGGGTTACGTCGACGCGGTGATCATGCCGTCGGAGACCCGGGCGCAGATCGTCAAGGGCCTGCGTCAGCTCCGTACGAAGCGGGAAAACCTGCCTCCGAAGAAGCACGGCAACATCCCCCTCTAAGGAGTCCTGGTGATCAAGGTCGTACGGGGCAACCCGACCCCGGAGGAGCTGGCCGCCGCCCTGGCGGTGGTCCGGGCGCGCGCCGCGGCCGCCGCCGCGGCCGGCACGGACGGCGCGCCGCGCCTCCCGGAGGGCTGGTCGGACCCGGCCAGGATCGCCCGTGCCCGCCGTCCCCAGCCGGGGCCGCGGGCGTGGACGCGCTCCTTCTGGCCGGCCTAGGCCCACCGGCCCGGCCCGGCAAGCGGTACGACGGCCCCCGCCGGCGCGGGGGCCGTCGTGCGGGCGGTCGCCGGGCGCCGGCCGGCCGTCGTGCGGGCGGGACGCCGGGGGCGGTCGCCGGGCGCGGGCGGGGGTAGTCCGTTGGCACTGCCACGCATGAGTACGGATACTCAGGCGTCGCGTCCGGCGGGCCCGCACCATCGAAGGATGCTGTGGTCCGACCCGGAGAACGAACCCCCCGAGGAGATGCGCGACATGCAGGCCATGCTGCGCCGGGCGGGGATCCTGCTGGCGCTGGCGATGGTGCTGGCGATGTTCGTGACGGGGCTGCACTGACCCGTTGTCCGTACGATGACGACCATGACTGCTCAGCGCCGCCGCCTGGTCCTCGCCTCCGCCTCCCCAGCCCGCCTCGGCCTGCTGCGCCAGGCCGGGCTCGCCCCCGAGGTGATCGTCAGCGGCTTCGACGAGGACAAGGTCACCGCCCCGACCCCGGCCGAGCTGGCGCTCGCCCTGGCCGAGGCGAAGGCCTCCGTGGTGGCCGCCCGCCCCGAGGTGTCCGGGGCGCTGGTCATCGGCTGCGACTCGGTGCTCGAACTGGACGGCCGGGCGCTGGGCAAGCCGGCCGACGCCGAGGAGGCCACGGCCCGCTGGATGGCCATGCGCGGCCGGGTGGGCGTCCTGCAGACCGGCCACTGCGTGCACGACACGGCGACCAAGCGGTACGCCTCCGCCACCGCCTCCACCCTGGTCCGCTTCGGCCACCCGACGGACACGGAGATCGCCGCGTACGTCGGCAGCGGCGAGCCCCTCCACGTGGCCGGCGCCTTCACCCTGGACGGCCGCTCCGCCCCCTTCATCGACGGCATCGACGGCGACCCGGGCAATGTCATCGGCCTCTCGCTGCCGCTGCTGCGGCGGCTGCTGGGACGGCTGGACGTGTCGATCACCGACCTGTGGGCGTGAGCCGGGCCACGGCGGTGAGCCCCGCCGAGGGCGCGCCCTACACCGGCGCCGGCCCGGTCGCGGGCGGCCGGGGCTCCGCCGCCTCCCGGGCGATGACGTCCGGGGCGTAGGCCAGCAGGGACAGCACCACCAGCCCCAGCACCACCATCATGAACGCGAAGGCCCCCCAGCCCACCAGGCCCACCGCCAGGGCGCCCAGCACGCCGTGGGTGACGGCGCAGGCGATGAGGAGGACGCGGGCCGCGCGGCCCGGCGCGCGGTCGCGCACCGCCACCACCAGCAGCGCCACACCGCACAGGGCGAGGAAGAGGCCCATGGCGCCGCCCATCGCCCAGGTGCCGGCCACCATGGCGTCCGGATCCAGGTCGGCCATGGACATCCGCTGGCCGCCGACGGCGGTGGCGAGCACCCCGTGCACCACCACGAAGCCGACCGCCTCGACGAGCAGCACCATTCCGGCCACCAGCCCTGTCGTTCTGCGGGCCACCATGGGTTCTCCCCTGCCTGTTACCTGCGGTACGGCCGACGCCGTGCACGCTACTAACGGGTAACGGCGAGGACAAGGGTCCGGACGCCACCGCAAAGAATCATTCGCCCATTCGTAGGGACTCCACAAAGAATCCGGACGGCGCACTGGCCGGGCAGACAGAGACCTTGGCCACACCCCGGGGTTACTGTGCGGTGAAGAAACCCTGCGTACCGTGGTGCCACAAGGGTTTTTGCCGCCCGGGCGAGCCTCGCGTCACGCTCCGTGTGGGCAAGCTCACCACTGGGGACGGGTCGTGAGGCCGTGTCGGCAGTCCCTAAACTCAGCTTGTTTCAAGGAGGGAGCCATCGTGCGCAAGGTGCTCATCGCCAACCGTGGCGAAATCGCTGTCCGTGTCGCCCGTGCCTGCCGGGACGCCGGGATCGCCAGCGTAGCCGTCTACGCCGATCCGGACCGGGACGCGCTGCACGTCCGCGCGGCCGACGAGGCGTTCGCCCTGGGCGGTGACACCCCGGCCGCCAGCTATCTGGACATGGCCAAGGTGCTCCAGGCCGCCAAGGACTCCGGCGCGGACGCCATCCATCCCGGGTACGGCTTCCTCTCCGAGAACGCCGAGTTCGCCCAGGCCGTCATCGACGCCGGGCTGACCTGGATCGGCCCGCCCCCGCAGGCCATCCGCGACCTGGGTGACAAGGTCGCCGCCCGGCACATCGCCCAGCGGGCCGGCGCGCCCCTGGTGGCCGGCACCCCGGATCCGGTCTCCGGCGCCGACGAGGTCGTCGCCTTCGCCGAGCAGAACGGGCTGCCGATCGCCATCAAGGCCGCGTTCGGCGGTGGCGGGCGCGGCCTGAAGGTGGCCCGCACCCTCGAAGAGGTCCCCGAGCTGTACGACTCGGCCGTCCGCGAGGCCGTGGCCGCCTTCGGGCGCGGCGAGTGCTTCGTGGAGCGCTACCTCGACAAGCCCCGGCACGTCGAGACCCAGTGCCTGGCCGACCAGCACGGCAATGTGGTCGTGGTCTCCACGCGTGACTGCTCGCTCCAGCGCCGCCACCAGAAGCTCGTCGAGGAGGCGCCGGCGCCCTTCCTGTCCGACGAGCAGAACGCCCAGCTCTACCGCGCCTCCAAGGCCATCCTCAAGGAGGCCGGCTACGTCGGCGCGGGCACCGTGGAGTTCCTCGTCGGCCTGGACGGCACCATCTCCTTCCTGGAGGTCAACACCCGCCTCCAGGTCGAGCACCCGGTCACCGAGGAGGTCACCGGCCTGGACCTGGTGCGGGAGATGTTCCGGATCGCCGACGGCGAGGAGCTCGGCTACGACGACCCGCCGGTGCGCGGGCACTCCTTCGAGTTCCGTATCAACGGCGAGGACCCCGGCCGCAACTTCCTCCCCGCGCCCGGCACGGTCACCGCGTTCGCGCCGCCCTCCGGCCCCGGTGTCCGGCTGGACGCGGGCGTGGAGTCCGGCAGCGTGATCGGTCCCGCCTGGGACTCGCTGCTGGCCAAGCTGATCGTCACCGGCGCCACCCGTGAGCAGGCGCTCCAGCGGGCCTCCCGGGCCCTGAACGAGTTCCAGGTCGAGGGCATGGCCACCGCCATCCCCTTCCACCGCAAGGTGGTCACCGACCCGGCGTTCACCTCAGACCCGTTCCAGGTGCACACCCGGTGGATCGAGACCGAGTTCGTCAACGACATCAAGCCCTTCGCCGCTCCGGCCGCCGGTGAGGCCGACGAGGAGGAGACCGGTCGCGAGACCGTCGTCGTCGAGGTCGGCGGCAAGCGCCTCGAGGTGTCCCTGCCGTCCTCGCTGGGCATGAGCCTGGCCCGCACCGGCCTGGCCGCCGGCGCCAGGCCCAAGCGCCGCGCCGCCAAGAAGTCCGCCTCCGCCGCCTCCGGCGACACCCTGGCCTCCCCCATGCAGGGCACCATCGTCAAGGTGGCCGTCGAGGAGGGCCAGGAGGTCAAGGAGGGCGACCTCATCGTCGTCCTGGAGGCCATGAAGATGGAGCAGCCGCTCAACGCCCACCGCGCGGGCACCGTCAAGGGCCTGACGGCCGAGGTCGGCGCCTCGGTCACCTCCGGCGCCGTCATCTGCGACATCAAGGACTGACGCGCCGGAAGCGGCGCCACGCGCCCCCCGCGGTACGGGAAGGGGCCTGCCGGGCATCACCGGCGGGCCCCTTCCCGCGTCCTCACGCGGGGTTCCGCCGCCTGTGCGATGGCATTCTGGAGTCATCGAGGCGGAGGCAGGGAGGACGCGGCCATGGTGACCGGTACGGCAGCGGGTACGGCTCCGGACGTGCCGCGTCCCATGCGGGCCGACGCCCGCCGCAACTACGAACGGCTGCTGGGGGAGGCCCGGGCCGCGTTCGCGGAGCACGGCACGGATGCCTCACTGGAGGACATCGCCCGGCGCGCCGGGGTGGGCATCGGCACGCTCTACCGGCACTTCCCCAACCGGCACACGCTGATGAACGCGGTCTTCCAGGAGGCACTGGGGGCGCTGCTGGAGCGCTCTCGGCAGCTCACCGAAACGGACCAGCCGTGCGAGGCGCTGGTGAAGTGGCTGCGCGCCATCATCACTCACGCGGGTGAATACCGGGGCCTGGCGAGCGCGCTGATGTCGGCGTCCCACGACCGCAGCTCGGCGCTGTCGCAGTGCAGTGTGCCGATGCGCGAGGCCGGTTCCCGGCTGCTGGAACGGGCGGTGGACTGCGGCGCCGTACGGGCGGGCGTGTCCATCGACGACCTGTTGCAGCTGACGAACGCCATCGCCCTGGCCGCGGAGCGGTCCCCCGACGACCCGGAGCTGGCCGACCGGCTGCTGACGCTGACGCTGCTCGGGCTGAAGGCCTGACCTCCCCGGGGGCCCGGCCGTACGAGCCGGAACGGCCGGGCCGCGGCGGGAGGCGGCCGGGCCGCCGGTGGAAGCGCCCGGGCCCCCGGTGCAGGCGGCCGGGTCACGGCCGGGCCGGACCCGGGCGGGCACATGCGGGCACCCGACTCCCCGGGCACCCGGTGCCCGGCCGCCCGGGGAGTCGCCGGCGGCCGGGTCCACGGGGGGCCGGGTTCGCGAGCGGGGTACGGCGGCCGGGTCGCCGGGCCGGGCGGCCGGTGACCGTCGCGGCCCTGACGGCCGGCGCCCCGGTGACCGGGGCGCCCCGCGCCCGGACGGATCCGGCGGTGCTCAGCGACGGCGCAGATCGGCCACGCGCGCGCCCCGCTCCTGGGCCTGCGCCTCGCCCGTCAGCGCGGCGCTGCGCAACGGGGCGCCCGGGTGGCGGCCGCGCTGGCCCGGCAGCGGCACCTCCCGGCGGGGCTGCCGGCCCGGCGGGGCGCCGTCGGCTCCCGGGACGGCGGTGGCCCCGGCCACCGTGATCTGGACCCCCTGGTCGGCCAGGGCCTGGAGCTCGGTGAGCGCCCGCTCGTCATGGGCGGGCGGGTCGTCGGTGACCAGGCGGGTGATCACGTCCGTCGGCACGGTCTGGAACATGGTGTCCGTGCCGAGCTTGGTGTGGTCCGCGAGGACCACGACCTCGCCGGCCGCCTGGACCAGCGCCCGGTCGACGCTCGCGGAGAGCATGTTGGACGTGGACAGGCCCCGCTCGGCGGTCAGGCCGCTGCCGGACAGGAACGCCCTGGAGACCCGGAGCCCCTGGAGGGACTGCTCGGCACCGCTGCCGACCAGCGCGTAGTTGGAGCCGCGCAGGGTACCGCCGGTCATGACGACCTCGACCCGGTTGGCATGGGCGAGTGCCTGGGCGACCAGCAGGGAGTTGGTGACCACGGTCAGTCCGGGCACCCGGGCGAGCCGGCGGGCCAGCTCCTGGGTGGTCGTGCCCGCGCCGACGACGATGGCCTCGCCCTCTTCGACGAGTCCCGCGGCGATGTCCGCGATGGCGGTCTTCTCCGCGGTGGCGAGATGGGATTTCTGCGGGAAGCCGGACTCTCGCGTGAATCCGCCCGGCAGCACCGCACCGCCGTGCCGGCGGTCGAGGAGTCCTTCTGCCTCCAGCGCCCGCACGTCCCGCCGTACGGTCACTTCGGAGGTCTGGACGACGCGGGCGAGCTCGCGGAGCGACACCGCTCCGTTGGCGCGCACCATTTCAAGGATCAATTGGCGACGTTCTGCAGCGAACACGAAACTGACAGTAACGTGGCAGACCGTTTCTTTGCAGCGGTATGCGCCCATTAAGAGAAGTTGCGAACAGACGGGGCCCCCAAGTGGTATGGGTGGCCCCGTCCAGGAACGTTCTTTGACCGGTCGCTGTCCCGACTTGCCGGGGCTTGCCGGGGGTTGTCCCGCCCCGGCGGGCGCCTACGCCTCGGCCGTCGTCTTCCGGGTGTGCAACTGCCGCGCCACCTCGGCGATCGAGCCCGACAGCGACGGGTACACGGTGAAGGCGTTCGCGATCTGTTCGACCGTCAGATTGTTGTCGACCGCGATCGAGATCGGGTGAATCAGTTCGCTGGCCTTCGGCGCGACGACACAGCCGCCGACCACGATGCCCGTGCCGGGCCGGCAGAAGATCTTGACGAAGCCGTCCCTGATGCCCTGCATCTTGGCGCGCGGGTTGCGCAGCAGCGGCAGCTTGACCACCCGGGCGTCGATCTTGCCCGCGTCGACGTCGGCCTGGGTGTAACCCACCGTGGCGATCTCGGGGTCGGTGAAGACGTTCGAGGAGACCGTCTTCAGGTTCAGCGGGGTCACCGAGTCGCCGAGGAAGTGGTACATCGCGATCCGCCCCTGCATGGCGGCGACCGAGGCGAGCGCGAAGACCCCGGTGACGTCACCGGCGGCGTACACACCCGGCGCGGAGGTGCGCGAGACCTTGTCGGTCCGGATGTGGCCGGACTCCCTGAGCCGGACCCCCGCCTCCTCCAGGCCCATCCCGGCGGTGTTCGGGATGGCGCCGACCGCCATCAGGCAGTGCGAGCCGGAGATGACCCGGCCGTCGGCGAGGGTGACCTCGACCCGGTCGCCCACCCGCTTGGCGGACTGGGCGCGCGAGCGGGCCATGACGTTCATGCCGCGGCGCCGGAAGACCTCCTCCAGGACGGCGGCGGCGTCCGGGTCCTCGCCGGGCAGCACCCGGTCACGGGACGACACCAGGGTGACCCGCGAGCCGAGCGCCTGGTAGGCGCCGGCGAACTCGGCGCCGGTGACGCCGGAACCGACCACGATGAGCTCCTCGGGGAGCTCGTCGAGGTCGTAGACCTGCGTCCAGTTCAGGATGCGCTCGCCGTCGGGCTGGGCGTCGGGGATCTCCCGGGGGTGACCGCCGGTCGCGATCAGCACGGCGTCGGCGGTGAGCGTCTCCTCGGTGCCGTCGGCGGCGGTGACGACCACCTGGCGGGAGCCGTCCTGGGCCTGGCGGCCGTCGAGCCGGCCCCGGCCGCGCATCACCCGGGCGCCGGCCCGGGTGACGGAGGCGGTGATGTCGTGGGACTGGGCGAGCGCGAGCCGCTTGACGCGCCGGTTGACCTTGCCGAGGTCCACACCGACGACTCGGGCGGCCTGCTCGATGTGCGGCGTGTCGTCGGCGACGATGATGCCCAGTTCCTCGTACGACGAGTCGAAGGTGGTCATCACCTCCGCGGTCGCGATGAGGGTCTTCGAGGGCACGCAGTCGGTCAGGACGGACGCTCCGCCGAGGCCGTCGGAGTCGACGACGGTCACCTCCGCGCCGAGCTGGGCGCCCACCAGGGCCGCCTCGTATCCGCCGGGTCCGCCACCGATGATCACGATCCGGGTCACTGGGGTCACGCCTCGCGCTCTCGTCACGGCAACCCCCAGGACAGGGTGGGCCGGGGGTTCGGGGGTTGCCCCCGATGGATGGAGTACGTACTCCATTGTCCCGCACCGTTCAACCAGGTTCGCCCCGGGGCCCTCGATCGGGGAACGGCGTCCACCCGCGACCCTCCCGTACCCTCGATCCCATGTCGCTCTACGCCGCGTACGCCGGCAACCTCGACGCGCGGCTGATGACGCGCCGCGCCCCGCACTCCCCGCTGCGCGGCACCGGCTGGCTCAACGGCTGGCGGCTCACCTTCGGCGGCGAGCAGATGGGCTGGGAGGGCGCCCTGGCCACGATCGTGGAGGCGCCGCGCTCCCAGGTGTTCGTCGCCCTGTACGACATCGCCCCGATGGACGAGGACTCCATGGACCGCTGGGAGGGTGTCGGCCTGGACATCTACCGGCGGATGCGGGTGCGGGTGGACACCCTGGACGGCGAGGAACCCGCCTGGGTGTACGTGCTCAACGGATATGAGGGCGGCCTGCCGTCCGCCCGCTACCTGGGTGAGATCGCCGACGCGGCCGAGTCCGCGGGCGCGCCGCACGACTATGTGATGGAACTGCGCAAGCGCCCTTGTTAGAGAAGGCGCCGGGCACCCCGCCGTGGGCGCTTCGTCGGAAACGACAAGACAACGATCGCAGGTCCGTGAGCATCGTCATCTACGCGCGTAGGCAATCTGCGGCTACGCTCTTTCGCGTACCGAATTTCCTTCCGGGGCCCACCCCCGGACCCCCGGGCCGGGCAGCGAACGGACCGGGGCGACGTTCCTTCGCGAGGCGAGAGACTCTGTGAACGCAACTGCCACCCCGGACCACCTCCAGGGCGACCCCTACGCCGCCGCCGACGCCGCCGCCGCGCGCCTGCGCGAGCTGACCGGCGCCGAGACCCACGACGTCGCCCTCGTGATGGGCTCCGGCTGGGCGCCGGCCGTCGACGCGCTCGGCGCCCCCGACGCCGAGTTCCCGGTCACCGAGCTGCCCGGCTTCCCGCCGCCGGCCGTCGAGGGCCACGGGGGCAGGATCCGCTCGTACACGATCGGCGAGAAGCGCGCGCTGGTCTTCCTGGGCCGTACGCACTACTACGAGGGCCGCGGCGTCGCCGCCGTCGCCCACGGTGTGCGCACCGCCGTCGCCGCCGGCTGCAAGACGGTGGTGCTGACCAACGGCTGCGGCGGCCTGCGCGAGGGCATGCGCCCCGGCCAGCCGGTCCTGATCAGCGACCACCTCAACCTCACCGCCACCTCGCCGATCGTGGGCGCCAACTTCGTCGACCTGACCGACCTGTACTCGCCGCGGCTGCGCGCGCTGTGCAAGGAGGTCGACGAGACGCTGGAGGAGGGCGTGTACGTCCAGTTCCCCGGCCCGCACTACGAGACCCCGGCCGAGATCAACATGGTCCGCGTGCTCGGTGGCGACCTGGTCGGCATGTCCACCGTCCTGGAGGCCATCGCGGCCCGTGAGGCGGGCGCCGAGGTGCTGGGCATCTCCCTGGTCACCAACCTGGCGGCGGGGCTCTCCGGCGAGCCGCTGAACCACGAGGAGGTCCTCCAGGCGGGCCGCGACTCGGCGGCGCGCATGGGCGAGCTCCTCACCCGCGTGCTGGACCGCATCTGATCCCTCGTGCCCCCGGCACGGCCCGGCGCCCACCGGTCATCCGGTGGGCGTTAGGCCATCCGGGCCCGAGGTCCCGGGCCGGCGGGTGCCCGGCCGGGTGGCCGAAGGGCACGGGGACCCGTACGGCACCCGACATCCCACACCCGACTCCCAGAGAGGCAGACCACCGTGCAGCAGAACCTCATCGCGCAGGCCGAGGCGTGGCTGGCCGAGGACCCGGACAGCGAGACCCGCGACGAGCTCGCCGAGCTCATCGAGGCGCAGGACTTGGACGAGCTGGCCGCGCGGTTCAGCGGCACCCTGCAGTTCGGGACGGCCGGGCTCCGCGGTGAGCTGGGGGCCGGGCCCATGCGGATGAACCGCGCGGTGGTCGTCCGGGCCGCCGCCGGGCTCGCCGCGTACCTGAAGGGCAAGGGGCAGGGCGACGGGCTGGTCGTCATCGGGTACGACGCGCGCTACAAGTCGGCCGACTTCGCCCGCGACACCGCCGCCGTGATGGTGGGCGCGGGCCTGCGCGCCGCCGTGCTGCCGCGGCCGCTGCCGACCCCGGTGCTGGCGTTCGCCATAAGGCACCTGGGCGCGGTGGCCGGCGTCGAGGTCACCGCCAGCCACAACCCGCCGCGCGACAACGGCTACAAGGTCTACCTGGGCGACGGCTCGCAGATCGTGCCGCCGGCCGACGCGGAGATCGCCGCCGAGATCGCCGCCGTACGGTCGCTGCACGACGTACCGCGTGCCGAGGCGGGCTGGGAGACGCTCGGCGACGAGGTCCTGGAGGCGTACCTGGAGCGTACCGACGCCGTCCTGACCGAGGGGTCGCCGCGCACCGCGAACGTCGTCTACACGGCCATGCACGGCGTCGGCAAGGACGTGGTGCTGGCCGCCTTCGCCCGCGCCGGGTTCCCCGCCCCCGTCCTCGTCGAGGAGCAGGCGGAGCCGGACCCGGCCTTCCCGACCGTCGCGTTCCCCAACCCGGAGGAGCCGGGGGCGATGGACCTGGCGTTCGCCAAGGCCCGCGAGGTCCGCCCGGACATCGTCATCGCCAACGACCCGGACGCCGACCGCTGCGCCGTCGCGGTCCCGCACGAGGGCGACTGGCGGATGCTGCGCGGTGACGAGGTGGGCGCGCTGCTCGCCGCGCACCTGGTGCGCAGGGGGGTCACCGGTACGTTCGCGGAGTCGATCGTGTCCTCGTCGCTGCTCGGCCGGATCGCCGGGGCGGCCGGGCTCGGCCACGAGGAGACGCTGACCGGTTTCAAGTGGATCGCCCGCGTGGCGGGCCTGCGGTACGGCTACGAGGAGGCGCTGGGCTACTGCGTCGACCCCGAGGGCGTGCGCGACAAGGACGGCGTGACGGCGGCGCTGGTCGTCGCCGAGCTGGCCTCGGAGCTCAAGGAGGAGGGCCGTACCCTCTCCGACCTGCTGGACGACCTGGCGGTCGCGCACGGGCTGCACGCCACCGACCAGCTCTCCGTCCGGGTGGAGGACCTGAGCGTCATCGCGGACGCGATGCGCCGGCTGCGCGAGCGGCCGCCGGCCGCGCTGGCCGGGCTGACCGTCACGGTGGCCGAGGACCTGACCCGCGGCACGGAGACGCTGCCGCCCACCGACGGCCTGCGGTACTACCTGGACGGCGACTACAAGGCGCGGGTGATCGTCCGCCCGAGCGGCACCGAGCCCAAGCTCAAGTGCTACCTGGAGGTCGTGGTCCCGGTCGGCGGGGCCGCCGAGCTGGCCGGTGCCCGCGCGAAGGGCGCCGAGGTGCTGGCCGCGGTCAAGCGGGACCTGGCGGCCGCCGCCGGCATCTGAGCGCGCCGCACCGCGCCGGTCGCGGTGCCGCGCCGCACCCCACCGCGCCGCCGCGGTTCCGGGCCCGTACGGGGAACTCGCCGTACGGGCCCTCGGCTTCTCCCGTACGGGTGAATCCGGTAGGTCACTTGACGCAGGGTCCCGGTACGTTCACCCGGGAGCCGAGCAGGGTGAGCCGGTAGCGCGCAGCCGAGTCCCTGGAGCCGCCACCGTGCCGCCGGTGATCACCGACCGCCCGACCGTCCCCGCCTCCCGGCGGCCGCCGTCCCCGGTGCGCTCCGGCGTACGGCGGCGCACCGCCCGCTCGCTGCGGTACGCCGCGCCCGCCCTGGTGGGCTACCTGGCCGTGCGGCTGTCCGGGCTGCTGGTGCTGGCCCGCTGGGCGCACCTCAAGGACCACGGCGTCTGGCCGACCCTCGCCAGGTCCTGGGACTCCAACTGGTACCTGGGCATCGCCGACCACGGCTACCAGGACGACCTGGGCACCCGGACGGACTCCAACAACCTGGCGTTCTTCCCGCTCTACCCGCTGCTGGTGAAGGCCGTCGCGGGGGTCACACCGGGGTCGCGCGCCTCGGTGGGGCTGGTCCTCGCGGTCTGCTTCTCGCTGGTCGCGGCGTGGGGCGTGTTCGCGGTCGGCGACCGGTTGTACGGGCGCCGCGCCGCGACGGCGCTGACCGTCCTGTGGGGTGCGGCGCCGGTCGCGGTGGTCCAGTGGATGGCCTACACCGAGTCGCTGTTCACGGCGCTCGCCGCCTGGGCGCTGTACGCGGTGCTGACCGGGCGCTGGCCGTGGGCGGCCGGCCTCGCGGTGCTGGCCGGCCTGACCCGCCCCACCGGGATCGCGGTCGCGGCGGCGGTGACGGTGACCGGCCTGCTGGCGGCCGTCCGCCACCGACACCGGGCCGCCCTGGTGGCGGCGCTGACCGCTCCGCTGGGCTGGCTGGGGTACGTCATGTGGGTGGGCGCCCGGGTGGGGCGCTGGGACGGCTACTTCGCCGTCCAGCGGCTGTGGCGCAACCAGTGGGACGGCGGCGCGGGGACCCTGCGCGAGCTGCGCGGGCTCCTGGCGTACGACAGGAACCCCCAGCTGTTCCTGGTGGCCGTCTCGGTGGTGCTGGTGGCGTCGGCGGCGCTCTTCGTGGTCTGCTTGGCCGACCGGCAGCCGCCGGCGCTGCTGGTGTTCAGCGGGGTGCTGCTGCTGGTGGTGCTGGGCAGCGGCGGTGTCTACTTCCCGCGCGCCCGCTTCCTGCTGCCGGGCTTCCCGCTGCTGCTGCCGGTCGCCGTGGCGGTGTGCCGCGCCAGGCCAGTGGTCGCGGCGCTGGTGCTGGGCGCGGCGACGGCCTCGTCGGCCTGGCTGGGCGGTTACATGCTGCTGGTGTGGCCCGGCCCCCCGTGAGTCGGGTCAGCCGTTGGTGGCCGCCAGCAGGACCACGCCGAGGACCAGCCCGGCGAGGGCGGGCGCGATGAGCTCGTAGGCCCAGCGGACGCTCACCTCGCCCCGGGCGGTCGGCCGGGAGGCGCACCGCTCGGCCAGTTCCCGCAGCTCGGCGACGGCCTGGTCGGCCACGGCCAGCGGGACGGCGGGCTCGGCGCCCCCGGGGAACCCGCCCGCGTCCCCGGGGGCGGCCCGGCCGGCCCGGGACTGGCGGCGGGCGGCGCGCTTGCGCTCGCGCAGTGAGACGGGCACGGCCCACATCTGGTACTTGGCGCCGTCCTTGGTGATCACCTCGCTGGAGTACCCGGCGCGCACGTCGGCGACCACCGCCCAGGGCAGGACGACCGTACGGAAGGGGTTGCGCACCCTGATCCGGTCCTCCCCGGCCAGCACCGCCGGCCGCAGGGTGAACGCCACCACCAGCGGCACCACCAGCAGCAGCCCGGCCAGAGCCAGCCACGGCGTACGGCCCTCGCCCCGGATCAACGCGTCGATCCCGATCCAGAGGGCCAGGGCCAGCAACAGCACTCCGCCCACCATCCCGAAGGGGGAGCGATAGGCGCGGTCGGCGTAGGCGGGCTGCTCAGGCGTCGTCATGGGGCAGATTGTGCCTCAGCCGCCGATCAGCTCCGCGTACGGGACGACGGTGCCGGTCCCCGTCCCCGCCGCCCGGCCCGTCGCGGCGGGGCACCGGCAATGGCACGGGGCGGGCGGGGCCGACGTGTCCCCTGCCGGCTGGCGGGCTGTCTCCCGCCCGTCCTGCCGCCGGCCGCCGGGCGCCACCGGGCGGCCCGACCGGCCGCCGCGCCGACCGGGGCGGGCGGCCGGTGTCGGCCGCGCCCGGAAGACGGCGCCCCCGCCCGGCGGCCACCGCGGCGCTGGGCTGCGGCGCCGTCCGGGACCGGCCACCGGCCCGGCGCCCGGCCCGGCGACGGCGGGGCCGTCGGCGGTGCCGCGGTGGCCGAGCAGTACGGCACCGGCCGGTGCCGTACTGGGCGGCACGGGCCCCCTTGTCGTACCGGCCGGTCCGGCCCGCCCGGCGGCGGACCTGACCCGGCGGGAAGCGGACGGCGGCGGACCGGACCCGGCGGGAAGCGGACGCCCCCGGTCGCGCGGGCGGCGCACCGCCCCCGTGGCGGGTCCCGACGGTCCCGCCACGGGCGTGTGACCGGACTCACCGGAGCCCCTCGTACCGGCGCTCACCAGCGGGTTCGCGGGTGGCCCGAATCCGGGGCTGTACAGGCCGCTACGCGCGTAGATATGCTCCTCTGGTGACCATGCCCACCTCCCCCAAGCCCTCGACTCCGTTCGAGCAGGGTGGCACTCCCACCCACGCGTTCGCTGACGTGACGGCGTCCGACAGCACGCTGCGCCGCTTCCTCCACGGGCTGCCCGGCGTGGATCCGGTCGGCCTCGAAGCGCGCGCCGCGGCGCTCGGCACCCGTTCGATCAAGACCTCGGCCAAGGCGTACGCCATCGACCTGGCCATCTCGATGATCGACCTGACGACGCTGGAAGGCGCGGACACCCCGGGCAAGGTCCGGGCGCTCGCCGCCAAGGCCGTCAATCCCGATCCGACCGACCGCACCACGCCGCGCACCGCCGCCGTCTGCGTCTACCCCGACATGGTGGCCACCGCGAAGGCCGGTCTGGCCGGCACGGACGTGAAGGTCGCCTCCGTCGCCACCGCCTTCCCGGCCGGCCGCGCCGCCCTCGACGTGAAGCTCGCGGACGTCCGTGACGCGGTCGCCGCCGGGGCGGACGAGATCGACATGGTGATCGACCGCGGGGCGTTCCTCGCGGGCGACTACCTGAAGGTCCACGACGAGATCCGCGCCGTGAAGGAGACCTGCGGCGACGCCCGTCTGAAGGTCATCTTCGAGACCGGCGAGCTCTCCACGTACGACAACATCCGCCGGGCCTCCTGGCTCGGCATGATGGCCGGGGCGGACTTCATCAAGACCTCGACCGGCAAGGTCGCGGTCAACGCCACCCCCGCCAACACCCTGCTCATGCTGGAGGCCGTGCGCGACTTCCGCGCGCAGACCGGGGTACAGGTGGGGGTGAAGCCCGCGGGCGGCATCCGCACCACCAAGGACGCCGTCAAGTTCCTGGTCCTGGTCAACGAGACCGCCGGCGGGGACTGGCTGGACAACCGCTGGTTCCGGTTCGGCGCGTCGAGCCTGCTCAACGACCTGCTGATGCAGCGTCAGAAGCTGGCCACCGGACGATACTCCGGTCCCGACTACGTGACGGTGGACTGATCACCATGGACAAGTTCGAGTACGCACCCGCACCCGAGTCCCGCTCGGTCGTCGACATCGCGCCGTCCTACGGCCTGTTCATCGACGGCGAGTTCACCGAGGCGGCCGACGGCAAGGTCTTCAAGACCGTCTCCCCCTCGTCGGAGGAGGTCCTCTCCGAGGTCGCCCAGGCCGGGCCCGAGGACGTGGACCGGGCCGTGCGGGCCGCCCGCAAGGCCTTCGAGAAGTGGTCGGCGCTGCCGGGCGCCGAGCGGGCCAAGTACCTCTTCCGGATCGCCCGGATCATCCAGGAGCGCAGCCGTGAGCTGGCCGTCCTGGAGACCCTGGACAACGGCAAGCCGATCAAGGAGACCCGCGACGCGGACCTCCCGCTGGTCGCCGCGCACTTCTTCTACTACGCGGGCTGGGCCGACAAGCTCGACCACGCCGGCTACGGCGCGAACCCGCGCCCGCTGGGCGTGGCCGGCCAGGTCATCCCGTGGAACTTTCCCCTGCTGATGCTCGCGTGGAAGATCGCCCCGGCGCTCGCCACCGGCAACACCGTCGTGCTGAAGCCCGCCGAGACGACCCCGCTGTCCGCGCTGTTCTTCGCCGACATCTGCCGTCAGGCGGGTCTGCCGAAGGGCGTCGTCAACATCCTTCCCGGCTACGGGGACGCCGGCGCCGCACTCGTCGAGCACCCCGACGTGAACAAGGTCGCCTTCACCGGCTCCACCGCCGTCGGCAAGGCCATCGCGCGCCAGGTCGCCGGAACGGACAAGAAGGTCACCCTGGAGCTGGGCGGCAAGGGCGCCAACATCGTCTTCGACGACGCGCCCATCGACCAGGCCGTCGAGGGTGTCGTCACCGGCATCTTCTTCAACCAGGGCCAGGTCTGCTGCGCGGGCTCCCGCCTGCTGGTCCAGGAGTCGATCCAGGACGAGCTGCTGGACGCCCTCAAGCGCCGGCTGTCCACGCTGCGCCTGGGCGACCCGCTGGACAAGAACACCGACATCGGCGCGATCAACTCCGCGCAGCAGCTGGCGCGCATCAAGGCGCTGGCCGACACCGGCGAGGCGGAGGGCGCCGAGCGCTGGTCCCCCGCCTGCGAGCTGCCCTCCACCGGCTACTGGTTCGCCCCGACGCTGTTCACCAACGTCACCCAGGCGCACACCATCGCCCGCGACGAGATCTTCGGCCCGGTCCTGTCGGTGCTGTCCTTCCGCACCCCCGACGAGGCCGTCGCCAAGGCCAACAACAGCCAGTACGGCCTGTCCGCCGGCATCTGGACGGAGAAGGGCTCCCGCATCCTGGCGGTGGCGGGCAAGCTCCGCGCGGGTGTGGTGTGGGCCAACACGTTCAACAAGTTCGACCCGACCTCGCCCTTCGGCGGCTACAAGGAGTCGGGCTTCGGCCGCGAGGGCGGCCGCCACGGCCTGGAGGCGTACCTCGATGTCTGACAGCAACGGCAACCGTTTGGGCGTCCTCAAGACCTACAAGCTGTACGTCGGGGGCAAGTTCCCCCGCAGCGAGAGCGGCCGGGTGTACGAAGTGACCGACGCAAAGGGCAAGTGGCTGGCCAACGCGCCGCTCTCCTCCCGCAAGGACGCGCGGGACGCGGTCGTGGCGGCCCGCAAGGCGTTCGGCGGCTGGTCGGGCGCGACCGCGTACAACCGGGGCCAGATCCTCTACCGCGTCGCCGAGATGCTGGAGGGCCGCAGGAGCCAGTTCGCGCACGAGGTGGCGCACGCCGAGGGCCTGTCCAAGTCGAAGGCGGCCGAGGTCGTCGAGGCGGCCGTCGACCGCTGGGTCTGGTACGCGGGCTGGACGGACAAGATCGGGCAGGTCGTCGGCGGGGCCAACCCGGTCGCGGGCCCGTTCTTCAACCTGTCGACCCCCGAGCCGACGGGCGTGGTCGCCGTCGTCGCCCCCCAGGACTCCTCCTTCCTGGGTCTGGTCTCGGTGATCGCCCCGGTGATCGCCACCGGCAACACGGCGGTCGTGGTCGCCTCCGGGCGGGCCCCGCTGCCCGCGCTGTCCCTGGGCGAGGTACTGGCCACCTCCGACCTGCCGGGCGGTGTGGTGAACATCCTGTCCGGCCGGGCGGCCGAGATCGCCCCGTCCCTCGCCGCGCACCAGGACGTCAACGCCATCGACCTGACCGGCGCGGACGCCGGGCTGGCCCGGGAGCTGGAGATCGCCGCCGCCGACAACCTCAAGCGCGTGCTGCGTCCCCAGGCCGTGGACGGCGAGGACTTCGCCGCCGACCCGGGCACGCGCCGCCTGACGGCGTTCCTGGAGACCAAGACGGTCTGGCATCCGACGGGCTCCCTGGGCGCCTCCGGCTCCGCCTACTGACGGGCCCGCGCCACCGGCGGACCCGCCCGTGACGAACGGCCCCGCTTCCCCTCCGTCCGGGGGGAGCGGGGCCGTTCCCGTACGGCCGTTCCGCCGGGCATGCCGCTCAGCCGGGCAGCGCGCCGCCCAGCAGCGGGCCCGCCACCGGCAGTTCGGGGAGCCTGGTCATCGAGCCGGTGACCGACGTGGTGTCGACCGGCCTGAAGTCGGCCACCTGCGTGCCCACGCCGTTGTCGAGCGGGTCGACCCCGGTCTGCGCGAGCGGGTTGACCTTGAGCTGCTTGACGGGCGCCGCCGCGTGCGGCACCGCGCCCGCCGTGCTCCGCAGGGCCGCCTCCGTGTCGAGGTCCTGCGCGTGCGCCGTGCCTCCGGCGGCACCGAGGACCGCGCCGAGGGCGGATACGGTCAGCCCGGCCTGCAACAAGGGGTGACGTGCCATGAGAGCTCCTGCGCGTACGTGACGGGTCGGGCACGCAGCGTATGGGAGATGTGATGCTCGATACCAACGGGTACCGGAGGGGGTCCCCCTACCGGGTGAATGGTTCAGACTGGTGTCCCGTGAGTCCCCAACCCTTCCCGACCCGCGTCGTGCTGCTCGCGGGCCCCTCCGGTTCCGGTAAGTCCTCCCTCGCGGCCCGCACCGGCCTGCCGGTGCTGCGCCTCGACGACTTCTACAAGGAGGACGGCGACCCGACGCTCCCGGTGGTACCGGGCAGCGCCGACACCGACTGGGACTCCCCCGCGTCCTGGGACGCGGACGCGGCGGTGGCCGCGATCGTGGAGCTGTGCCGTACCGGCCGCACGTCCGTGCCGGTGTACGACATCGCCACCAGCACGCGCGTGGGCACCGAGCTGCTCGACGTGGAGCGCACCCCGCTGTTCGTGGCCGAGGGCATCTTCGCGGCGGACATCGTGGCCCGGTGCCAGGAGCACGGGGTGCTGGCGGACGCCCTGTGCCTGCGCGGCCGCCCCTCGACCACCTTCCGCCGCCGGTTCCTGCGCGACCTGCGCGAGGGCCGCAAGTCGGTGCCGTTGCTGCTGCGCAGGGGCTGGCGCCTGATGCGCGCCGAACGCTCCATCGTGGCCCGCCAGGCCGCCCTGGGCGCCCACCCCTGCGACAAGGCCGAGGCCCTGGGCCGGCTGGCCGCCGCGGCGGCGGGGCGCTGCCGTGCCCCGGCGGTGCGGCAGGCCGCCTGACGGGCGGGCCCGCCGCACACAGGAGCGCGGGGCCGGACAAGTCCCCCCGACCTGTCCGGCCCCGCGCCCTGCCCCCGTGCCGGCCGCGCCGGTGTCCCCCGACACCGCCCCGGCCGTCCCCCGTGTCCTCAGGCCACCAACTGGCCGAAGGACTCCTCCTCGTCACGGCCGAAGCCGAGGACCTCGTCCTCGCGCAGCCGGCGCAGCGAACGCCAGATGCTCGACTTGACCGTGCCGACACTGATGTCCAGGATCTCCGCGATCTCCGGATCCGTACGGCCCTCGTAGTAGCGCAGCACCAGCATGGTGCGCTGGAGTTCGGGCAGCCGGGCCAGCGCCTGCCAGAGCACCGCGCGCAGTTCCGTGCCGCGCATGGCGTCGGTGTCGCCCGCCGTCTCCGGCAGCTCCTCCGTCGGGTACTCGTTGAGCTTGCGGCGCCGCCAGGCGCTGATGTGCAGGTTGGTCATGGTGCGGCGCAGGTAACCGCCGACCGCGGCCTTGTCGCTGATCCGCTCCCAGGCCCGGTACGTCGAGAACAGCGCGCTCTGCAGCAGGTCCTCGGCCTCGAACCGGTCACCGGTCAGGTGGTAGGCGGTCGCGTACAGGGAGGCGCGGCGTTCCCGCACGTAGGCGGTGAACTCCGCCTCCGTGAGGTTCGTCCGCTCCCCCGTTGCCTCCCCGTACGGCGCTCCCCCGTCAGCGACGGCGACCATGCAGGTCGCCTTGGGCTGACGCCCGGCGCCGCGGACACACCCCCGCCCTCCCCCGAGCTCCCTGTTCCGCTCGAGCAGGGAGGTGCCGCCTTCCGCGCCGGACTTCCCGGTGCTCCGCACGACGTCGTGGAGACGCGTGACAACTGCGCTTGAGGTGGTGCTGTGCAGTGCGTTCATCTCGCGCCCCCCATCGGTCGGAGTGTTGGTCGGTCCGTGTGCTCATCAGCTTGGCGGGGGCACTTCATAGCGGTGTCCGCCGACTGTCACAGGCGTGTCACAGGCCTCCCGGAGAGGTGGGAATGCTCCGGGCCGGCGAACTCCCCCTCCACCATGGGACAGAATGTCGCTGTGCCTTTCCTGTTGCTGATCGAGGACGACGACGCCATCCGCACGGCCCTCGAACTCTCGCTGTCACGCCAGGGCCACCGAGTGGCCACCGCGGCGACGGGCGAGGACGGCCTGAAACTGCTGCGCGAGCAGCGGCCCGACCTGATCGTGCTGGACGTGATGCTGCCCGGCATCGACGGCTTCGAGGTGTGCCGCCGCATCCGGCGCACCGACCAGTTGCCGATCATCCTGCTGACCGCGCGCAGCGACGACATCGACGTGGTGGTCGGCCTGGAGTCCGGGGCGGACGACTACGTCGTCAAGCCGGTGCAGGGCCGGGTCCTGGACGCCCGGATCAGGGCGGTGCTGCGGCGCGGCGAGCGGGAGTCGACGGACTCGGCGACGTTCGGCTCGCTGGTCATCGACCGGTCGGCCATGACGGTCACCAAGAACGGCGACGACCTCCAGCTCACGCCCACCGAGCTGCGGCTGCTGCTGGAGCTGAGCCGCAGGCCCGGCCAGGCGCTGTCGCGGCAGCAGCTGCTGCGGCTGGTGTGGGAGCACGACTACCTGGGCGACTCGCGTCTGGTGGACGCGTGTGTGCAGCGCCTGCGGGCGAAGGTGGAGGATGTGCCGTCCTCGCCGACGCTGATCCGCACGGTGCGGGGCGTCGGATACCGGCTGGACGTACCTTCGTGACCGACGGACCCAGGAAGTCGCCGGGCGCGGGGGTCCGGTGGACCAGCCTGAGGCTGCGGCTCGTCGTCGTCTTCGCCCTCGTCGCGCTGCTCGCCGCCGTCTCGGCGTCCGGCATCGCTTACTGGCTCAACCGCGAGGCGGTGCTCACCCGCACCCAGGAAGCGGCGCTCAACGACTTCCGGCAGGAGATGCAGAACCGGGCCGCCGCCCTGCCGCCGCGGCCGACCCCGGAGGAGCTCCAGCGCACCGCCGAGGAGATGTCCTCCGGCGGCGTGGGGTACGGCGTGGTGCTGCTGGGCGAGCGGGACAAGGGCAAGCCGATCGTCGGGGTGTCCGATCCGGACCGGTTCACGCTGGACGACGTACCGGCCTCGCTGCGGGCCGCGGTGAACAAGCGGCAGGACGTCGACTCCGCCAACCCCTACCCGTACCACCTCTTCTGGCAGCGCACGACCCGGGGCAACTCGCCCTACCTGGTGGGCGGTACGCGGATCGTGGGCGGCGGTCCGACCGGCTACATGTACAAGTCGCTGGAGCCGGAGCGGCAGGACCTCAGCTCGCTGGCCTGGTCGCTGGCCATCGCCACCGCGCTGGCCCTGATCGGCTCCGCGCTGCTGGCGCAGGCGGCGGCCACCACCGTGCTGCGTCCGGTGCACCGGCTGGGCGAGGCGGCGCGCCGGCTCGGCGAGGGCAAGCTGGACACCCGGCTGCGGGTGTCCGGCACGGACGAGCTGGCCGAGCTGGCCAGGACCTTCAACGACGCCGCGCGGAGCCTGCAGAAGCAGGTCGCCGACATGAGCGCCCGGGAGGAGTCCAGCCGCCGCTTCGTCGCGGACATGTCGCACGAGCTGCGCACCCCGCTGACCGCGCTGACCGCCGTGACGGAGGTGCTGGAGGAGGAGCGGGACACGCTCGACCCGATGATCGCCCCCGCCGTCGAGCTGGTCGTCAGCGAGACCCGCCGGCTCAACACCCTGGTGGAGAACCTGATGGAGGTCACCCGCTTCGACGCGGGCACGGCCCGGCTCGTCCTGGACGACGTCGACGTCGTCGACCAGGTCACCGCCTGTGTGGACGCGCGCGCCTGGCTGGACGCGGTCGAGCTGGACGCGGAGCGCGGCATCATGGCGCGGCTGGACCCGCGCCGCCTCGACGTGATCCTGGCGAACCTCATCGGCAACGCGCTCAAGCACGGCGGCTCCCCGGTGCGGGTCTCGGTGCGCACCGGGGACGAGGACCTGATCATCGAGGTGCGCGACCACGGCCCCGGCATCCCCGAGGACGTCCTGCCCCATGTCTTCGACCGGTTCTACAAGGCGAGCGCGTCGCGCCCGCGCTCCGAGGGCAGCGGTCTCGGCCTGTCGATCGCCATGGAGAACGCCCACATCCACGGCGGCGACATCACCGCGGCCAACTCGCCGGACGGCGACGGCGCGGTGTTCGTCCTGCGGCTGCCGCGCGACGCCTCGGGCATCGCCCGCTGTTTGCAGACCAGCAGCGACCAGGGCAAGGAACACGGCAAGGACCAGGAGGGCGGCGCGCGGTGAGGGTGTACCGACGGCGGGGGGCGGGCGTCCTGGTGGGTGGCGTGCTGGCCGCGGCCCTGGTGACCGGGTGCGGCATCAGGACCACCACGGTGCCGGTCGACGGGGGCGCCGCCCCCTCCCGGCTGCCGTGCAGCGTCTCCGGCGAGGGCGGCGGGAGCCGGACGCCCGGGCCGGGCGTGTCCGTGCGGGTGTACCTGATGTGCGCGTCGGGTCTGGAGGCGGTGGACCGGCAGGTTCCGGCACCGGACGGCAGGGGCGCGGACGCCCGTGTCGCGGCGGCCCGCGCGCTGCTCGGCCAGTTGCGGGCGGAGCCCTCCCGGTCCGAGCGGGAGGCGGGCTTCACGACGTACGTGCGGCCGCCGCTGACCGTGTCGGGCAGCCGGGACGGTGACCCGGCGGGGGCCCTGCGGCTCAGCCGCCAGCCGGAGGACCTGCCGCCGGCCGCGCTGTCGCAGATCGTCTGCACCTACGCGGAGAACGGCACCACGCACGGCACGGCGGTGACCGGCGGGACCGTGGTGCTGGGCGGGCCCGGCGACTATCCGGTGCGCCACTACCAGTGCAGCGCCGGGATCCGGGAGCGTCCGGAGTCGGCCGTGCCGACCCGGTCGCCCTGACCGCCCGTCCCGGCCGGTGCCGGGGAGACGGAACCGATCCCGCCGCGGGCCGCGTCTTGGGGGGCGTGCAGCGTCAAGGTTCCGGCGGCAGTGCCGCTCTCCACTTCCGTGCGGCGGGGCTCGTCCTCCTCCTCATCCATCTGGTGCTCGTGGGATGGCTGACGCTCCGGCCACTGGACGTGATGTGGGTGACGGCGGCCAATCTGGAGCCGTTCGCCGGTATCAGGGCGGACCTGGCGCTGGGCTGGGCCGAGGCGGTCCGGCGGATCGGTGAGGGACTGCTGCTGCTGGCCCCCCTGGGGGTGCTGCTGCCCATGGCGGACGGCCGCCTGGACGTCGCCCCCTGGGCCTCCCTGGTCCGTACGGCGGCCGCCGGCGCCCTGGTGTCGCTGGGCATCGAGCTGCTGCAGACCGCGGTGCCGGGCCGGGTGGTGGACGTCGACGCCCTGCTGCTCAACACCCTGGGGGTGGCGCTCGCCCATCTGGCCGTGGTGCCCGCCTGGCGGGCCCGGCTGCGCCGCAGGGACCGGGGGTCCGCCTTGTCAGGGAGCCGCGGACGGGGCGGTGCCCTGCTGCGGGAGGACACGCCTCAGGGTGCGACCCCGACGATTCCCAGGGTCGGTATCGCCCCGTAGTCCGACGTTTTGTCCGGGCCCCAGGGGTGACTATGGAGTCATCGGGAGCCCGACACCGCGGCTCCCTCGGCACCGCCCGACTAAGGAGCCCACCATGGCCGCACTGACCCGCCCCCGCGACGGACGGATGATCGGCGGAGTGTGCGCAGCGCTGGCACGGCGCTTCGGCACCTCGGCCACGACGATGCGGGTGATCTTCCTGGTCTCCTGCCTGCTGCCGGGACCGCAGTTCCTGCTCTACGTGGCGCTGTGGCTGCTCCTGCCGTCGGAGAAGGCCGCGAAGCCCGCCTGGTAGCCGTCGCCCCGCACCCACGTACGCCAGTGGGGCGGGGCGCCCCGGACCGGGCGCGCCCCCCCCCGCCCGCGACAGGCCCGCCGGCACACCCCCCCCGCACGCGCGCGCGGCCGCCC